>NZ_JBWKYI010000019.1:0-68062 GCF_059423705.1 Pedobacter sp. GW460-11-11-14-TSB4
GGGTATAACATTCCTTATTTATTATTATCAATGTTACTTTTTAATAACAGGTTTTATATTATTCCAAAACTTAAATAATGATTCATTATCAATCAACATTTGATACAATCTTTGATCTGGTGTTTTTGATAACCATAATTTAAGCTGTAATTCTTTAATTTCTTCTGAAGTATCTTTCATTTCTTTAACAGATTAAATGTTGCAAGCTTAAGTACTTTTACCCATTTGTTGATGTACTCCCAATCCAATGTATTTAATTCAGCTAGATTTTTTATATCTTGAATTTGAATTGCAGATTGCAAAACTTGAATCCAAATCAATTTTGATATTAATAAATCTTCAACTGTAACCAAATATACTGATTTTCCAAAGTATTCCATTTCGACTCTTCTATTAAATTCTTCTTGTCGAAAATCTTCATTCTTTAAGATTACAAAATCAGCTTTATACCCTGATGTATGATCTATTATATTAAACAAACTTTGCTGCCTTACAGCATCCTTTACTGAATTAATATTACAGTAATAACCATCCTTAAAGTTAGCAACAAAACCATCTATATCTTTAGGTTGCAGGTGAACAACAAAATCAAAATCACGGGTAGCTCTTGGAACTATATACACACCCATCGCAATACTCCCCGAAAGCATGTAGGGAATATTATTTTCATGGAGTACGTCTACTATTTTATTAAAAAAAGAAAGCATGGAAATTTTTTTAATAATAATTTATCTAACAATTCGATTTTCAATATGCAAATCCAGGAAATTCGATATTTACAATTTTCCAGCTATTGTTATGCAACGCAAAATACAGTTTAAAGGGTCCACTAACGATTTTCGATTGTTTTCGAATCACATCTCTGTAACCCGCAACGCCTTCAACAAAGCCCATGCCCTTACCATCGTTCAGCAGTTCAAAATTAACATCAATAATATCGTACCGGCCACCAACATATTCATCAGATTGACCAAAAATACCTTTCAATCTCCCGATAATTACATCTTTACCGATTATTTTATTACCTGGAAGGATAAAAAAATCATTCAATTCGTCGGTAATAGCCTTAGATTGCTTAAACCATGCGTTTATAAACCTAATGGCACTATTTACGATATCAGCCTGATGGTTAAATGTGGGGTTGCTCTGCATTGTATCTTTAAAAATTAACCGACTAGCTTTTGACTAGTCGATTAAAAACTTGGCGAAGTTAATTATTCTTTAGCCTTTCTCTAATTTCTGCGAGAGAATAATCGGACAATAACTTTCCATCTCTAAAAATTTCTTTCAATTCGCCTTGTGCTTCCTCCTCCCAGGTGCATTGGTCTTTCAGCTCATATTCACCTTTGTCGTTTTTAAAAATCTGCAATAATCCCTTCGCCGATTTCTTGGTTCCGTCGTCGGTAATCGGATCTTTAAATATTTCACGTCCAATACCATCTACCTCACCATATGTAGCTTTCATGGCAAAACCAAAAGTATCGCGTGTATTGTACTGATACGTAAATGAACCAATACCAAAAACTACGTTGGTAGAGGCAAAACCTTTCGATTTTAAGCGTTCGCAAATCTGAGTAGCTCTTTCTGTGGTGATACTATCGCCATAAATGGCACCAATTTGTGGGACAAGCTCCTTAAAGCCTTTATCATTAACTTTCCCTCCAAATACACCCCAAAGCAACTCGATTACACCTTTTTTCTCGTTTTCGTTTTTACCGTTGGGGTTTCCGCAGATGATATCAACCGGATCACCCGAGTCTGGCCTGATTACTACTTTACCTGAACGAGCGGTAATATCATGTTTTAAAACTGGAAGATATTCGGTCAGTACTTTCCATAAATCCCAGGTATCGGAAACGATGGATACAATTCCTTTTGGGTAAACTTCTAAAATCAAGCGTTTAAAGGTTTCAAGTTCCCCGGTGTTGGTTCCCATGCACATCACAGAATGTTCCGTAGCGGCTACGGAGCCACCGATGAGCTCTTTATCCGAATCTGCATGATAATATTCTTCTAAAAAGTCAATAGCCGGAATGGTATCCGTCCCGGTGAAGCTCAGTAAATGGCCAGCTGCTGAAGTTACTGCAGCTTCTATCCCACCCATGCCACGCATAGAGAAATCGTGTCCCTGCCAATCTACAAATTCTGGTACGGATGAAGTTTCTGCTGCATATTTATCCAAAATGAGCCGGTATTGTTTAGCGATGGTAGCAGAATTGCATGGCAACCAAACCACAGCTGATAATAATGTTTCGAAATAGTTAGTTAACCAGAAAAATTCAGGTTTGGTATTGTACATGGTAAACATGGGTACACGCAATGGCACTTCAGCCCCCTCTGGTAGTGATTTAAAAACCATAGGAATATAGCCCAAATCGTGTAAATCGCCGATGTGCTGCGTACCTACTAAATTTTCTCCCAGGTAATTATTGATCCTACGGGCGTATTTTTTCAAAATTTCTTCTTTTGGCTGTTTAAAGAAATTTTGGTTAAAATCTTCAATAATGTACTTTTTGATAAAATATTGCAAACCAAAAAGTACCACATGGTTTACGTTTGCGAGCCTGCTTTTTCTGGGTGTCCAGTTAGAATAAACCAATGTGGTATGTTCAGGGTATTGTCTGCGGTGATCTACTTTGTATCCGTCTGTTAATAATAATGGGTTCATCATGGTATTTTATGTTATTATTAATTATTTATTTCTTCCTTTTTCGTTTGGATACAGGCTTTGTAGAGTATCGCTTTGCCAAAATTCTTTGGTTTCGATATCCAAACAAGTTAATTTTCCTGTAAATGCAGCACCGGTATCGATATTCCAAACATTACAACCCTGCATGGGTACGTTCATATTATAATAGAGCGTTGGGGTATGGCCGATGTAGATTTCATGATAGAGCAATAAACGTTTAGGATAAAGTACCGAATCTTTTTTGATCCTCTTATCCATAGTCAGGGCCATTTCCCAAAGCGTTCTATCCCACGAATAATTGGAAGAATAACGTTCTTTTTCAGGACCATGCATGGAAGAAAAACCAGCGTGAATAAAGAGGTTGTTATGCTCATCCACGTAATAATCTTTCATCCGCCTAAAAAAGTTTAAGTGTTCCTGCCTGATCGCATCAGAAGTATCTTGGTAACTCTCCATAGTTAATTTACCACCATGAACAAACCAAACCTCATCTACAATACCTTTTTCGAGCCAATCGATACACCAGGCATCATGATTACCTTTGATAAAAATGCCTTGATGGTTTTCTTCCAATTGGATCAGATAATCAATTACCTGTGCCGATTCGCTCCATCCGTCCACATAATCGCCAAGAAAAATCAGTTTGTCAGCTTTTGTTACTTCTGCACGCTCGAATAACTGGCTTAGGCCTTTCAATCCGCCGTGAATATCTCCTATTACTAATGTTCTGCCCATCTCTAAAACGCTATAAATTCAGCAGGCACAACATCTGTAAGCCAGACATTGTTATCTGATAAGTAAAATTTGTACCCGGCCTTGTGCATAGCCCCACTGTTAATGGTGAGTATAACGGGTTTTCCTCTCCTACTGCCTACTTTATTCGCCGTTTCTCTGTCAGCGCTTAAATGCACGTGCTGTCTGCCCATTTTTTGCAAGCCCTGCGCTTTAATAGCTGATAAGAATTTTTCAACTGTACCATGATATAAGGATGCTAATGGCTCTGTTTCATTCAAGTTTAATTCAACAGGAATAGAGTGTCCCTGATTTGCCCTTATTTTAGTTTTATCATCATTGAAGGCAAATCTTTTTTTGTCGTTATTTTCAACAATGTACTCAAGCAGTTCAAAATCTATTCGATTATCATAGAGGTTGAGTTTGATTATGAGCTCATTCACATCTGCCCAGCCATTTTCATCCAGTTTTAGACTTATGGTTTCTGGTGAATGCCTCAAAACGTAACTTAAAAGCTTACTAATTCCTTTTGTTATTTTATTGTCCATGAGCTATCAGATTAATTTTCAACTTTTTGTTCAATGCATCATCTTCAAAGACAAAAGGTTTTTCTATCGGGATCATTAAATTCTCCAGCTGATGATTCTGAACAAATGCATGTTGTTCCTTTACAAACATGCTAATATCTTCTATTAACAAAATATCATTTTTAGCGAAAGAATTAATGAATTTATCTCTCAATCCGATCTGAATTGCCCTTCTTTCCTGCTTTGCACCATAAGGATCGTGATCCGGATCCCATTGAAGTCGAATATTAGAGTTTTCCAGTTCATTTCTCCACTCTTCGTGAGAAATTCCCTTCGTTTGATCGTAAGAAGAGTACACCGCATTTTCTAAATAATTACGAAATGCAGAAATTTTAAGGTGTATTGCTAAAGTAACTTCTTGTCCTTCTTTTTTGCCCCAACCACTTCTGTACATCATCCATAGAAAATTAGGTTTGATCCATGTCATTCTGCTTAAACTGAATTCACCTCCAAAAAATTGATTTTTGACTGCAAATTCACCGATTTCTTTTCGGTAAGCCTGATAAACGATTATTTTTTCATCATCATACTGCGCCATAATATGGCATCCTGAAGTTGGCCATTCTAATAGCTGTTCTTTATATTTTTTTACTGTTATTTTCATTTTGTAATTCTATTAACAACTCATATCATTGTTTAATGCGATTGAGTTTCTCATCATAGAGCCTGTAATTCTCATCGTCGAAGCAAACGAAGATTACCTTTTCTATTTTTTCTTTTTCAGCAAAATTATTTACCGTGGTAATGGCAATATCTGCTGCTATATCTTTAGGGAAATGATAAATCCCTGTACTGATGTTTGGAAAAGCAATAATCTTAACATCATTTTCAACGGCTAAGGTTAAACTGTTGCGATAGCAATCTGCAAGCAAAGCATTTTTTTCTTCGCTATCACCATTCCAAACAGGCCCAACCGTATGGATCACATATTTTGCCGGTAAATTGCCTGCCGTGGTAATTACGGCATGCCCAGTTTTGCACTTTCCCTGTTTATCTCTGATGGCCACGCAAGCTTCTAAAATGGCTTTACCACCTTTTCTGTGAATGGCACCATCTACCCCACCGCCGCCAAGCAAAGAACTGTTTGCCGCATTAACGATTGCATCAGCCTTAATTTCTGTTATATCGGCTTTGATTACTTCTAAGATCATTATTTTTTATTTAAAGTTACCTATACAACTCATCCCTAACTTCCATCAATGCAAAGCCCAAAAGGTTTAATCCTTTCCAATTCTTGGGTATTTTTGCATCAGCATTGTCTTCTGCCAACCCAATTCACCAAATCGTATCAACCGGACTGGCCTCGGCTAAAATCTTATCTCCTGTATGGATTAAAAACTCTTTTAGCTCTTTATTTTGATTAAATTTATGAAAGTTGCCCTCTTTCACAATTTCATATCTGTTTTTTGACCAAATGGATTCATCATAATTTTTAACCTCACGTCCCAGTTTTTTAACTTCTTCCGGGGATTTTGAAGCTAAAATTTTATTTAATGTTTCACTGTCGTTAAATAATTCAGCTTTTTTACTCATCATCCAATGTTCAGCAGTTTTATATTTAATCTTATGTACCACAAAAGGAGAATGCCACCACTGGCTTAAGCAAGCTTTAGAAAGAACACCATCTTTTGAAACCTGATGCCCCCAAAAGAAAAAATACTCTTGTTTTTTGTGTTTGATACCAGTTTCGCTATTGTATAGCTTTGCATCTGCTCATATTTACTCTGTAACTTGTTACATAGATTTTCAATATCACCTTTTCTTACTAGCATGCTTATCCATTTTTCAGGTATAGCTTCAAAACCATAAACCAAACCTGCTAAACCACCTGCAATAGCCGCAGTTGTATCGGTATCGTCACCAAGATTAACTGCTTTTAGAACAGCATCCTCATAAGATTTAGTAGTAAGAATACACCATAAGCTAGCTTCGAGACTGTGTAACACATAACCTGAACAATAAATCTCATTTTCAGTGACTGTTGATATATCATCTATTAAAATTCTATTAAATAGATTGATTTCCTTTGACTCGAAATTATTTTGTGCAATAAAATCTTTGAGCTTAAACTTCATATTATGATATGCTTGATCCTTATCATTACCTTCCAACAGCTCCACACCATAAATGATATAAATAAAGCAAGCAAAAACCGACCGAAAGTGCGCATGAGTAATGGATGAAACTTCTTTCACCAGCTGAAAAATATACTGCAAGTCGTTTTTACCTTGAAGATAAAATAGCAGAGGCAGAATTCTCATTAAAGATCCATTTCCATTATCCGTTTCTCCACTACCTCCACATAAAACCGGATCAACTCCTTTAGCAATTTCCCGTATTGCCTTGCCGGTTGCAATCCCAATATCAAATACTTCTCCATGTGGGGTCCAGATATTACCATTGTACCATTTCAGAAATTTCTGGGATATATCCTGCAAATCATACCCATAGCTGAGGCTTTCAGCTAAGCAAAAGGTGAGTGAACTATCATCGCTCCAAGTTCCAGTAGGCTGATTATGGGTTCCATAACCTTTCATATCTTCAACAGGGTTTTGCGTTAGATATGCTCTCGATTTAAATTCTACAGGAACACCAAGTGCATCACCAACAGCTAAACCAAAGAGGGCATTATGAACAATTTTGCTTTTCATTTCATGTTACTTAAGTAATATATTTAGGCTTACAATATCTTCTGTAATTTTATCTGTGTTACCCCTTTATGATCAACCTCTTTGATCGAATCAGTAGTAAAAATCTGCTCAAAGTATTTGTCTAGTTCATCAAAGCCTTTGCTAAATATACCGTGACTGATGGCTAAATATAATTTCCCAGCATTTTTAGCCTTTAGCGCTTCACTCAGACCAATAAAAGTCCCACCACCATCACAAATATCATCTACGATTAAACAATCAGCACCGGCTAAATCTTCGGCATATACTTTAAATCCTGAAAGCTTTCCTGTTTTCACATCCCGGCTTTTTGAACATTCTATCACTTCTGCACCATCTAAAAACTCAGAAACTTTATAAATTTTCTTTAACGCGCCACCATCTGGAGATATAAGTTTTACATCAGTTCCAATTTTTGCAATTACCTGTTTTATAAATTCATGGTTTGAAATGGTAACACAGTTATTGAGCAATGCCGGGCTTACTTCGCTATGCGGATCAAAAATGGTAACATTTGCCAATGCCATTGCATTAATAATATCGGCATACACTTTTACCGACAAGGGCTCGCCTGGAATCATGACGCGATCTTGTCTCGCTGCAGGAAAATATGGTATAAAAAGATGAATCTCCTTCACCCCCATTCTTTTGAGCGCATCAACTGTAATACAGATCAGGCCTAAATCGTTAAAGGAATTTATTCGGTGCGTAATGGTAATAGGCAGGGCAGCATCAAAATTATTTGAAATTTTAATATGTGGTTCGCCACCTGCAAACAAGAAAGATTTGTATTCGATTAAGTTATTTTCGCCTAGCGGAGTAAAACCCGGATTTAGATTTAACATATATTTGCGTATTATTTACACAAATATAAAAATCATTTTCAGAATCCAAAAAATAATTTGTGTTTATTTTACGCAAACCTAATGTCAAACTGGAAATTTTCTTTTAAAAGTTGGTTATATTTCGGCTTATCGAAAGTAAAAAGCTTCCCTGGTCTACCACTAACTCCGATTTTAACCACTTTATCAGTTTCTTTAACAATTCCAAAACTTAGAATTTTTTTTCTGAAATTTCTTCTGTCGATATCTCTTTCTAAAATGGAACAGTATAAATTCTCCAGATCGGAGAAGAGGAATTCCTGATCCAATAAGTCAAATCCGATTGGCTGATACGTCAATTTGCTTTTTAGCCGCTGGTGCGCCAGGTTGACCATTTCATTATGATCATAACCCAACTGTGGAATTTCATCAACCGGAAACCACCTGGCATCTTTGGCGTCAGTATCGGCCTTTAACACAAAGTTTTTCGGATTTACTAAAGCAAAATAGGTTACAGAAATTACCCTGAAGCGTTCATCACGATTGATATCATCACCAAAAGTTCCTAACTGTTCAAGATAATTTACGGTTATACCCGCCTCTTCTTTCAGCTCCCGCTCTACAGCGCTTATTAAAGGCTCATCATTTAAAATAAATCCACCTGGTAAAACCCAGCGATCGGCTAACTTACCAAAACGTTGCTGAACAGCCAGTACATAAAGCGTTCCTTTTTCATAGCCAAAAACAATAGCATCAACAGCGATTTTGATATTTTGATCGATCATTCTTAATTTGTGTTAAAACAACACAAAGTTAATCCTTTTAACGAAGAAGATTGAAACTGTTGATTAAATTCTACCTAAACTTCTTCATCGCAACCCAAAGTTTTTCGTCCATGCCATAAACATCAGGCCTGTATTCGATCCTATCGTTTTGAGCCCATGCCGTGATATAGGTAATAATTAACGGAACATTTTTCTTTGGCGCAAACCAAGCTGGTTTTAATTGAAAAGTTTTAAGCGTATCAGCCTTTTGTGCCATGCGTTTTTTATACCATTTTACATGTGTACTATCTATCGGCGGCAAATCTACTTCAGCCCTGAGTTTATCATAAGTGTAAGAATCTTTCACCAAAAGTTCGGCAAATTCCAAAGGCTTCTCAATACGAACACAACCATGACTGATTGCCCGATTGCTTAAGTTAAAACCGTTCTTGTTATTGGTATCGTGCAGGTAAATACTCGAGCTGTTATCGAAGATAAATTTGAACTTTCCTAAAGCGTTTCCTCCACCAGATCCTTGTTTAAATTTAAAGGGTAATTTATCACGCGAATACCTGTTCCAATTGATGGTATCAGGCTCACCAATTAGTTTGTCTTTATAGTAAACTTTGATGTTGCTATTTGATAAATAATATGGATCTTTTCGAGCCATCCAATAGATCTCACTTTGCGCAATACTTACCGGAATATTCCAGATCGGATTGGCCTGAATGGAGTTGATTTTACTGAACAATAAAGGCGTCTCATGGTTCTTCGGTTTGTCATCTAAATTACCAGATTTTGCAAAGGCTTTTAGCTTATCTTCATAACCGTTTTCACGCTTCCCACCCACACAAACTTTCATCGTAATTACCGTATCGGTTTTGTCCAGCCAGGTCAACCTAAAATCAGGAATATTTACCTGCACATAATTGTCTCCGGTCTCCGGCATTTTCCAGCGGAAACGTTCCATGTTCAACAGTAAAATCCGCTTCTCACTTTCAGCATCTGCATTTAAATAGGCCGACTGCAATGCTTTATACTGAACTGATTTTGGCTGAACGGATCTTAAGGTATCCACAAGACTTTTACCATTTAAAAGATTAGACATTCCTAAGCTATCCGGACGCCTAACTTTAATGTAATAACGTGAAAAAATGGTGCGGGGATTTACCACCCCATATTTAAGGTAATTATTATAATTCAGATAAGCATTAGCCGACAATAACTCTAATTTCGCGATTACGGGATAACTTTCCTCTACCTTTTTAAACTTATTGGCTGTTAATACGGCTAACAAGCTTTTAATTTCATCTCCTTTAAAAATCTTTGGATTAAAGCCATGCACCTCACTCTGATCTAAATAGTTCACTAACGAATCCAGCTCACCATTAATATAAAATTGTGTAACCAGCTTAGGTTGAGCATAATTATCGGCATAAAAAGCTTTAATAGTTTTCGGATTAACGAATTTACCCGAAAGACTGTCCATTGTTTTCACAAAAATGCTATCATAAGCTACAGTATCGAAATCTTTGTAGATTTTATTCTTAAAATGTTCAGACAGTACTTTCCCAATCTCTGGTGGGCTTTTAAACCATCCACAGGCAGAAATAAATAAAATAAAGGGCAGAATTAGAAAGCGGAACTTTTTCAAATACGTAAAATTTTAATACAAAATAAGGGTTATTGGCAATAAAAACAGCATAATGGCAAATTAAGTGCCATTATTTTTTGTTTTCCCATTTCAAACACTATATTTGCCAGCGCTTATCAGCTAAAGCATTGATACTGGCAGAAATAATTTATGAATTTAACTTTGAACCATCACTTACATTTACACCATCGCCGATAGGCGATATGATATGTTTGTTTTGTACTTCAAAACTTTTTTCCGTAAAATAATTTCTTGTTCACTCTATATTCAATACTTTGAAAACACTTAAAATCGCTATCCAAAAGTCGGGTAGGTTAAACGAAAAATCTGTAGAAATACTTAAAAACTGTGGTTTATCTTTCGAAAACTACAAAAGCTCACTCATCTCAACCGTTACCAATTTTCCTTTAGAAATTCTTTTCCTTCGCGATGATGATATTCCTGAATATGTACAAGATGGCATTGCCGATCTGGGTATCGTTGGCGAAAATGTAATTGTAGAAACCAAAGCAGAAGTTGATTATCTGCAAAAATTAGGTTTCGGAAAATGCACTTTAAAAATCGCGGTTCAGGCCACCAGTAATATCCAAAAATTAGAGGAGTTAAATGGCAAAGCTATTGCGACATCTTATCCCGTAATCCTCGAAAAATTCTTACAGGAAAAAGGTATCAAATCTGATATCAGAACCATTTCAGGATCGGTAGAAATTGGTCCGGGTTTAGGCTTAAGTGATGCCATTTTTGATATCGTATCAACCGGTGGAACATTAAAGAGCAATGGCCTAAAACCATTCGCTGATGTAATGCAATCGGAAGCCGTTTTAATTGGAAATAAATCGATAGCTGATAATCCTGAAGTTGCAGAATTGCTTCAACGCATCCGCTCTGTACTTAGTGCAAAATCGAACAAATACGTGGTACTAAATGTATCAAAAGATAACCTTCAAAAGGTAGTCGATTTACTGCCAGGTGTAAAAAGTCCAACCGTGGTTCCACTCTTCGAACCGAACTGGGTAGCCGTTCATTCTGTAATTGCTGAAGAAGACTTCTGGGATAAAATCAACAGTTTAAAAGCAGCAGGTGCTGAGGGTATTTTAGTAATGCCAATCGAGAAAATAATCAGATAAAATCGTTTAAATTCACATTAACTATTAGTTAATTTTAAATTATAAAACATTGAAAATCTACAATTATACAGATTTATCTAAATCAAAAATTGAAGAACTTTGTTCAAGGCAGATTGAAGACGACAAACTGGTTGAAGAACGGGTAACCGACATCATCAGCACGGTAAAAAAAGATGGCGACCAGGCACTTTTCAACTTCGCAAAAGCGTTTGATAAAGTTGATTTGGAGAAGCTGTTTTTGGATGCTGAAGAATTAAAATCAATTGCCTCTAACATTCCGGCTGAAGCAAAAAAAGCGATTGATACGGCCTATCAAAACATTAAAACTTTTCACCAGTCGCAGTTAAAAACTGAAGATAAAATCGAAACGATGCCAGGCGTTATGTGTTGGCGCGAATCGAGGCCAATTGAAAAAGTGGGCCTTTATATCCCGGGAGGAACAGCCGTTTTACCGAGTACTTTTTTAATGCTGGCTACCCCTGCAATCATTGCCGGCTGTAAAGAAATTGTGGTATGTTCTCCTCCACAAAATGATGGCAAAACCAATTGTTATCTGGCCTACTGCGCGGTGCTTTTGGGTATCGAAAAAGTATTCTTAATTGGCGGCGCACAAGCGGTTGCTGCAATGGCTTTCGGAACGGAAAGCGTACCACAGGTATATAAGATCTTCGGTCCCGGCAACCGTTATGTCACTACAGCAAAAACAATGGTTCAAAATAAAGTAGCTATCGATATGCCTGCCGGACCATCAGAGGTACTGGTTATCGCTGATGAGACTGCCAACCCTTCATTTATTGCTGCTGATCTGCTTGCACAGGCAGAACACGGAACTGATAGTCAGGCTATTTTAGTGGCTACTTCTTATCAGATCATCGCTGAAACCTTAAAAGAAATTGAAAATCAGCTTAATGTGCTCCCTAGAAAGGATATTGCAGCTAAGGCAATAGCCAATTCATATGCGGTTTTAGCTAAAAACCTGGAAGAGGCGATGCAATTTTCAAATGAATATGCACCAGAGCATTTAATATTGGCTACTGAACATTTTCAAAGCCTTATTCCATTGATTACCAATGCAGGATCGGTGTTTTTGGGTAACCTTACACCAGAAAGTGCTGGCGATTATGCTTCCGGAACGAACCATACCTTACCAACCAGTGGTTTCGCAAAGGCTTATTCGGGTGTATCTACTGATGCTTTTCTGAAAAAAATCACCTTTCAGCACCTTTCTGCAACAGGATTAAACAACATAGGCCGTACAGTTGAGATACTTGCCGCAGCAGAAGGACTAGAAGCGCATAAGAATGCGGTGAGTATTAGATTGAAGAATTAAATTAAGGTAAACCTATATAGTGAGGCCGTCATGCTGAATTTATTTCAGCATCTATATAATAAAAAGACCCTGAACTAAATTCAGGGTGAGGAATAAAAATATTAAAATGGACATTAACGATTTAGTAAGAGAAAATATAAAAAACCTTCGCCCCTACTCTACCGCCAGGGACGAATTCAAAGGTCAGGCATCAGTATTTTTAGATGCAAACGAAAACAGTTATGGTTCGCCATTACCAGCAAATTATAATCGTTATCCTGATCCATTACAACTGGATTTGAAGGATGCAATCAGCAAAATAAAAGGCGTGCCCATTGAGAACACTTTTTTAGGAAACGGTAGCGATGAAGCGATAGATTTATTGTTCCGCGCTTTTTGTAACCCTGGAAAAGACAATGTCATTGTGCTGCCACCAACCTATGGAATGTATGAAGTTTCGGCTAACATAAATGATGTTGAAATACGCAAAGTGAGCCTGCTTCCTAACTTCCAACTTGACATGGAAAAGATTGCAGAAACGATTGATAAAAACACCAAATTAATCTTCATTTGTTCGCCAAATAATCCAACCGGAAATTCGATAAACCGTGAAGATATTGAAACCATTTTAGCCAACTTTAATGGCATCGTTGTGGTGGATGAAGCGTACATTAATTACGCCCGTCAGAAGACCTTTATTCAGGAGCTAACCGAGTACGGAAACCTGGTGGTTTTACAAACTTTTTCGAAAGCCTGGGGACTTGCCGCATTACGTTTAGGCATGGCATTTTCTTCCACGAAAGTGATCGATGTTTTGAACAAAATCAAACCACCTTACAACATCAATCAGGCCACTCAGGATTTAGCTTTTGAAGCCTTAAAAAACATCGCTCAGGTGAACGATTGGATTAAAGAATCTGTGGCAGAAAGAGACCGTTTAAGTAAGGCTTTAACTGCACTCAATATTGTTAAAAAAGTATATCCTTCTGATGCTAATTTTATCCTGACAGAAGTTACCGATGCATTAAAAATTTACGATACATTGGTTGATCAGGGCATCATCGTTCGCGACCGTTCTAAAGTAACTTTATGCGAAGGCTGTTTAAGGATTACCGTGGGTACAAAAGAAGAAAACGATAAACTATTAACTGTTCTAGAAAATTTTTAAAATGAAGAAAGTATTATTTATAGACCGCGATGGTACGTTAAACATCGAGCCTGATGATGAACAGGTAGATAGTTTTGCAAAGCTTAAATTTTATCCGCGCTCTTTATATTATTTATCGAAAATTGCGGCCGAATTAGATTACGAACTGGTGATGGTGACCAATCAGGATGGATTGGGAACACTTTCAAATCCTGAAGAAAATTTCTGGCCGATCCACAATTTTATGTTGGATACTTTTGAAGGTGAAGGCGTTCATTTCAGTGAGATTGTAATTGATAGAACTTTTGCTAAAGACAATGCCCCTACGCGTAAACCAGGTACGGCCTTATTAACCAAATATTTCAGTGAAGATTACGACCTGAAAAACTCTTTCGTGATCGGCGATCGTTTGAATGATGTGGTTTTGGCCAAAAACTTAGGCGCTAAAGCAATTTTCCTCCGCCAGAATGATGCCTTAGGTTCGACAGAAGCCTTGGATAAACACGAAACTTTATTGGATGTGATCATTCTGGAAACCAAGAAATGGGAAGATATCTACAACCTGTTAAAAGCAGGAAGCAGAAAAATTCACCACGAACGCAAAACCAATGAAACTGATATTACCATCAACCTCGATCTGGATGGCACAGGAAAGGCCAAGATTGAAACGGGTTTAAACTTTTTCGATCACATGCTTGATCAGATTGCCAGACATGGAAGTGTAGATTTAGAAGTAATTGCAAAAGGCGACTTACATATTGACGAGCACCACACCATAGAAGACACGGGTATTGCCTTAGGCGAAGCCTTTGCCAAAGGTTTAGGCAACAAATTAGGCATTGAAAGGTATGGTTTTTGCTTACCAATGGACGATTGCCTGGCACAGGTAGCCATTGATTTTGGTGGAAGAAACTGGATTGTTTGGGATGCTGAATTTAAACGCGAAAAAGTTGGCGATATGCCGACAGAAATGTTCTATCACTTCTTTAAATCGTTTAGCGATGCCGCAAAATGCAACTTAAATGTGAAAGCAGAAGGCGATAACGAGCACCATAAAATTGAAGCTATTTTTAAAGCCTTCGCCAAAGCCATTAAAATGGCCATTAAACGCGATGCCGAGAAAATGGTATTGCCGAGCACAAAGGGACTCTTGTAACCCCCAGCCCCTAAAGGGGAGAAGACAGCAAATTGACGTTAAGATAAATTCGTTATAAACAATAACATGAACGATAGAAATTCAAAGTCCCCTTCAGGGGATTTAGGGGTTGGAATAGTAAATTACGGAGCGGGCAACATTTTCTCCCTTACCGCAGCTTTAGATCGCTTAAATGTAACCTATGGCATGGTAAATACAGAAAGTGACCTCGAAAAATATAGCCACATCATCATCCCTGGTGTTGGTCATGCGGGTGCTGCCATGGAAAAACTGAAAGGAACAGGTTTGGTAGAGGCGATTAAAAAACTAACAAAACCAGTCCTCGGTATCTGTGTGGGCATGCAGCTCATTACCGAACATTCGGAAGAGGGCGATGCCGCGCTTTTAAATATCGTTCCGGTTAAAACCAAAAAATTCGATAAATCACTGAATATCAAAATACCACACATGGGTTGGAATGCCGTGAGTCCGAAAAACAATTCATTATTTGAAGGTGTTGAAGATAATACACAATTTTACTTTGTGCATTCGTACTTTATTGAATATAACCCTACTTTTGACATCGCATCTGCTGATTATGGTTTAAAGTTTTCGGCAGCGGTACAAAAAGATAATTTTTACGGCGTTCAATTTCACCCCGAAAAATCGGGAAAAGCCGGCGAACTAGTATTAAAAAATTTTTCAAATTTAAGCTTATAAAATGTACATAATACCTGCTATTGATATTTTGGATGGAAAAGTTGTCCGTCTTCGTGAAGGCGATTACAACCAAAAAACAGAGTATGCTGTTTCTATCCCCGAAATGATAGAGAAATACCGTTCAAATGGCACCGATTTCATTCATATTATCGATTTAAACGGCGCCAAAGGAGATTTTAGCAATCAAAAAACACTTTTCGAGATTATTAAAAAAACCGAAATGAAAGTGCAGTATGGTGGTGGGATCAGAACCATAGAGCAGGTGACCAATTTGCTTGATGCTGGTATTCACCGCGTAATTGTAGGTACACAGGCCATTACCAATCCTGATTTCTTACCTCAACTCAGCGAGGCTTTTGCTAAAAAAGACGATTACGCCAACCGTATTGTGATTGCAATTGATGTTTTGGATGAAGTCATAAAATATTCTGGCTGGATGGAAAGTTCGCCGATTAAACTGATGGATTACGTTGACAAATGTCTCTCGCTAGGCTTTTTCCGTTTCTTATGTACTGATATCAGCAAAGATGGAAAATTAGGCGGGGCTGCTATCGATTTATACGAAAAACTGCTTGAACATTCGCCGATGATTAAACTGATTGCTTCAGGTGGTGTAAGTTCGATGCAGGATATCTACGACCTGGCCAAGTACCCGATTAGAAGTGTAGTAGTTGGAAAAGCAATTTACGAAGACCGCATTACCATCGAAGAGATTAAAGAGTGGAATTTGAAGGCGTTGTCTAGTATCTAACCCCCCCAGCCCCCTGAAGGGGGAGCTAATAGCATCAACAAAAGATGAACTACGAAATATATGAGGACGATTTTGATTTTTTACAAGTTAATGAGCCCAATATGTTTTATGGTGCGTCACATATAATTTTTGAAAATGCGAAACGCTTAAGAAATAAGGTCACTGAAGCCGAAAATTTACTATGGCAAGTAATCAGTAACAAGCAATTAGGCGTTAAATTTAGAAGACAACACCCTATTTCATACTTTATAGCTGATTTTTACTGTCATGAAGCAAAATTAATCATTGAATTAGACGGGAGCATTCATGACCTGCCAGAAGTCCTCAATAATGATATTGAAAGGCAAAAAGCTCTGGAGCAATTTGGGATTAGGGTAATTAGATTTAAAAACGCTGAACTTTACAATAATTTAGACTCAGTTTTGGAAAAGATAAAAGAAGCCATACAGGCTAAGCAATTTGCATCTCCCCCTTTAGGGGGCGGGGGGCTTAGTAAAAGAATAATCCCTTGTTTAGACGTTAAAGATGGCCGTACGGTAAAAGGTGTAAACTTTGTTGATTTACGCGATGCTGGTGATCCGGTTGAATTGGCGGCGCAATATGCACAACAAGGTGCCGACGAATTGGTTTTCCTGGATATTACGGCTACGCACGAGCGTCGTAAAACGATGATTGAAATGGTTAAATCGGTTGCGAGGCAATTAAACATTCCTTTTACCATTGGCGGGGGAATAACCGAAATTGCTGATGCCGAAGCTTTATTAAATGCGGGTGCAGATAAAATCAGTATCAATTCGGCCGCGGTTAGAAATCCAAAGTTAATTGAAGACCTCGCTAAAACTTTCGGGGTACAATTTGTGGTTTTAGCTGTCGACACCAAATATGTGGATGGTAAAAACATGGTTCACTTAAATGGAGGAAGGCTAATTACCGAGCTGGAAACCGAAAACTGGATTAAACAGGCAGAAGATTTAGGCGCAGGAGAAATCCTCTTAACTTCGATGGATCACGATGGTACCAAAGCTGGTTTTGATTGTGGATTGCTTAGTAAAGTAAACCAAATGATCAATATCCCGATTATAGCATCAGGTGGAGCAGGCAACATGGCGCATTTTACCGAGGTTTTTCAAAAAGCCAATGTTGATGCCGCACTTGCAGCTTCGGTATTTCATTACGGCGAAATCCTGATCCCTGATTTAAAACAAGAATTAAAAAGGAATAACATTCCGGTAAGAATATAATAGTTAACTCGTCATTGCGAGGCACGAAGCAATCCTAATGCTATGGGTTCGAAACCTGCAAAAGTAGTAAGATTGCTTCGTGCCTCGCAATGACGGAAACATCATAAAAATGAATATCGATACATCATCTCTTGATTGGGATAAAACAGCTGGCTTACTCCCTGTAATCATTCAGGATTACAAAACTTTGGAGGTTTTAATGCTGGGCTATATGAATGCCGAAGCGCTGGAAAAAACACAGGCCGAAGGCAAAGTAACATTCTTCTCACGCTCTAAAAACCGCCTTTGGACTAAAGGTGAAACCAGCAACAATTTTCTTTATGTAAAAGAGCTTTTTGTAGATTGTGATCATGATACAATCCTGATTAAAGCCGACGCTGTTGGTCCAACCTGCCATACAGGTAGCCGCAGCTGTTTTAAAACGGATTACAACCAGAATTTCATTTTCGAACTCGAAAACATCATCAACGATCGATACGAAAACCCCGTTGAAGGATCTTATATCAACAAAATGCGCAACAAAGGTTTGAATAAGATTGCCCAAAAAGTTGGGGAAGAAGGTGTAGAAACGGTTATTGCTGCACTTGCTGAAACGGAAGAAGAACTCATTGGAGAAGCATCAGATCTTGTTTTTCACCTATTGTTTTTATTGAAAGAAAAAGGCTTATCTATCCAGGATATAGCTAAGAATTTAGAAAAAAGACACCAATAAAGGTTTGAGGTAAAAGGCCTAAGGTTTAAGGTGCTAGCTGCCTAACCTTATAGCCTAAACCTTAAACCCTAAACCTCAAGAAATGCTCAAACACCTACAAACCCTTCCCGGACACCAAAACCCTGTTTACGCTTTAGCCAATTCGGATGAGGATGGTATATTTTTTAGCGCAGGGAACGATAAGGGTGTTGTAGAGTGGTCATTACATACCATGGCTTTTGTAAAGGTGAAAATGCCAGTACAGAGCTCGGTTTATTGTTTACATTATTACAATAAGCAATTATTTATTGGAGAACGTAGTGGTGCTTTTAGCGTTTATGACTTCAATGATCAGAAAGTAATTGCCAGAATAAATGCGCATACCAAACCCATTTTCAACATACAAACGGTAAAAGGTAAAAATGAACTTTTAACCACCGGCGAAGATGGAACGGTTGCGGTTTGGTCGCTGAACGATTTCACGGAGATCTACCGTTTTCAGGTGGCCTATGATACGGTTAGGGCCATTGCCATTACACCTAATGAAAGCGAAGTGGCTTTTGGTTGTAAGGATCATCTGATCAGGATTTATAACCTCGCAGACTACAGCTTAAAACAATCTCTGGAAGGACATTCATTACCTGTTACTTCTTTGGCTTATCATCCAACGGGTAAATACCTGATTTCGGGAAGCAGGGATGCCCAATTAAAAATATGGGATCTGCCCAATTACGAACTTAGGGAAACCGTTCCGGCGCACATGTTTACTGTCTACGACATTGCCTTTCATCCTTCCCTTCCCTATTTCGCTACAAGCAGTCAGGATAAAAGCATTAAACTGTGGGATGCAGAAAATTTTAAATTGTACAAGATTTTAAGCTTAGAAAAGGCAGGTACCGGTCATACCCATTCTATTAATAAAATTATCTGGAGCCACGATGGTAAATGCCTCATTTCTACTGGAGACGACAGACAGGTAATGATTTGGGAAATGGAAGGCTAGTTATTGTAATATCGATAAGCTATCGTCATGCTGAATTTAGTTCAGCATCTTTCCTGATATAATAAAGACCCTGAAATAAATCCAGGGTGAGGTCGCTTTATCCCCTACTATTCCACAAAGCGTTTAATAATTCTCAGCTTGTGAGAATATTTACCCAGTTCTTTATTAAAAATCCCCTGGTCATCAATCGGATCAATTTTAACCTTTGCTGAGGAGTGGATAATTTCATTCGGGCTCAACATAATGCCCACATGGGTAATCCGGCCTTCATCGTTATCAAAAAAAGCAACATCACCGGCTTTACATTCGGCCAGAAAGCCCACTAATTCGCCTTGTTCTGCCTGTTGTGAAGCATCGCGATTTAACTTAATGCCTAACATTTTAAATACGGTTTGTACAAAACCAGAGCAATCTAAGCCAAACAAATGCCTTCCGCCCCATAAATATGGAATGTTTTGAAAGAATTTAGCTGTTTCGGTTACCTGATCAGTAAAATTAACAGCACTATTATCGTATGCTTCGAAATTCACTTTAAATTTTTCTTCACCTGCATAACAAGAACCATCTTTTAAAAAAGGGAGGTTACTTGCCGGACTTAAATGATACGAACTTCCATCGGCCGCGGTTAACACATTATTGAAGCTGAGCGGAGCAAGTAATTTACAATCGTGCATTGCTGCAAACTGGTTTTCTGAAATCGGAGCCAATTGTCTGAAATCCATCCAACCCTTATAACCATCATAGCCATTTTGAATGAGCCACCAGCGATCTTCCTTCTGAATAACTTCTACATGATCGCCGAATAACAATTGCGAAACAATTTCTGCTTTATCTGATGCATCAGCTCTTAAGGGTGCTACAGCAACCCTGCAAATACCGTATTGATTTTCCATTTAAATATGCTCGTGAAACTATTGTAAAACTAATAAAATACATCCATTGCCTAACATTTTGCCTGCAAATTTGTTATTTTTATGATGATCACCTTTTAAATATGCTCGCCATGAATTTTAAAAAAATATTAATTGCCGTTGATAATAGTACCTGCTCAGAAAAAGCGGCAAAAGCCGGTTACGACATGGCTGAAAAATTTGGAGCAGAAGTAGCTTTGGTTAATATTATCGAACCTATCCCGGCTAATGTAAATCCTGATTTAACCCTGGCACCGGTTTTTTTGGAAACTTATGATAACAGCGAAGAGAACAGCCATATTCTGCTGAAAGAAATGGAGACCAAATACAGTAAAGGTGCAAAAACCACATATTTAAGTATTGTTGATACCGCAGCACATGGCATTATTCAGCAATCTGATGAGTGGGGATCTGATTTAATTGTAATCGGTACTTATGGCCGTACGGGTTTGTATCACTTTTTAATGGGTAGCGTTGCGGAACACGTAGCACGTAAATCTGCCTGCCCTGTTTTGATTATCCCGAATAAATGTGATGTAGATTAGTTCATTGGTTCATTAGCCATTAGTTATGGTAACTTTAAACTGCCAATTGCAAACTGCTTACTGAAAACTGCTTTATTCCTTATTAGTTGCTGTTTCAATCTTTGACCATTAAGAAGTTAAGAACATTAAGGTTTAGTGATGGCATTGAACATTGTCATTTGTAAGTTAGCATGACAGAAAAACACCTCCTTGTTAATTTGTGAGTCTGTTTTAGCTAAATTGCAAACTGCTAACTGAAAACGGCAAACTGAAAACCTCCAATTCTCTTAAACAAAAAAGTCTCACATTATGCGAGACTTTCCTTGTAAATATTTAATAAAGGCTTATCCTTCCTGGTGTAACCAGGCTTTTTTAGCCAATAATTCTTCTTCTGTTTCGCGGATGTCTTCGTCATCTACACAACAATCAACCGGGCAAACTGCCGCACACTGAGGCTCATCATGAAAGCCCTTACATTCTGTACACTTGTCGGATACAATGTAATAAACTTCATCAGAAACTGCTTCCTGAGCGGCATCAGCTTCAATTTGTTGATTACCAAAATCAATGATACCATTTAAGTTAGTACCATCAGAAAAACGCCATGCAGTACCGGCATCGTAAATTGCGTTGTTAGGACATTCCGGTTCGCAAGCCCCACAATTTATACACTCATCTGTTATTTTAATCGCCATGTTTTCGTCTAATTCTTTTGCTTAGTTTACCTTTGCGATGCAAATATAATATATAATCACTTAATAATAATTCTAAATATGTCAGCATTAACTCAAGAAAAAGCAATAACCGCATTTAGCAAACTAGGTAAATTGCTTACAAACCCTACTGACATACTAGGAAATGCGTTTTATAGTGCTGAAAGCACTAATGCATGGTTTACTGCAGAAAACATAAAAAAATCTATTTTATCTTTTGCTGAGCAGTTAAATGATGTCGATTTGACGGTTTGGTTTAAATCGATCAGGTTTAGCACATCCCCAAAAAAGGTTGGTTTAATCCTGGCAGGCAATATCCCACTGGTGGGTTTGCATGATGTTTTAAGTGTATTGGCCACAGGTAATATTGCTTTAATCAAACTTTCTTCAGCCGATGATAAATTAATTAAAGCTGTAATTGCTGAACTCATTAAAATAGAACCATCTTTCGAAGATAGAATAGAATATGTGGAGCGTTTAAAAGACTTTGATGCTGTTATCGCTACCGGAAGCAATAACTCATCACGCTATTTTGATTATTATTTCAGTAAAGTACCCAACATTATCCGAAAAAACAGAAACAGTGTTGCAGTTTTAGATGGCTCGGAAAGTTTCGAAGATATTCAAAACCTGGGCAACGATATTTTTGATTATTTTGGTTTAGGCTGTAGAAATGTTTCTAAAATCTATTTCCCAAAAGGGTACCATATTGCTAATTTTTACGAAGGCATAGAAAGTTTTCAGCCAATTATTAACCACTTTAAATACAATAATAACTACGATTACAATAAGTCGATCTATCTCGTTAATGCGGCTAAACACTTCGATAATGGTTTTTTGTTATTAAAAGAAGATGAAAGCCTAACATCACCTTTAGCCGTTCTTTTTTATGAAGAATATGATAACCTCCAGCAAGTAGAAGATAAATTAAAGGATAAATTAGAGAACATCCAGTGTGTGATAAGCCAATTGCCTTTAAATTTAAACACTTTTGGTTTTGGTCAAAGCCAGCATCCAAAACTTTGGGATTATGCAGATAATGTAAATACCGTAGCGTTTTTGAATGGTTTAAACTAATATTGCTGAGTGACTTTGCTTATTGATGGCAATTTAAATTCTAAATTTATTTAATATTGCATAAACCTGAGCCAGTAGATGCACTCTCTATTAAAAGCGTTATGTTTTCTTACTATCCTCCTGTTTGCAAATTTTGCAAAAGCGCAGCTTTGTAGTGGGACTTTCGGATCACCGCTTATTAGTCAAACCTTTGGGCAGGGAAATAGTACAGATAGCTGGTATGGCCCATTAGCACAATATGCACCAGGCGCCTCTACTTATACAACTTTTGTTGGTCCTCCGGGAGTAAGCCCACGTAATTTAACGGCCAACCAATCGGGCTTGGTTAAAACACCTGCTACTCCTGGTAATCCATACCCCATTTATTGGCAGCCGCATGCCGATCATACCGGAGATCCTAATGGTTTGATGCTTCTAATTGATGGAATTGCTACGCAAACTGTATTTTTTGAGCAGCAAATGGATAATCTTTGTCCAAATACTATTTTGCGCTTATCAATCTGGGTGTTAAATGCAAATTCGCCGACTGCCAATGCCCAAACCCCAAACATGAGCTTGCGGATCACCGATCCCAATGGCAATGTATTAAACGAGCAACCCACCGGAAATGTACCCGCAGATCTTACATGGCATCAATATTCTATCGACTTTACCAATGGCAACAGCTCCACCATAACCTTACAACTCATTAACAGAACACCAACAAATAGCGGCAACGATTTTGCTTTGGATGATATCACCGTACAAGCTTGCGGTCCAGCCATCGCCCCATTTTTCAACTCGAATGTCTCATTATTAAGTATGTGTGAAGGAAATACCAGCAATTTCATTTTAGATGCGAATATTACTGCAGGTTATGCAAACGCAGTTTACCAATGGCAGGAAAATACGGGTAGCGGCTGGACTGACATCGTTGGCAAAACCACCAAACAAGCTTCGATAGATTTTTCAAATCGAATACCAGGCACTTATCAATATCGGTTAATTACAGCTATGAATGGCAATATTGACAGAACTTACTGCAGGGCAATATCGGAGCCGATAAAGGTTACGGTAAACCCACTTCCAATAGCCAAAGCAGAAAATATTAGTCCAGTTTGCAGTGGTGGTACCATCCAGCTAAATGCATCTGGCGGAACAAGTTATAAATGGTATGGTCCGGATGGTCAATTTCTTTCTGCAGAGAAAAATCCAACAATTGCCAATGCAACCAAATTAATGGCAGGTACATACACTGTTCAGGTGACTACAAATGGGTGTACATCTCCGGCAACAACAATTGTTGAGGTTTTAGATCCAATAATCCCAATAACCAACATCCAAACAGCAAGCATTTGTGAAGGTAAATCTGTTCAGTTAGAAGCGTCAGGTGGCTCAACCTATCTTTGGCGCCCATCAAAAGGTTTGTCAGATCCTCAAATCGCAAACCCAATAGCCTCACCAACTGAAACAACTACCTATACTGTTGAGGTTTCAGACGGACGATGTTCGGCTGAAGCAGAAATTACCGTCAATGTAAATAAAAATGCAAAAGCTGATGCAGGTACAGATCAGAAGATCGTAACTGGACAAAACATCACCTTAAATGGCAAAATAAGCGGTGATAACGTCAGTTATTATTGGACACCATCAGATTATCTTGACGACCCGACCAAACTCCATCCCATTGCTACCCCAACTGAAGACATTACCTATACTTTACATGCCAGTTCAAATTTAGGCTGTAACAGTAGCAATGATGAGGTTTTCATCAAGGTTTATCCAAAAGTAGTCATTCCCAACACATTTAGTCCGAACGGTGATAATGTAAACGATACCTGGAATATTCCAACTGTTTCGTCTTTCCCGAATCCGATTGTAAGAGTAAGCAACCGTTATGGTCAGCTAGTATATCAAAGTACAGGTACCTTTAAGCCCTGGGATGGTAAAATGAATGGAAAAGATCTTCCTCCGGCAACCTATTATTACAGCATTTATTTAAATAAAGATTTTAAAACCTATACCGGCTGGGTAATGCTGATGAGATAAAAAGGACTTCTTACTTTCGCTTATCATTTGGAAATGCTATTTTTGGACACAATGTATATCGTTAAAGTTAAAGGCATAGCCAAAATTCCAGATTACGTACAGTTAAGAGATGACAAGTTTACACTTTTAGCTTATTTTAGGGTGGACAGACCTGATAAATCGCTGGAAAAACTCGGACTTGGCGACAAGCAAGATTACATTATGGAAATGGTTAAAGATTTGCCTTTCGGGCAGATTGCAAAATTAGAAATATAATATGGCAGGCAACTCAGTAATTCATTTAAGCAATGTTGATGTTTTTCAACAAAAACATTTAGTCCTCTCAAACGTAAATTTACACATCGAAAAAGACGAATTTGTGTTCTTAATCGGTCAAACAGGTTCGGGCAAGAGTAGTTTGCTTAAAATATTATATGGCGACCTACATATTGGTAATGGTGAAGGCAATATTGCCGGTTTCGACCTTAAAAACCTAAAAGAAAGTCAGGTGCCGTTTTTACGCCGTAAATTGGGTGTAGTTTTCCAGGATTTTCAATTGCTTACCGACAGAACCATCGAAAAAAACCTTGAATTTGTGCTTAAGGCAACAGGCTGGAAAGATGAAAAACTAATTAATGAGCGCATTAAAGATGTTTTGGACAAAGTAGGTTTACGTTCTAAAATCAAAAAAATGCCGCACGAAATTTCTGGTGGTGAGCAGCAACGTATTGTTATAGCCAGGGCTTTGTTAAATGATCCGGAAATAATCCTGGCTGATGAGCCTACCGGGAATTTAGATCCGGAAACATCAGAAGAAATTGTAACCCTATTAAAACAAATCAGCCAGGCCGGAACTGCGGTGTTAATGGCTACACACGATTACCACATCATCCGCACTTTCCCTTCGCGCATTATTAAATGTGAGAATGGAGTGGTGCATGAAGATGCACAAATCGTATAAAAAATTCTGACATCCGTCAGCTAATCAGCCAATCTGTTCAGATAAATACAAATAAATCTGACAGCTTGGCTGATTTCCGTTTATGGCAAAATAGTTGAGATTAACACAAAAAAATTCAGCCCAGTATTATGTTTAATAAGAAGAAAAATAACGATAAAGAAGAAAATATAATGAATCCTGAAAATACATCAGAAAATACTGCTGAGAATGTAGAGAATACTGATGCTCCTACCGCTGAAACAGAACAGGCACCTGAACTATCTGCAGAAGAAAAGTTGCAAGCCGAAGTTCAACAGCTTAACGACAAATATTTACGTTTATATGCTGAGTTTGATAATTATAAACGTCGTACACAAAAAGAACGCGTAGAATTATTACAAACTGCTGGTAAAGATGTAATTGTGTCACTTTTACCTGTTTTAGATGATTTCGACCGCGCATTAAAAGCAATGGAAACTGCTGCTGACGTTGCCCCGGTTAAAGAAGGTATTTTACTGGTAAGCACCAAGCTTAAAAACACCTTAGCACAAAAAGGTTTGAAAGATGTAGAAAGTATTAGTCAGCCTTTCAATACCGATTTCCACGAAGCAATTACCAATATCCCTGCGCCTAGCGATGATCTTAAAGGGAAAGTGATTGATGAAGTTGAAAAAGGTTATACCTTAAATGATAATGTAATCCGCTTCGCCAAAGTTGTAGTTGGAGCGTAAGAAATAATTATTGAATGATTGAATTTTGAATGATTGAATTAACATTCTCTCATGCCATTACTCAATCATTTAATCATTTTATAAAGAAGATGAGTAAAAGAGATTATTACGACGTATTAGGCGTAACTAGGGGCGCAGCCGCTGATGAGATAAAGAAAGCTTATCGCAAGATGGCGATTAAATATCACCCAGATAAAAACCCGGGAGATAAAGCTGCTGAAGATAAATTCAAGGAAGCTGCCGAAGCTTACGAGGTTTTAAGTAGTGCGGAGAAAAAACAGCGTTATGATCAATATGGTCATGCTGGTGTTGGTGGCGCAAGCGGTGGCGGCTACGGCGGTGGCAGCATGAACATGGACGATATTTTTAGCAATTTCGGCGATGTTTTTGGTGGTCACAATCCTTTCGAAAGCTTTTTTGGTGGCGGCGGTGGCGGTCAGCAACGTGGCGGTCGTCGGGTAGCTAAAGGTTCCAACCTGCGCATAAAAGTTAAATTAACACTTGAAGAAATTGCACATGGTGCAGAAAAGAAAATCAAGGTTAATAAACTAATCGTTTGTAAAACCTGCGATGGCTCTGGCGCAAAAGATAAATCATCGGTAAGTACCTGTGGTACCTGCGGTGGCAGCGGCCAGGTGCGTAGAGTAACCAATACCATTTTAGGCCAGATGCAAACGGCATCTACCTGCCCTACCTGTAACGGTAGCGGTCAACAAATTACGGCTAAATGTTCAGTTTGCCATGGCGATGGTGTGGTACGTGGCGAAGAAACCATTACCATCAATATTCCTGCAGGTGTAAGTGAAGGTATGCAGTTAAGCATGAGCGGAAAAGGAAATGCGGCACCTAATGGCGGTATCCCGGGCGATTTAATTATCTTAATTGAAGAAACCCCGCACGAAACTTTAAAACGCGAAGGCAATAACATTGTGTACGATTTACATTTAAGTTTTGTTGATGCTGCTTTAGGAATGAGTATCGAAGTACCAACCATTGATGGTAAAGCAAAAATAAAAATAGAACCAGGTACCCAAAGCGGAAAATTATTGCGCTTAAAAGGTAAAGGTTTGCCTGAAGTAAACTCATACCACAGAGGTGATGAGATTATCCACATCAATATCTGGACACCAAAAGCTTTAAGTAGCGACGAACGTAATGCTTTAGAGAAATTACGCGAATCGCCAAACTTTAAGCCTCAGCCAGGTAAAAATGATAAGAGTTTCTTCGAAAGAATGAAAGAATACTTCGAGTAATTAATTAAATATAAATTGAAAAACCGGTGCCACAAGCATCGGTTTTTTGTTTTATAACAAATTAACGGTATTTCACTTATATTTTTATTGCCATTTATAACTGATGATAAACCTTTCCTCATATAACCTGTTTTATATGCATGAAATGGAGAATTGGTTGTTCGGGTTTCTATTACCGCGAATGGAAAGAGGTTTTTTACCCTAAAGGCTTGGTACAAAAAGATTGGTTCAAATATTATTGTGAACATTTCAATACCATAGAAATCAATTCTACCTTTTATAAAATGCCAACTCAAAAATCGTTTGATAAATGGTATAATGAAAGTCCTGATGGTTTTTTATTTACGATTAAGGCCCCGCGACTAATTACACATTATAAACAGCTCAATGAATGTGAGCAACTCATCAGCGATTTTTACGAGGCTATTCAAACCGGACTAAAAGAGAAATTAGGCTGTGTACTCTTTCAGTTTCCGCCAAAATTCGATTATAGTGCAGAACGGTTAAATCTGTTGATGGAAAACTTAAATCCAGATTTTAAAAATGTAGTAGAATTTCGCCACATCAGCTGGTTTGAAGAAGAAATTTATAAAAAACTCGCCGAAAACAATATCATTTTTAGTGGCCAGAGCTACCCTTCTGCCCTGCCTGATGATGTAATCCGGAACACAGAAACCGTTTATTACCGTTTTCACGGAAAGCCTGTATTATATAAATCAGAATACGATATTAATGTTATAGAAGGTTTCAAAAACCAGATTGAAGCTAGCGTAAATGAAGTGTTTGTCTATTTTAATAATACCTGGGGCGTTGGTGCATTACATAACGCGAAACAACTGCAGGACTTAACAAAATAGTTGCGTAGTCAGGCCAGTAAGCATTTGAGCACTTCGCTATCTTGCCAAACCCCACAGACCTCAATAAAATAAACCTGGATCGCAATGGTATTTCGCTCTACTACCCTTAATTTAGCAAAAACGTTAACGAAATTTAATGGATAGCAGGGCTACAGTTACAAAAGAGCTGCTGACCTTGCTTTTCAAAAAACCAAACATCAAAGCTATTTGACGGTAGTATCTGACAGCAGGGATTTATGAAAAAAACCAAAGCGACTTGATTTTTTACCGAAGTACTACAAACCTGAATAAAATAAACCTAATCGCAATGGTATTTCGCATTACTACCCTTAATTTAGCAAAAACGTTAACGAAATTTAATGGATAGCAGGAAATCGGCACCCAAGAGCTGCTGACCTTGCTTTTCAAAAAAACAAAAACATCAAATATGCGCATTGCTGTTATCGACCTCGGTACAAACACCTTCCACTTACTCATTGCTGAAACAGCAGGAAACCAGCTGGAAATTTTATACAAAACCAACGTTCCCGTTAAGCTGGGCGAAGGGAGAATAAACGACAATATCATTATCCCGGCAGCCTTTGAAAGAGGCCTGAATTGCCTTGAAACCTTTAGCCATACCATTGCTGAATACCAGGTTGATCAGGTGAGGGCTACCGCAACTTCAGCCGTGAGAAGTGCTGAAAACGGTCAGGATTTTGTAGATGTGGTAAAAGAAAGAACCGGGATAAACATTGAAACGATTAGTGGTGAGGTAGAAGCTGAATTAATTTACCAGGGTGTAAAACTGAGCGGAGCTATTGCTGAGCGATCGCTGATTATGGACATTGGTGGTGGAAGCGTCGAATTTATTCTGTGTGATCCTGAAAAACTGATCTGGAAGAAAAGTTATAATATTGGCGCAGCACGTTTAATGCAGCAGTTCTTCAAATCAGATCCTATAGCCGACGAGGAAAAGAATGCCATTTTATTTCACATTCAAAATCAACTGAGCGATCTTTTCGACATCTGTGAAAAATACCAGCCCAAAACCTTAATTGGTTCGGCGGGAGCCTTTGAAACCTTTGCCGAACTCATTATCCGAAAAAATAACCTGAAAGCAGATATCAGTACTGCCAAAACTTTCGCATTCAATTTCGACAATTATATCGAAACTTCCATCAGGCTATTGAATGCTACACATGAAGAGAGAGCCGCAATGCCAGGCATGATCTCCCTGAGGGTAGATATGATTGTGATTGCCTCCTTAATTACCAATTATGTATTAGGCCGGTGTAAAATTAATCGCTTAACGCTTTCTACTTACGATTTAAAAATGGGTGTTTTGGCTAGCCTGATGTAAAATGAGTGAGATTACAAAGGTAGTTTCTCCTCAGATTTTATCCTGTTGATCCTCCCTATTTTACCGAGACAAGTAATCGAACCACATAAAAGGTATTTAATTAAATCCTTCGATAAGCTCAGGATGACAATTCTATATTTAATGTATAAACCACTTTAAGTATTAACCTCTATTCACGTAGGCTATTTCTTTTTCGGTGCAATCATTATCTTGCCCACAATCATGTGTTCAGCTTTTTTAAGGGTCAGATTATTTTGTTTTTCGTTAGAAAAATTGAGTGTTATAAAAGCATTATACTGGATGCTATCAACCACCAATTGATTATTACTGACATCAAATTTCTCATCTAAAGTAATTTCATAGCGGCCATTTTTGTCCGTCACCCCGAAAAACTTTGTATTAACAATAACCAATCTTATTCCTGCTGCTGGCTTACGATCTGCTCCAAGAACATAACCATATATTTTTTTGGGTATAACCGACTTTTTAATCGCTGGTATGCTATTTATGCTTCTTGTGATTTCAATTGGTACTTTCGATTTTTCTGCTTTGGCATCCATTACAAAAATGCTCATCCCTATGGCCAATACGCCCAGGTATTTCATCCAGTTTCTATTGCTGGTAGGAACAATGGATAAATGATAATTGAGCTGGTTTAATTGGGTTTGACTTAAGCGACCACATATCGAACCACTGGCATTAGCCAAAACCCCTATGATTTGGGCATTGGTATAACCTGAAAAATCGATTACATTTTTGCTGCAGGCTTTACAGAAATTAAAACCCTCTCCTTTATCCATTTCATCCCAGTTCTGTAAACAGGGTTCGGCTATGGTAACTTCGTTAATTCTCGTTTTCATCGTGCTGATTTTCTTAGATGATGAAACTTTTACGAGAATTCCACAAGACGGTTTAAATAAATTTCAACAGTTCGTTGTAAAGTTTTTCTGTTGGCAAACCCATAACATTTGTATAAGAGCCTTCTATGCATTCTACCACTACAATACCCCACCAATCTTGCACGCCATAACTTCCGGCCTTATCAAAAGGTTTATAATTATCGATATAGAAGTCGATTTCATCAACGGTAACCGATTTACAGTAAACTGCTGTTCTATCGTAAAACGAATGAATTTTGTCGCCTTTAACAAGTGTTACACCGGTAAAAACTTCATGTTTGCTGCCTGAGAGTTTAGCTAACATTTCCTGTGCGTGGGACCTATCTTCGGGTTTACCTAAAATTTCTCCGTTTAAGGCAACTATGGTATCGGCTGTAATCACGATTTCACCATCAGCTGTAAAAGCCTTAGCCTTCTTTTCTGAAATGTAAACTGCAATTTCTGCAGGACTTAAATCTGGCGGGTAGCTTTCATCTACATCTTTGAGTTCGACTTTAAAATCTAAGCCCATAAGGGTTAAAAGTTCCTGTCTACGTGGCGATTTAGATGCTAAAATAATGGGAGGGAAATTGGCAGGCATATTTTATTTTTTTTGCTAAAATAAGAAAAGCGACATAAAGCCGCTTTTCTTATTTGATATTTTACCAGGATTAGTTATTTCCACCACCTTGTCTACGTTTTTCCATCTCGGCGCGTTGCTCTTTTTGCCAAGCTTCGTAAGTTTTTTTCTGATCGTCAGTTAATACTGCAGTTACTTTTGCATCATTATCAGCACGCATTTTTTGCATTTTCTCTCTCATTGCATCTCTATCGCCACCACCTTGCATTTCTTCACGCATTTTTTTCATGGTTTCTGCCTGCTCAGTAAAAACAGTGGTTAATTTTGTTTTTTGATCATCAGATAATTTTAATTTTTCGTCTAACTGTTTTACTCTTTCTTCAGGTTTCATCATCATTCTTCCTTGTCCACCACCTTGTTGCGCGTTAGCGAAACCAGCTATACCTAGCATTAATCCGCAAATCATCATTAATTTTTTCATGTTGTTCTTTTTGTTGTTTTTGGTTGAAAATTGAGCTAGTTGGAGTGCAAAAGAAAATAAAAGTTTAACGATGCTATGTAACTTAGCTGTTGCAAAATGAAATGGCTTAATCTTTCAGCAATAATACCGGCACATGCGATTTAATGGTTAGCTTTTGAGATACACTTTCATGCAATAAACTTTCGAAAAAACTATATTTCTTAGGCAGCGCAATAATCAGCTGGGCTTCTTCACTTTTGGCAAATTTTACGATTCCTTTAATCGCATCGGGATGATCAGCATAATGATATTCGGGAGAAAAATCTTTGAGCATTTGGTGTAAAAAGTGTTCTTCCTGCGCGTCAATAACATGACCTGAATTAATATTGAGTACCAAAAGTTTTATGGCATGTTTGCTTAAAATATTTTTAAGTGCGTGCATGGGAATCACCTCTTTAACCTTTTTAAAATCGCAGGCCAAAATGGCTTTTCGAATCGATTGATAATCGGCCTTTGGCGGAACAACCAACACAGGAACCGGACTTGATTTAGAAATTTTGATGGCATTAGAGCCGATATCGCTTTCATCTTTCGCTTTTTTACCGTTGCTGCCGATAATGATCAGTTCTATTTCCTCCCTATTTACCCGATCGATGATAGAACGCAAGAGTGTTTCTCTGGTGAGGTAAATTTCTATTTCAGCACTGGGGTTAATCGCTAACATTTTTACCTTCAGTTTTTCGAGTGCTTCAAGCCTTCTGGTCATTTCATCAGCAATATGAACATCTGTAGTAACAATTAAATCAGGTGTTGGCAGAATGCTTTCGTATGCAGAAACATAATAGGCATTAAGCAAGATAATTTTTGCGTTCGTCATCGCAAAACTCAACCTGGCAGCATATTTGGCTGCATGATCTGCCGTGTTCGAAAAATCTACTGGTACAAGGTATGTGCTCATATGATTAAAATTAACGTTTTTTACATTGATAAATTAATCAATCGATTGATTAATTTATCAATGTAAATTTCGCATATAATACGGTTTATTGCAAATTTTAATGATTGAGATTTATAATGGTAACGTCATTCTGAATATGCTGTCATTTTGAACGTAGTGAAGAATTTATCGCCAGAAAGATCCTGAAACAAGTTCAGGATGACGATTCGCCGAGAGACTTTCTACTAATGCACTAATGACAACTGAACTAATGAACCACCTACATCCCCGAATCGGCGGCGTTTGGATTTTCATCATGCCATCTGCCCTGTACTTTCATTACCTTTTCGATAATGTCGCGAACGGAAGTTTTACCCCCATTGTAAGGAGAAACGAATGTAGATATCGCTTTTATCTCTTCTACGGCATCGGCCGGGCAGGTTGGAAGGCCTACGAGTTTCATTACTTTTAAATCAGGGATATCGTCGCCCATGTAAAGCACTTCTCCTGCAGTAATGTTTTTATCCTGAAGATATTGATTAAAGATGGCCACCTTATCACCTGTTCCGAGGAAAACATCGGTAACCCCCAGGTTAAAAAAACGCTTCCCCATGGCAATACCATCCCCACCAGATATGATGCAGATGTTGTAGCCTCTTTTAACCGCCAACTGCATGGCATAACCATCTTTAATGTTAAAAGTGCGTAAGGACTGACCATTATCAGTTACCTGAACAGATCCATCGGTAAGCACACCATCTACATCAAAAATGAAAGTGGTAATCTCTTTTAGCTTTTGGAGAAACATTGGCGCGTTTGGCGTTTAGGGTTAAGCGCTCGGTGCTGACTCAAGACTGAGGACTCCGAACTCAGGACTAATTACTGATTATCTCTCCACTCGTATACCCAGGCAGATTGAATTTGCTCTAAATGTCCTTCACTGCTTTCCTCACGGGTTCCTTTAAAGTTAGGCAATGATAAAACCCAATCTAAAAGTTCGGTAAAACGGATACGGTAGATTTTGGCTTCTGTAAAATCATCACCAAATTTCTCATATAAAGACATTGCAATATCTTCATAATCGTTCCAGTAAAAAGGTAAAGCAAATTTATCGTTATTCATGTTTTGTTTGTTGTTGTTTTGGTTAATTGTTTGAACTGGTTAATCGGTTAACTGTTCTATATGGTTAATCGACTCCCGACTAAAGACTTTGGACTCCAGACTAACTAGTGCCCCATAAAGTCAGACTGATCTGGAATAGTTACTTCGATATCGCCGTTAATCACTACACACTGGCAGCCCAGGCGGGAAGTAATTTTTGGACGAACAGCTCTATCGATAAAGTCTTCTTCTTTATCAGAAATCTCTTCGATATTATCCATACCCTTTGTTACGTATACATGGCAGGTACTGCAACCACAAACACCACCACAGTTGTGTTGTAATTCGATTCCGTTATCCAGGCAAACATCTAAAACAGATTCGCCGGCTGCTATTGGTAATTCAATAGATTCGTGATCTGCTTCTTCAAAATTTATTTTTAGTTTAAAAATGCTCATAATTATTTTGCAAAAGTAATAAGCAAAAGCCGTAATTATGCTATTTCAGCGTTAATTTTATGCTATCGCTCAATGTTTGATAAATGTTCTGCAATTCGGGCATATCTGTTAACATGCTCAAATGTTTATTTAAAGTGCTTTCGTCGGCCCTAACTGCTGGCCCAGTCTGCACATTTTCAGGTAGATTGCTCATCACCTTATCGGCTGTTTCGGCAATTAATGGCCTGATGATTTCGAAATCTAAACCATTCTGGTTTAAAATCTTATTGGCTAAAGCGTACAGGTGATTCGGAAAATTACAGGCAAAAACTGCTGCCAGGTGTAATACTTTTCTCTTATCGCCATCTAACTGATATACCTGACGGCTAATTTTTGCTGCCAGTTTATTTAAAATCGTTAATTCGCTTTCATCATTCGCTTCGATACAAAGCGGGATATTTTCAAATGAAACTTCTTTACCTTTTGAAAAAGTTTGCAAAGGATAAAAAACACCAGCTTTTTTCACATACGTTGATAAAATACTGATATCTGTAGTTCCTGAGGTATGCACCACCAAACCGGTTACGTTTTTTAATGATTTGGCCACTTCTTCAATGGCATCGTCTTTTACTGAGATAATGTATAAATCAGCATGCTGGTAAACCGCATTTAAATCGTTTACGGCTTCTGCTGCGATTAAATCAGCCAGTAACCTTGCATTATTGAGATTGGGGCTGTACACCTGTACCACATCTTCACCTTTCGCTTTTAATGCTTTTGCTAAGTGTGTGGCAACATTTCCCGAACCTAATAAAACAATCTTCATGATTTTATGCGGCTTTGGCCTCTTTTCTCCTTCTAAAAATTGAAAGTAAGAAACCAACAACCATGATAATGGTACCTGCCCAATATAAATTAATGAAAGGAAATTCTATTGCTTTAAAAACCACCCAGTCTTTAGCCTGCTGAGGTTTTTCAAAAATCTGAAGCTCCACTTTTTTCTCATCTGGCAATACTCTGGAGAAACGGAATTTCAAATCCAACTCATCTACCTTACGGGCGAAATCGAAAGTGTTATTTCCTTTAATCAAGAAAATAGGCTCAGTGTTATAAATTTTGCCGGCAGCATTAACTTCCAATGGTAAACCCACAGCATAATCGCCCTGGCCTAAAACTAAATCTTTAGCGGTTGGTTTTCTGTTTAAATCTTTAACCGTAACAATACCACTTGAGGTATGAATGGTATCGCCTACCGAAACTTTTACAATCCGTGGCGCTTTGTAATTTTCATCATCAGAGTGACCTTCGTGATCGCCATGCGATTCCTGTTTAATAGCGGCACTGGTAATGTGCGTATACACATCATAGGTTAAATAATGTTTGGTATCAGGAGAAGCAATTAAGCCCATTTTTTCGTTATCCTGCACATGTGGATGCAAGTTAAAATCTTCCTTAACCTTTCCTTCTTTATCTAAAACCTTAAAATTAAGGGTATAAATCGTATTGGGTGCTACTGTGGTATCGGCTACATAGGTTACGGTATACTTACCCATTTTTTTAGGTTCGTTTTTATATAACATGATGTTTTCGCCAGGCTTCTCTGTTTTCTCGAAATCCTTTACGGGGATAAAATTATTTGAATTGATCGATAAAGGTTTGTTGGTAGCAGCAGAAATTAATGCACCAAGAATTAAGAAAGCAAAACCAATGTGTGCAATTGCCGATCCGGCCAGTTTTGCCTTACCACCGAAAGCCTGATATAATACCGCTGCGTTAGAAAGCACAGCAAATAAACAACTGAAGGTAATCAGGATATACATGGTGTTGGTGTATATGTTAGCCACATATACCAAACCGGCTGTTAACACAACAGAGAAAATAATTGCAGAAACCAGGCTACTATAAAATTTGCGTGGATCAGTCCTTTTATATTTTAAGTATTGAGAGAAACCTGAAATTAACGTAATTAATACCGCAAATGGTGCCTGCCACTGGTTGTAATATTTCACAGCATCAATTGGCGGAGAAAAGTTTGTTCCGAAAGCCTTGTTGAATACGGGTACTGAAGTGGAGAATATGACTTGGATACAAGCGATGGTTACCACTAAAGCGCCAATAAACATCCAGAATTCGCGGGAATAGGTTTCTTCATCTTTGGTGGTGATGGGTAATTCTTTCCATCTGATTACAATAAGCACTATCGCTAAAACAGCGAAAACTACATTGTATAAAATCAGGTGACCAAACATCCCCATATCGGTAAATGAGTGAACTGATGTATCACCTAAAATTCCGCTTCGGGTTAAAAAAGATGCATAAAGCACCAGTAAGAAACTTAAGAATACTAAAGCAATTGCAGTGAAATAAGCATGGCCAGTATTTTTATAGGCAATCATCACGTGTACTGCACCAATTAGGGTTAACCACGGAATTAAAGAAGCATTTTCTACAGGATCCCAGGCCCAGAAACCGCCAAAGTTTAACGCTTCGTAAGCCCAGAACGAGCCCATAATAATACCTGTACCCAAAACCATTACGGCAAAAAGTGCCCATGGCATAGCTGGTTTAATCCATTCTTTATATCTTTTTTGCCATAAAGCCGCAATTCCATAAGCAAAAGGCACAATCATACTGGCAAAACCTAAAAACAAGGTTGGTGGGTGAATCACCATCCAATAGTTCTGCAGCAAAGGATTTAATCCTCTACCATCGGTAATAAACTTTAAATAATTAGCGAAGTTTTCAGGGTTTGCGAAAACTACAGGCGCCATTGATTTCAAATCAAGAGAATCTCTTAACAGGATAAACGGAGAACTTCCGATGCGCTCACCAAAAATCTCAACCCCTAAAAGCATTGAAGTTAAAAATACTTGAGAGAAGGCAACAACTGTCATTACCGGGCGCTCCCAGGTTTTCGCTTTCCAGATTAATAAAGTACCCAGAAACGATTGCCAGAAAGCCCAAAGCAAGAAACTTCCTTCCTGCCCTTCCCAGAAAGCAGAAATAATATAATGAATTGGAAGCTGTTTTGAAGAGTGCCAATAAATATAACTGTACTCATTGTAGTGGCCCAGTACCAGGTAGAACAAAATTGCTCCGATACCGATTACACAACAAAAGTTAACGAGAAATCCAATCCGACCTAAGTTTCGCCAAGATTTATCTTCTAAATTTTTCTCGCGACTGGCATAAAAGTATGCGATGGTTGAAAGTAACGATGCACTAAACGCCAGCACAATAAAAAACTGACCGATTTTACCCGGCAGCAGGTTTTCGCCTACAAATTGAATATCCATTAAAATTAGTTATATTTTTTCTCGCCGTACTTACCTACGGTGTCTACTTTACCATCTTTATTTATTTCGACAAGGTTATCGTTATATTTGGACGGGCATTTCATTAAAATTTTCGATGCGTAAAATTTGTCTTTGTTCATCTTGCCGATCAACACCAATTTTTCTGATTTTTCGAAATCCTGCGGTTTGGTACCTGCGTAAATTACCTCTCTCACTTCTCCTTTTTCATCTTTCATGTGGAATGAAAAATGGTTAGCATCTTTTACGGCGTCGTAGTAAGTACCCATTGATTTTACCCAATAGCCCATCACATGTTCTTCTTTCTCGGAAAGAGCTGCCTGTTTGAAATTAGAGTAGGTGTCGGTATTAGCGTTTAAGCTAAATAAAATCCCTACGGAAATCGCGATGGTAATCAATCCAATGATTGCACTTTTCTTCATGGTTATACTTATTGTAAAAGCTGGCAACAAAGATAGAAAAATCGGCTTAGCCAGCATTCTTTTACATTTTTCTTGTCTTTATATTGACAATTATCTGATTTTTGAAGGAAAATATTTTTCCGAAAGCCACTATTTATAACCGATCTTAAGGAATATCTCAATTCGTTTAAATATCCGGACTGAAATTATTAAGTTTGGCCTGTCAGATAATCATTCCTTTTTTACATCCCACAGTAAAACCTAAACCAGATTAACATGAAATTAAAGCAGTTTTATAAGCTTTTGTCATTTATCGTCTTGATCCCATTTTTAAGCTCATGTTTTGAAGTAATTGAAGAAATTGCCCTGAAAAATGATGGAACCGGCGATGTGGTACTTACCATAAACCTGAGCCAGAGCAAAACCAAGGTAGCTTCGGTAATGCTTTTGGATAGCGTACAAGGCTATAAAGTACCCAGTAAGCAAAAAATTCAACAGGAATTAAATGAAGCCGTTGCTTATTTAAGAAAATCGGAGGGAATTTCGAATGTAAAAAGCACGAGCGATTTTAATAATTACATCGCCACCATCAGTTTTTCTTTTAAAGATGTTTCAAACATCAATAACATCACCAAAAACATTCTTGCCCAGCAAAAAATTAAGGCGACTAACACGTCATCGTATACGTATAACAAGGCCACTAAAACCTTTAGCCGAAAATATCAGGCCATTGGTACCGCTAAAACAGAATTCAATAAATTAAAAGCAAAAGATAAAGCCGTTTTTAACGGCGCAACCTACACCAGCATTTATCGTTTCGAATCGCTTGTAACAAGTAGTACCAATCCGGCATCAAATGTATCAAAATCTAAAAAAGCCGTGATGTTAAAAAGCAGCATCATGGATTTAATTAACGGAAAAATTAACGTATCTAATTCCATACAACTATCTAAATAAATGAAACCAATATCTAATTCACGATAGTTTCATCTTTACTGAAAACAAATTACATAATGAAAAAAATTCTAATTGCCATCGCTCTTTTCTTATCGTTTAACCTGGCCAAAGCTCAGGATTTAGTTAAGAAAATACCATCTAATGCCTTCACAGTAGCCACAATTAAAGGTGATAATATATTTAAGTTAATGTTTGTGAAAGATTTTAACGAATCTTTTCTAGGCAAGAAATTATTGACTGAAACTTCAAAATCACTTGATAAAAGCTTTACCAGCATAGAAGACTTCGGTATAAACCTGGAGAAAAATATGTATTACTTCAATCAGTTAAGCGATAGCATTACATATAACTGTTTTCTTATTCCGATAAAAGATGCTAAAAAATTTGAAAGTCTGATTGACAATAAAGAAAAAAAGTTTACCCAGCAGGGCGATATCCGTACGATGGTTTTGCCTGATAGCACCAGCATTATTAAATGGAACAACAATATGCTGTATTTTGTAACAGGAAGCATCAGCAGTTCTTTTTTTGCTGATTCAGTTAAATCTGCCCGTTATGGGATTAAGGACATCAGGTTCCAGAATGATGATGCAATAGCTATTGATAGCACTGCAGTAGTTGTAGATTCTGTAGCTACAACAGTATCGATGGATGAAGAAGTGCCTGCCCCACCTGTAGCAAAAGTGAAGGTTCAGAAAAAGCCGGTTGCTAAAAAGAACACTAAAAAAACGGTTGCAACGAAAAAAACCGGCAAAAAGAAAACAGCCAAAAAATCTAAAAAAATCGCCAAAACTGATCCGGATTTTGAAGAGACAAGAGAATTCGCAGTCGATACTGCAAGCATGACTCCTGTTCACGGCATTGTTGATGAACAATACGATGCTTACCAGCAAGAGCGTTTAGAACAAGACGCAAAGAAAAAAAGATTGGCTTTTACCTGGATGACCGCCCAGGCGGATCAGATTTTTAATGGTACTTACGAGTCTATCGAAAACAATAAATCATATACAGCCAGTTTAGATAACAAAGCCATTGCAGAGCTTTGGGTGTCGAGTCTTCAAGATGTTTATAATGCGGTTTCTCCCGAGTTCGGTGCTTATGGTAAGGCGGGATTAATGAAAGGTTATGGCAGTTTAAATGCGAAACTTTTTATGGATGACAAAAGTTTCCGCATCTCTACAGGCTTGGAATTGGCCCAGGAACAGGCAGATGCTTATAAAAAAATCATGAACAGAAAGTTAAACAAAAACTTTTTGAAATATGTAAACAGCGAAAAAGCCCTTGGTTTTATGAGCTACTCCATCGATACCAAAGCGTATCTCGAAGAATTCCCTAAATTAATGAAACAGGCTTATGGTTCTTTTCTGGGTGCTAAAATGGACGAAGAAATTGACCTGGGTGCAGAATTGATTTCTCTTTTATTAGATGAAGAAGCGGTAAGCAAAGTGGTTAAAGGTGATGCCCTATTTGTAATTAACGGACTAAACACCAAAGATGTTACTTATACCACCTACGAATATGATGATGATTACAAACAGAAAGAAATAGTTAAAACCAAAAAAGAAACTTTGCCTGATTTCCTTTTCATGTTTTCTTCTGAAGATACCAGATTGATCAATAAACTGATTAAATATGGTGTAAACAAAAATTATGTATCTGTTGAGAACAACATTTATAAAATACAGGAAAAGAAAAGTCCGATTGATATTTACTTTATGATTAAAGATGGCATTGTATTTTTTGGTAATTCCTTAACCGAAATGCAGGGCATTAGCAATAATCAATACAACAGCAATAAATTAAGTAAACTGCATAAACAACTATTGAGCAAAAACAATTTCAGTTTTCTGTTTAATGCCAAAAACCTGGTAGGCAAAGTGCCGGATTCGGAAATTGGTGGAGAAGAAACCGCTAAGAAATTTAACAGCACTTTAGAAAAAATGGGTAATGTTTACATGAAATCGAACCCGATTAAGGGCAGATTGGTTTCAGCTGATATTAGTGCAGAGATTCCGAACGGACATGAAAATGCATTGAAATACTTGTTTTCGCTAATTGAAAATGCAGCTAAGTAGTTTAGCTGGCAATTATCAGTTGGCCGTATACAGTTAACCCACTTAAACAGTTAACCTTTTCTATGAAGAAATTTTTAAAAATAACAGCAGCGATAGTAATATTGCTGCTTATTTGTTATTTCGGCTTTTTCAAGTACAGACAAATCCAGGCCAATAATGTATCTATCCCTGTTTCGACGAATGCCTTACTCAAAATAAATGTTGACGAACTGTACAAAACCATTGCGCTGAGTTATATCAAACATCCAAATCAATATGCTGGAGCAGATAAAAAAGGGATTAAGGAAAAGGTAGATGATTTAAACACTGGATTGAAAATCCCGGCAAACATTTACCTGTATGGTTTAAAAGGAAAGGCAAAAACTACCTTTTTCTCGAGCTTTGAAATAGCAGATGCTGCAGCGTTTAACCGTTTTATCCAAAAGAAATCTGCTTTGCCATTGATTAAAACAGATAGTAATTTCTTTCAATCCAAAGATTCGACCCTTTGTATCTTATTTAACAAAACAACTGTCGCGTTAGCCTATACACCACAAAAAGAACAGGTTAAAACTGTTCTGACCGAAATACTGAACCGCAAAAACATGATTAAAGTTGGCGATAGCCAGTTTAAAGAACTGGTAAATCTTTCCGATCATGTTTCGTTTCAAAACATTGAAAACTTTAGCAAAATTAATTTTACTGACGGAAAAATTAATTTCAGCAATGAATTTATCAATAAGATGATCGAACCAGCCGCGAAGCCGCAGCACCGGGCGCTAAATCCGGAAAGTACGGTAAGCATGTGGCTAAACGCCAAATTTAAAGCCCAGTCACCTCAGCAAAATCAGACCGTAAGCCCTTCCCTCCTTTCGAAATATAATTTTTTCAGGTTTTACAAAGATTACGTGGATTTTGAGTGGACAAATACCATTACGCAGATAGATACCATTGTAGGCTACGAATACAATGATGATTTTGAGCAGGTGGAGAAAAAAATACTCCAGGACCGGAAGATTCCTTCAATTGTTATCAATCTAAGCGCTGATGATAAAGCAGTGGGTAATTATCTCAAATCGCTGGGCGCATTGGATCAATCTACCGGAAAGATCAGCAGTGCTATGATTCCATTGTACCAGGTTTACTTTAAAGGCAATAATGGTCATGTTCAATTGAGTACTCTGCCAAGCATTCAACCCGATCAAAAAAGGGAATCATCCGACGATTTCTTTTATTTTAAAGCAGATTTAAAAAAGTTGATTAAACAAACACCAATGCCCTTAATTGCAGATAAACTGGCTACTTTTAGTCAGTTGGAAATCAAAGCAAAAAGTATAGGCAAAGACAAAATCAAACTGGAGTCGGAACTTTTATTTTTAAATGAAGATGCCAACGCCTTGATCCAGCTTTTAAAAACGTTTAGAAATGGCTTCAATAGTTCGTTAAATTTTAACTTCTCAGTTGGTACGCCGGCAAGTAGGTAGTGTATTTCCCGCAGATTTAAGGAGATTTACGAAGCACAGGGCCAGTACAAAACAAAAAGTTTCATTCCGTTTTGCGCTTTTACGCTTCGCTTCCTCATGCCTCGTTGCTACAGGGTAACGCTTCACCCGCCCGCCTGCTTCGGGCAGGGGGCTAAAGAGACACGGCAGTATTTCTTTTGCCGGGTTGCAAGGTGCACAAACCCTTGTTCCTAAACCTGATTGGAGCGAACATCCCGATTTAAAGCACTGTTTTTTTTGCTTTTTATGGTGTGCTTGCTTGTTTCACAGGTTTCATCGGGATAAAGCGTAAAGCAGGACTGGCGCCTTCCAAGAACCACAGGCCCGTCATTTCCAAAAAAAATTACGGAAACCTCATAATATCAATATTATCCTTCGACAGGCCCAGGATGACAATGGCCAATTTTATTCTCTTTGGTCTGCGGAGCCACCAAACCTAAATGGTAATAATGATTTGGGCACAAAAAAGCCCTGCAGTTTTAAATCCTGTAGGGCTTTGATTTAGATCATTATCCTTCGGCAAGCTCAGGATGACTAGCTAAGAGTATTATGGCCAAACGCCCAGGTTCATGTAAGAAACTGCAATTTTATCAATTGAATTTACAAAAGCAGCTGTTCTTAATGTTTGGGTTGCTGGTTTGTTCATTAATGTTTCGCGGATTTCGTGATAAGAATGAATCATGGTATCTTCTAAACCAGAGTTTACCAGTTCCATTTCAGACGCCCCTTTAACAATCATTAAACGATGCTCAGGAAGGATCGTTTTACCCGTTAAGTTTTCTAAAGTATTAATTAGATTGGCATTTGAATTGGCTGCATAACGGTTCTCCATACGACCAAAAGCCACGTGAGAAAGGTTTTTCAACCATTCGAAATAAGAAACCGTAACACCACCTGCATTACAATACATATCAGGAATGATGATACCACCCATTTCGGTAAATATGGTTTCGGCTTCTGGTGTAGTTGGACCATTTGCACCTTCAGCAATAATTTTCGCTTTGATATTACGGATATTAAGCTCAGTGAATTGGTTTTCTAAAGCAGCAGGAACAATGATATCGCAATCTTGCTCTAAACCTTCCATCGAGTTTTTAAAGTCTTTAGCGCCCGGGAAACCTAAAATTGAACCTGTGTTTTTACGGTGTGCAAAAACTTCATCAACATTTAATCCGTTAGGATTGTAAATGGCACCCTCAAATTCGCATAAACCTACAATGGTAGCGCCAAATTCTGCTAAGAATTTAGCCGAGTGGTAACCCACATTACCTAAACCCTGAACAATTACCCTTTTATCGCCTAAACCAGCTTTAAAACCAATTTTAGCCATATCTTCTGCCACTTCTACACATTCGCGTACGGCATAGGCAACACCACGTCCGGTGGCTTCTTTACGGCCACGGATACCATGTAAAGCAATTGGTTTACCCGTTACACAACCTAGAGCATCTAACTGACCAGGATTCATGGTCATATAAGTATCAGCAATCCAGCTCATTTCGCGTTCACCCGATCCATAATCAGGAGCAGGAACATCAATACCGGGGCCAATAAAGTTTTTCTTAATTAATTCTGTAGTATAACGGCGGGTGATGGTTTCTAACTCGGCAACACTGTACTGTTTAGTATTAATTTTAATACCACCTTTTGCGCCACCAAATGGAACGTTAACAATGGCACACTTGTAAGTCATTAAGGCAGCAAGGGCCATAACCTCATCTTCGTTTACCATTTCACTGTAACGGATACCACCCTTGGTAGGGCTCATGTGGTGAGAGTGTTCTACACGCCAGGCATCAATTACTTCAAAACCGTTTCCGCGGCGGATTGGGAACTGGAAACGATACACACTATTACATGTTTTAATCTGGTTCAATAAACCTTCTGGATGATTGGTGAATTGAGCCGCACTGTCAAAGTTCTTACAAACATCTGCAAAGAACTTGTTCTCGTCTGCTAGATTAGCCATTATTTATTTTTTTTATGAATAAGTTTTCGCTGCAAAATTGCCTAAAAAAACCGCACATATCCAAATGAAAAAAGACTTAGTGTAAAGCAAACACCACCTTATTTTGGCTGTTAAGGCCATTTTATACCGTTTTGGGGGAATGTACAAAAACAATATTTAAACATATTTAAAGGCAGATATAACAAAACAATACTTTGATTAAAGCAGCGTTTTAACCGGCTTTTTATGGCGTATTATGATTTAAAAAAAAGTATAAAAAAAATATTTAAAACCAGGTTTTGCAAGCGCAATTAAGAAAGAAAAAATTCAACGGGTTTAAAATTGGGTTCATTACGGGTTTTACACCAAAAATAAGGCATAAAAAAAAGTGACCAATTGTATTGATCACCTTCTTAAAGTTAATCTAAATCGTCCCGTTGATTTAATTTATAACTAACCAAACTTGATCAATAAATTACCAAAAAACAATACTGTGATGTAGGTATTTTGGTTATGTACTGGTTTGTATTTTTAATTAGGGATTTCTGAATCGGCAAAAACCTCTATTACAACGAGATAAACAAGATAAATTTCGATAATTGCATCTTTTATCCTTCTAAAATAGCACTTTTATCCATTTTAAAAATCAACTAGGATTTTAGCAAAAATTCTTGTTTACGCTATTATTTATCAGTTTGGTTTTCTTTTTCGATTTTCTTTAATCTCTTATCTATAGAGAACAGATAGGCCAGCAAACCGACAAGGATAATCACAATACAGATTACCACAACATATATCTTTCCATTGCTCCGAAGGCTATCAGCCATTTCTACACCATTATCCTGCGCAAATAACTGCAGGGCTGTCATCATTAATATCAGGGAGAAAAATATCTTCTTCATTTTAGTTATGTTGTTGTTTGTTTTCTATAGTACGTATTCTGAAACGGATGGTATAAACCCAGTAACCAATTAATATCCAACCCAAACATGCAGGATAAAATACCATCCGCATGCGGCTATCTAAATCGTAACTGTTAAAGCCAGGATTACCACCGTTACCCGGGTGTAGGGAGTCTTTTAACCGGGGTAAAACAAAAAGTAATACCACCATCATCGGGAAGGCAAAAATATTGTAAATGGCCGAAATCTTAGCTCTTTTCTGTTCCTCATCTATTGCATTACGCAAAATAAGGTAAGCAAAGTAGAGCAAAATGGAAATGGCGGCAAAATTTTGTTTAGGATCGAAACTCCAAAACTGCCCCCAGGTATATTTAGCCCAGATGGCACCTGTTACTAAACCTAAAACACCAAAAACAATCCCGGCATTTACACTCTCTACCGCTTTAATATCGTCGATTTCACTTTTGGTACTCAACGATTTTACGCTGTAAAAAACAGAGATCGAAAAAAGGACAATCATGGCAAACCACATCGGAACATGGAAATACAGATTACGGATGGTTTCGTTCAAAATAGCCAGATGTGGCACACCAAGTAACAAACCCGCTATCGCAGTATAAATCACCAAAACTGAACCTAAAATTTTCCACCAAGTTTTATTCATACGTTTATTTAATTATTGAGTTTTGAATGGCTGAGGGAATCGTTGCTTTTTCATTCCATCATCCATTTTCCATCTTCCATTTTTAATCCCTCCAAAGGTAAGGAAATAACAATAAAGACGTTGCCACCATCAGTACATTCACCACGAGTAACATCGCTATTTCATCGTAACTATTCTCCCATGGCAAGCCATCAACAGCATTTTTAGCCAGTTTAATTAATAAAATCAGCACCGGAATAATAATTGGGAAGCTTAAAATCGCCATCAACATTCCACCGTTACCAGCTTTACTTGCTATGGCCGAAACCATTGTAAATACTGTAGAAAAACTGATACTGCCCAGCACCACGGCAACGTAATACATTGCTAAATCGGGTGGGGTAAAAGAATCGAAAACCAGTGTATAAAAACCTAAGGCAATTGTGGTGAGCACCAACATCAGAAGCGTATTGTAAACTGTTTTAGAGATTAACACCGCTGCAGGACTTGCCAAGATATAACTATACAACTGCTGGCCTTTAGTTTCCTGCAAAAAACTCTTCGATACGCCATTAATGGAGGCAAAAAGCATGATGATCCAAAATAAGGCATTCCATGTTAGTTTATCGCCCAGGCTAACAAAAGAGAGGTAACAGGTAAAAATGGTCGAAACCACATAGAGCAATACACCGTTAATGGTATATTTGGAGCGCCACTCTAACAATACTTCCTTGTGAATTAAATATTTAACCTCTTTGGCCAATTGCATAACCGCAAAGATACTTTTATTGATAAATATTGCACGCTTAAATTGTTGTATTGTTGTAATTTTGTTTATAGATAAGCCACAGAAACACAGAAAACCGATAAAAGTGTTAGATACAGCTGTTTTTTTAAGTAGTTATCTTTTAACTAAAAAATCTGTGTTTATTTGTGAAAATCTGGGGTAAAAAAACATGAACTACGCATCAGTTATAACATCGCCGGTTGGCAAAATAACCATCTTAGCTGATGATGAATTTGTGCATGTAGTTACTTTTGCCGAGAAAGACATCTCAGGATTACCAGAAAACGAACTTACGGTAAAGGTAGCCAATCAGTTAAAGGATTATTTTAAGGGCGATTTAAAGGATTTCGATTTCCCGATGAAACAAAAAGGAACCGAATTTCAACAGGAGGTTTGGCAGCATTTATTAACCATACCTTTTGGCGAAACCACTTCCTACGCCAAATTTTCTGCTCACCATCCACTAGCCATACGGGCTATCGCTGCTGCAAACGGAAAAAACAATATCGCCATTATAGTGCCATGCCATAGGGTAATTGGCAGTAATGGTAAACTGGTTGGTTATGCAGGTGGTTTATGGCGTAAACAATGGCTGCTACAACACGAACGTGAAATTGCCCAAAAAGGACAAACCGAATTAAAATTTTAAAAACATACTTTTTTTTGCAGATGAATACAGATCAAGCCGAAACCAAAAATTACATAAAAGCCATCCGCTTAATTAATATTGAAGGTGACAAATGTGCCTTTGAAACGGGTACAATCCCAATCCGTCAGCATATTAATGCGAATTATTTTTTCGCTCAAACCGATGTATCAACTTTAGAGAAAATCCCCCACCCTGCACCAAGGCGTCAATATGTAATTACCCTCAAGGGCAAACTCCGGTTTACAGTAAGTAATGGCGATACTTTTATCATCGAGCCGGGCATTATCCTCATTGCCAATGATACGGCCGGAGAAGGGCACACCTGGGAAGTTGTTGATGGCAATGAATGGGAAAGAATCTACATTCCATTGGAAGATGATACCGACGATTATTTTACCGCAGACAGCCCATTTTAAATTCTCTTCTTAAAATCTTCTTACATCTAAAATAATTTATATTTTTGGAAGATATCAAACGCTCAATGAACTACAATCCTGGCTTACATATTTTATCAGAGTTCTCGTCTGAAAAAACTGAACAACTTTCTTCTTTTCACGATTGTAAAGCACTATTTAACAGCTTAATTAAGTCAAATACGCTGGAAAAAGTTGGCGAGGTTTATCACGATTTTCCAAATGGGGGTTTTACGGCTGTAATCTGTTTAACAGAATCGCATCTGTCTATCCATACATGGCCGGAGTTTAAACTGGCAACTTTTGATATCTTTTTATCAAACTACCAAAAAGACAATACCCAAAAGGTTAAAGATATTTATGAAGCTGTACTCCAATTTTTTGAGGGTATAGAAATACAAAAAACTGAAGTTGTTCGCTAATGGAGAATTCAGTAAAATCATTTTTTAAATTATCAGAGACCATTACTTGTTCGATTTGCAAACAAGATATTGTGCTTTATGAGCCAGCTAAAAGCGAGTACATCGTCTGCCCATCTTGTTTTTCCTACCTGCGTATTTTTACCAGGACAGAAACAAGGTTGAATAGAAAATTAGATCAACCTGAAAAAGTTTTGGTATTAAAACTGGGCTCAACAGGAAATATTCATGGTACAGCATTCAAGGTAATTGCTTATCTCGAAAAAAAAGAAGCAGGAACGGATTACCATTGGAGGGAATATATCTTAACCAGCCATGATAAAGGTTACGTTACCTTATCCGAATTCGATGGGCATTGGAATTTTATTGCCAGCAAAGATTTTCTTCCAGACTTTAAAGAACCTATATCGTATGGGTTAAGTATTGGTTATAAAGATGTGGAGTACAAACTTTTCAATAGATATACACCTGTAGTCACCGCTATGCTTGGTGAAGTGGATTGGGATGTAGTGAATGAAAAGGTTAAAGCTACCGAGTATATCGCCCCGCCTTTTATGGTGGTAAAGGAGGTTGGCAAAACCAGCCACCAAACCGACTATTACATTGGCGAATATCTAGATGCTGAAGTGATTGCAAATGCATTCAACATTGATAAAAACGACCTACCCGAGCAAATTGGTATTGGTGCAAACCAGCCATCAAAAGCTTTTGAAAGGTGGACAGCCTCGTTAAATATATCCGGTGTAGCTATTGTTTTAGTCCTGGTTTTCCATCTATTGTTTAACCTGGTAAAACCTGAAAAAGAGCTGATCAATGATGATTTTTTAATTGTCTACGATACGAAAGGTGGTCCTGATACTTTCAAATCATTTATTACGCCATCTTTTACGCTTGATGATGAATCATCAAATATTGAATTCGAAATTGCATCAGCAGTTGATAATAACTGGCTCGAAACCACCATTGTATTGGTTAATGAAAGCGATAACAAAACCTGGGAAGTAAGCAAGGGGATCGAATATTATCACGGTACTGAAGATGGCGAAAGCTGGTCGGAGGGTTCGACAAGAGAATCGATTACACTATCAGAAATACCTAAGGGAAAATACCATTTAAATGTGTATCCATCATCAGGCGATATATTTAGAAATAACCTTTACATCAAAGCGGTGAGCAATGTAACCATGTGGGGCAATACGGTAACCACCCTATTATTGCTTTGTATTTTTCCGGCAATCTGCTGGCTTTTAATGCGAGATTATGAAAAAAGAAGATGGAATAACAGCGATTTTTCACCTTTTGTAAACGGAGAATAAATGAATTTGAAACCGATAAAATATTACCTGATCGTATTGTTGGCTGTTATAGGTTTTTATGGCTACAGTGGTTTAAAGGGGCATGCTTATTTTCCAGATAAAGCAGAAAAAAACACAGAATTTAATGGCAATAAAAGTCATTCAGGTCACATAAATAGATTTTACCATAAATAAGAACATTATGAGTTTAAATGAATTAATTAACATCAAGTACATTATTGCATCACTGGTTTATTCCGTATTGGGCATCATTGTTCTTTTTATTGCTTTCTGGATTATTGAAAAAATTACACCAGAAAACCTTTGGAAAGAGATACTGGAAAAGCAAAATCTAGCATTGGCAATCGTTTTTGCAGCTTTTATTATTGCAATAGCAATTATTATAAGTTCAGCCATTCATAGTTAGCATGAACAAAAAGCTACCGGCACTTTTATTAATTTCTGTTTTTGTTGTTGCAACCTGCGGGCTTATATACGAGTTGATTGCGGGTACACTGGCCAGCTATTTACTTGGCGATTCAGTTACCCAATTCTCCACCATCATTGGCGTTTACCTTTTTTCTATGGGTATAGGCTCGTGGATATCTAAGTATTTCGAAAAAAATATCCTTTCGTGGTTTATTCAGATCGAAATTTTAGTCGGCCTGGTTGGGGGTTTTAGCTCAACGGTTTTATTCCTCGTTTTTGAAAGCATTGCTTCATTCCGAATTGTGTTGTATGGCTTTGTGAGTCTGACCGGTATCCTTGTGGGTTTAGAAATCCCACTGTTGATGCGCATCCTTAAAGATCGTTATGAATTTAAAGATCTGGTTTCGAAGGTTTTTACATTCGACTATATCGGCGCGCTACTGGCCTCACTCATTTTCCCACTCCTGCTTATCCCCCATTTAGGACTGGTTAAAACCGCTTATCTGTTCGGGATGCTCAATGTGGCAGTGGCTTTAATTGTATGCTTAAGTTTCAAAAAAGAAATCAGGGCTTCCAAATACTTACAAAGTGCGTCCGTTATCAGTATTATTTTGCTGTTGGCAGGTTTTGTTTATGCAGATAAAATTACAAGTTTCTCCGAAAGTCAGACCTATAGCGATACCATCATATATTCGAAAAGCACGCCTTATCAACGCATAATCCTGACTAAAAAAAATAAAGTTTTACGACTTTTCTTAAACGGAAATCTTCAGTTTAGCTCTGATGATGAGTACCGGTATCACGAGGCATTGGTACATCCTGGACTGCAGGCATTACCTTTTGCAAAACATGTACTGGTAATGGGCGGTGGAGATGGACTTGCAGTTCGGGAAATACTAAAATACCCTAATGTAGATTCGGTAATATTGGTAGACCTGGACAAAGGGATGACGAGCCTTTTTCAATCGAACAAGATTCTTTTAGGTTTAAATAAAAACGCACTCTTATCGCCTAAGGTAAAAGTAATTAATGCCGATGCCTTTAGCTGGATTAAAGCACAGCATAAAAAATTCGACTTCATTGTAATCGATTTCCCAGACCCTTCAAATTATGCCGTTGGCAAGTTATATACCAACGCTTTTTATAAACTGGTTAAGGGCATACTTGCTCCTAAAGGTTTAATGGTTGTCCAATCTACTTCACCTTACGTTGCGCCAAAATCTTTTTGGACGGTAAACAAAACCCTTGAAAGTGTGGGTTTAAAAACCATTCCGTATCACAATTATGTGCCCTCTTTCGGCGAGTGGGGTTACATTATGGCTACCGATCCGGATAATGTTTACAAAAAACCGCAGCAATACTTACCTAGTTTAAGGTTCGTTTCGAAAGAAAGTTTAGACCTGATGCTCTTCTTTCCAAAAGATATGGCAAGGGTAGAAACTGATGTAAATAAATTAAATAATCAGATTTTGGTGAAATATTTCGAAGATGAGTGGGCAAACGTTTTATAAAGATGATTTATCGGCATATTTAAAACGACGTGCTTTTCTTTTGAGGATAGGCCTGATTACTGGCGGTATTTTTTTGAATAGCTGTTATAAAAAAATCAGATCTACCAAATACAATATCAAAGGAACTTTACAGGGACCGAATGCAAAAGCTGGTCATATTTTACGCGATAAGATCAAGCTAGCCCCCTCAAGTAAAACAAGAAAGGTAAAAACACTAATTATCGGCGGTGGAATCTCGGGTTTATCAGCTGGCAGGTGGTTAAAAAAGAATGGAGAAACAGATTTCGAGATTCTGGAACTGGAAAATCATACTGGTGGAAATTCTTATTTTGGCACCAATAATATATCCTCATACCCTCTAGGCGCCCATTATATTACTGTCGCAAACAATGATGATCATCTGCTTATCGATTTTTTGCAGGAAATTAATGTCATCACCCACTTCGAAAACGAACTCCCCTACTACAACGATTATTACCTGACTTTCGATCCGGAGGAAAGGTTACTGATTAATGGCGAGTGGCAGGAAGGTTTGGTGCCAGATTTTGGTGTCCCTGCAAGCGATAAAGAACAAATCAAGCGTTTTTTACTGGAGGTAGATCAGTTAAAAAATACCAAAGGGAACGATGGAAAGTTCCTGTTCAATATTCCGTTAAGTTCATCATCAAGCGATCCAAATTACAGAAAACTGGATAAGATTTCTTTTCAGGCCTATCTCGAAGAAAAAGGATACGATTCGAAATATCTCCTATGGTATTTGAATTATGCCTGCAAAGATGATTATGGTCAGAAAACAGATAAAATATCAGCCTGGGCTGGTTTGCACTATTTTGCTTCGCGTAGAGGAAAAGCTGCAAATGCAGAACAAAATGCCATAATCACCTGGCCAGAAGGCAATGGCTGGATCATGAAACAACTTGCCAGTCAGCTTAAAGATCATATCAAAACCTCAACCTTATGTTATGGTTTAAAATCGCTGGCCAATGGAGATATAACTGTTTCCATATTCAATATGCAAGCCAATATCACCGAAGAAATAACAGCTGCAAAGATTATTTTATGCGCACCCCAATTTGTAAACAACCGTTTACTCCAAAACTTTAACCGCCATATAAATTATCAGTCTTTTAGTTATTCGCCCTGGCTAATCGCAAATATTACCATCAACGAATTACCGGAATCAAAAGGTATTAATCTTTGCTGGGATAATGTTGCCTATAATACAGCATCTGTTGGCTATGTAAATTCGGCCCAGCAGCATTTAAAACTCACGGAGAATAAAAAAGTAATTACTTATTATCTGCCGCTGTGCGATTTTGAACCGGCAATTGCACGCTTAGCTGCATATACCAGGAGTTACGAACAATGGCTTGATATTGTTGTTCCTGAATTGGAAATGATTCATCCGGGAATTACAGCGGCTATTGAAAATATAGATTTCTGGGTTTGGGGGCATGGGATGATTGCACCTACAACAGATTTTGTTTGGAGTGAAAACCTGGCAAAAGCCAGAGCACCAATAGATCATAAAATTTTCTTTGCCCACAGCGATCTGAGTGGGGTTTCTATATTTGAAGAAGCTTTTCATCAAGGCGTAAACGCAGCAAAACAGGTTTTAAATGTTATCTCATAAACCAACCCAACCCTGGCTTCACTCGGCATGGACTGATATTATTTTTATTATATCGCCGGCATTTCTCTCTTTATTGCTGGTTTTACTTTTTCCAGATCAGTTTCAAAACGCAACAGGTATTCCATTAGCCTATTGGGTATTTTTAATTGTTTTTATTGATGTTGCACATGTTTACAGCACCTTATACCGAACCTATTTTAATCGGGGTAATTTCAAAAAGCAGTATACATTGCTCATCTCTATTCCGTTGGCCTGTTATGTTATAGGTGTTATGCTCTATCGTTTTGATGGTTTATGGTTTTGGAGAATCCTGGCTTATTTGGCCGTTTATCATTTTATCAGGCAGCAATATGGCTTTATGCGCCTGTATTCCCGTAACGAAAAATCAACCAGGCTGTTAACAACTATTGATAAAATTGCCATTTATACCGCAACTTTATATCCTTTGCTTTTCTGGCATTTAAACAGCGGGCGAAATTTCAACTGGTTTGTAGAAGGCGATTTCTTTACTTTTAAGAACGATATGCTATTAACATACTCCAGCATGGTGTACATCTTAATTATCGCCATTTATATCGTCAAAGAAATTTTATTCATCATTAACAAAAAGTGGATTAATATTCCGCGCAACTTAATCGTAATCGGAACATTTTTATCCTGGTATTTCGGTATCGTTTATTTTAATGGTGATATGGCCTTTACTACCTTAAACGTAATTTCGCATGGTATTCCGTATATGGCATTGGTCTGGTTTTTTGAAAAGAAAAAAATCGGAGGCCAAACCGCTAAGAATAAAATCATGGATCTCTGTTTCGGAAAATTCGGAATATTATATTTCTTATTGATTCTCGTACTTTTCGCGTACATGGAAGAAGGCCTTTGGGATGGCTTGGTATGGAAAGAACATCAATCGGTTTTCAAACTTTTTTCCGGCTTACCGCAGGTTACCAACACGGAATTATTATCGCTGCTGGTTCCACTTCTAGCTTTACCACAAGCTACACATTATGTGCTCGATGGCTTCATCTGGAAAGCAAAAAATAAATTCTAAAAAATCTGTTTTTTTATCCGTTTCGTAAATCATATCAAAACTCCTGATATTATGAAAACGGTCTGCTTATTCCTGTTTATTTTTTTAACTCACCTGCCAATGGAAAAAAATATTCCTGTGGCTAAATTAGATTTAAAAAAATATTCGGGAACCTGGTACTCATTATATTCTATTCCTACCATTTTTGATAAAGGGAGCCGTGAAACCACTACTAAATACACTTTGAATAAGGATGGTTATTATAATGTTTTAACTACCTATAAAAAACCGGGCGATGATAAAGTTTATTCCAGGAATTCTAAAATGTATCCATCAGAAGAAGGAGATAAAGGAGAGTTACAGGCACAGTTTATTTGGCCGATAAAGGTTGATTACTGGATCATTGAACTGGCAGATGATTACTCTTATGTGGTGGTAGGACACCCCGATCACAAATTTTTGTTCATCATGAGCCGTAATCAGACTATGCCGAAGAAAACCCATGATGAAATTGTAGCCAGGTGTAAGGCAAAGGGATACGAGGTTTCAAAACTCACCTCTCAGTTGCACGAAAAGGCTTAGGCGCTAATCTTCTCTCCGCGTTTAACACTAAAAAGCATCAATATTACGCCAACTAAAAGTACGATCCATCCCCATTGGAAATGAACAACTTTACCGATAAGTTTATTGGCGAAGCCATATTTAGTATAATTATTTGCGGTAAAATAAACAGCAACCACCGCTAAAACGTACCAAATAGCCATTACAAAACTCATAAACCTAAATGCCCCTACTTTTCTAATAAACAGAAACAACACTGAAATGGCGATAATGGCATAAGTAATCATAAACAAACGTGCATCAGATTGATACAAGTTCCAGTTGCCTTTAATCGGCACTTTTAATATCGGGCAGAAACCTGCAATAACGCATAACAAAATGCCTAACCAGGCCCTGAATTTATTTAATACTAACATCTTTTTGGTTAATCGGTTAACTGGATAAATTGGTTAATTGTTTGTAATGGAAGTAATGGTTTAATCGCTACCTTGTCTGGCATTTTTTAATGACTAATGACTAATGACTAATGACTAATGACTAATGACTAATGACTAATGACTAATGACTAATGACTAATGACTGAACTATTGCCCTTCAATAATCCCCATCTTATCAGCAAAATGGGCACAATAATCGCGTAAATCTTCAACGATCAAAGTTTCATTTGTGGCTTTTAAAAAGCTATCGCCCATGGTTTGCAAGGTTTCGTAGAAAAAACGTTTCATCTCGTCAACGGGCATATCTTTTGTCCAAAGATCTATCTTTAAAGTATTTTTATAATTATGGTCCCAAACTGATAAAAACATTGCCTTTGCTGGCACTTTATCAGCATTTCCTGCATCTGTACTCTCCCAAAGTATATTATCGGGATTATTTCCTTCGTCTAACTCAACAGTTATTTTTATTTCTGCTTTTTTCATATTCATATTGATTTCATCGATTTAACAGATTCCTCCGATATAAACCGACTAATTTTTCCGGATGCAAAGATGCTTATTTAATTTGATTACACAGATGAGTAGATTGAACAGATCAGAATTGTACAGATATTTTTACGGTTTAATTACGCTAACTTCTGCAGGATTAACATGAGTACTGCGGCAATGAAGATGAAAATCAGCTCAATTATCCAAATACGCTTAATATCTTTTAAAGTGAAGCGGAAAATTAAATCGGTAATAAAAGTAACCAGAATTAAACACCCTAAAATGAATTTGTAAAAAGCACTCAGGTCAAAATGCTGACCAGCCGGTTTGCTTTGAAAAATACTAGCCACCAGAAATGCCACAGCGAGCGATGTAACAATATTTAAAGGGGTAATCCTTAGCTTCATTACTTTTTCTTATCGAATTTTTTACCTTTTTTAAAACTCTTTACCTGCTTGCCGGCTTTTGCTTTGGCTTTTTCCCTCACCTTTTTCTCTATCGCCGCAGCATGTTTTTTCTCATGGAAGGCTCCTTTAAAATCAGGATCATCCTTGCGTTTCTGCATATCAATTTCCTTCGCAATATGTTGACGTTCCTCGTAAGGGGTTTCATCAATAAAAACACCTTCCGGAATTTCGGCGACAGGAATATATTGGCGGATTAATTTTTCAATCTTGCGGATATAATATTTTTCGGCATCGGTGGCAAAGGTAATCGCATCACCTTTGGCAAAAGCCCTACCGGTACGGCCGATACGGTGTACATAATCTTCGATAATGATCGGCACATCAAAATTAATTACATGACTTACATCACTTACATCAATGCCCCTACTCGCCACATCTGTAGCCACTAAAACCCTGACATTACCTTCCTTGAAACTATTGATAGAGTTAATCCTGGTATTTTGCCCTTTATTGGCGTGGATTACACGAACATGCTCAGCACCATATCTGCGTTCAATAAAACTGTAAATGTTATCTGCAACCGTTTTGGTTTTACAGAAAATAATCAGGCGGTTAAAAGCCTCATCATTCTTCAGCAAATGCTGCAATAGGTTAATTTTCGTTTTGAAATTCGGAACGTAATACAAAGCCTGCGTTACGTTTGCAGCAGGGGTTGCTTGCGCAGATGCCTCAATCACAAGCGGATTATTCAAGAAATCGCCGGCAATTTTCTGCACCAGGTCGCTCATTGTAGCCGAGAACAACAAATTCTGGCGTTTACGCGGTACAATTTCCAAAATCCGGTGAATTGAGCCAATAAAACCCATATCCATCATTTTATCGGCTTCATCCAGCACCAAAAATTTTAAGCTCTGCGTATTAATATCACCTGCCAAATATAAATCCAGGAATCTTCCGGGCGTAGCAATTAAAATATCAACGCCTTTTGCAATTTGCTCTTTCTGCGTTTTCGGACCTATTCCACCAAAAATCACTAAAGAACGTAAATCGGTATAGGTAGAAAATAACTTTACCTGTTCTGCAATCTGCATCGCCAGTTCGCGCGTTGGAGATAAAATAAGTGCTCTTGGATTGTCGCCCTGAGCATATTTTAACTGCATTAAAATGGGCAAAACAAAAGCAGCGGTTTTTCCGGTACCGGTTTCGGCGATACCAAAAATATCTTGTCCAGATAATACTGGCGCAATTGCTTTTTCCTGTATCGGTGTGGCAACGGTATAACCTGCATCGGCAACTGCATTTAAAATTTGCCTGTTTAACTTAAATTCTTCGAACGATTTTGCCATAGCGCACAAAGATAGTGATTAAGGTTGAGGGTTTGAAGGCGTAAGGCAGAAGGTTTCAATCCCATGCAGAATTGAAGCTTCGTTTTATCAGAATTGGGAGTAAAACAATTTCAGTAATTCTTCGGTTCTGATAGTCCTGCTATCGTTTCAATCTTTTTGCGATGGTCAGTCTGAGCTTGTCGAAGACCTGCACCAAAAAGTATTTCCACTTTATCAGGTTTATTTAACTCAAAACTTAGCATAAAAACTCAATTTCCCCTTTCCACAGTATCAAAATCTTGATACCTGATACTAGCTACTTAACACTAAATTACTACCTTTGAAACCATGAATACTTACCTGATAAAAGCCGCTACAATTGTAAACGAAGGACAAAAAATTGTTGCCGATGTATTGATAAAAGATGGATTGATAGCCAAAATCGGCCAAAATCTGTCTGCACCTGATGCACAAGAAATTAATGCAGAAGGACAATACCTTTTACCAGGAATGATTGATGACCAGGTCCATTTTCGTGAGCCCGGTTTAACCCATAAAGCCGATATTTTTACCGAAAGTATGGCCGCTGTAGCTGGCGGGATTACCTCTTTTATGGAAATGCCCAACACTGTGCCCAATACTTTAACACAGGATTTATTAGCTGATAAATACGAAATTGCTGCCCAAACCTCATTGGCCAATTATTCCTTTTACATGGGCGCCAGTAACGACAATATTGAAGAAGTTTTAAAAACCGATCCTAAAAATGTTTGCGGCATTAAAGTTTTTATGGGTTCATCAACCGGGAATATGCTAGTGGATAACGAAAAAACTTTAGAAAACATTTTTAGCAAAGCACCAATATTGGTGGCTACCCATTGCGAAGATGAAGCGACCATTCGCCATAATCTGGCCGAATTTAAAGCCAAATACGGTGAAGATTTAACGATAGAGATGCATCCTTTAATCCGAAGCGCGGAGGCTTGTTATAAATCATCATCACTAGCAGTCGAACTGGCAAAAACTTATCAAACGCGTCTGCATATCCTCCACATTTCTACAGCAAAAGAAATTGCTTTATTTGATAACATTACGCCACTAAAAGACAAAAAAATTACGGCTGAGGCTTGCGTACATCACCTTTGGTTTAATGACCAGGATTATGCTTCGAAAGGAAATTTCATCAAATGGAACCCTGCAGTAAAAACGGAAGATGATCAAAAAGGCGTACTCAGAGGTGTTCTTGAAAATTATATCGATGTGATTGCAACAGATCATGCCCCACATACACTGGCAGAAAAACAGCAGCCTTATTCACAAGCGCCATCTGGTGGTCCGTTAGTGCAACATGCATTGCCCGCTTTGCTGGAAATGCATCTACAGGGTAAAATCTCTCTGGAGAAAATTGTCGAAAAAACCGCGCACAATCTGGCTATCTGTTTTGATATCGAAAAACGCGGTTTCATCCGTGAAGGCTACTGGGCAGATTTAGTCCTGGTAAACCTGAAAGATTCGTGGAAAGTAACTAAACTTAATAATTTCTATAAGTGCGGCTGGAGCCCCTTTGATGGAGATACCTTCCAGGCCAGTATTAGCCACACTTTCGTATCAGGAAATTTAGCTTATCAAAATGGCAAATTCACGACCGATCAGATCGGAAAACGCCTAACTTTTGCAAGATAGATTTGCTTAGCTTAACCTATATGCGACAATAGAAACTAAGGTGATTTCTTGTTATGCCCCCTTTCACCCCACCCATAAAAGATAGAACAACGGAAGAACTCCTGTTAATTGTAGGCGCTCCCGATGAATGGAATGAAACAGCTTTACAGGAAGCTCAATCAGTGCTAATTTTAAGGAAGGTTGATGAATCAAAAATCAAACAGGCCAAACACCTGTCCAAACAAAAAGTTAAATTAGAAGAATTAAAAAGAGCAAAAGAATCGTACTCAGTTTTTGATTTTATCTTTGAGCCGATAACTTTTATCGAAATTATTTTTTCTTGGGAATTAAAAAAAGATGGATACCTTAGAAAAGCAGAACAGCAGCGATGGTTCAGAAAAATATTACTCTTCCTGTTGCTTGCCATATTATTGTTTTTTATAATCTACAAGTGATTTGATCTCATTTAAAAAGTTAGTTCGTTCTAAAACGTTTATCATTGCAACAGCCGCTTTTTTAGTTTTTCTGATCGGATTAAGTGAAAACTTAACCGAAAAAATTTATTTCAACAACTTCTATCCGTTAATTTCTAAACTGCTAAGGTTTTTAAGCTCCCCTTTCCCCTTCGCCATTGGCGATATACTCTACATCCTGTTGGTTGCATATTTATTGTGGTATTTTTTCAAAACCTTCAAAAAGTATCGGGCAAAAGCAATCAGCTTAAAACAGATTGGGATTAAATGCCTCAACCTTATTTTAGTACTTTATCTTGTTTTCAAATTAAGCTGGGCCTTAAACTACTCGCGACCAGCAATAGCAACAAAACTGGGTATAGCCAACGAAAAATACAACACTGCCCAGCTGGTAACGTTAGGAAAATACTTTCTCATCAGGATTACGCACTTAAAGCTTAAGATAGATAGTATGAATAGCAGGCCAAAGTTATATTCGGTTGCGGGTCTATCAAAAACAGCAGCGCTAAGCTATCAACTACAAGCTAAACAGAATACTGCTTTTAACTATGCTATAACCAGCGTAAAACCGTGTTTATTTGCCGGTTACGTAGCAAAAAGTGGCATTGAAGGTTATTACAACCCATTAAGTGGAGAGGCTAACATTAATATGAATCTACCTCCATTTATTTTACCTTTTACCATTTGCCATGAGATTGCACATCAAACAGGTATTGCAAAAGAAGATGAAGCCAATTTATTAGGCTATATCACGGCCATCAAAAGCGATGATATCAATTTCCAATATGCGGGTTATTATTGTATGTTCCGCAGTATTTTGTGGGAAATCAGAGTAAAATCCCCAAACGATTACCAAATGATTTTTGAGCGCATTGCTCCTACAGTATTAGCAGATTTTAAAACCGAAAACCAATTCTGGCTAAAAAATAATTCCGATATGTCGAAATATATGAGCGTAGCTTTTGATCGGTTATTGAAACTAAACAACCAGAAAAAAGGAATTAACAGCTATCAGGATATTGTACTCTGGTTATACAACTACCATAAAAAAGATTTAGAAAAAAGCTTATCCCGAGGTTCATCAGAAAATTGGATCACTAAAGATCTTCAACGCAATTAATCATGTTTTCAGTTGGTTATGAAAAACTGAAAATTGCAAACTGAATTATCCGTGTATCGCTTCTCTCGTTCCGAAACTCTGGATCAGTTCTCCTTCAAAATCTAACCATTCCTTCCAGCGTTTATCTACATCCACATCGGTACTATATTTACGGGCAAAATTTAAAAATGTAGTATAATGTCCGGCTTCAGAAACCATTAGCTCATGATAAAATTTAGCCAGTTCCTGATCTTTTATATTTAACGAAAGCACCCTGAAACGCTCACAACTTCTGGCTTCAATCATTGCCGCAAACAATAACCTGTCAATAAAAGCCATATTGCGGCTTCCGTCTTTTTTACTGAATTTCACCAAACGGCCTACATAATCATCTTTCCGCTCGCGGCTTAAGGTATAACCACGTTTTTTTATAATTTCAATAACCATCTGGAAATGTTGCATCTCTTCAATGGCAATCGCAGTTAATTCATCTACCAGATCCTGATGTTCAGAGTTTTGAGTGATTAACGTAATGGCATTGGTTGCCGCTTTTTGTTCGCACCAGGCATGGTCAGATAAAATTTCTTCTAAATTCGATTCCGCAATATTTGCCCAACGTGGGTCTGTCAATAATTTTAATCCTAACATGTAGTGCTTGTAATTGAACTGCAAAATTAGGAATATTTCAGATACGTTTAATATCTCCCGCAGATTTAAAAGATGATGCAGGTTTTACATTTCACTCCACGAAAATCAGATTTATCTGCGGGAGCCGAAAAAAAAGAACTTATTTTGCAGGTAAATGAATACAAGTGTTAAGAAATTATTGATTATTGGATTTGTCTGGCCCGAGCCCACTTCATCGGCAGCCGGTACAAGGATGGTCCAGTTGGTTGATCTATTTCTGTCTGAAGGTTATCAAATCACATTTGCATCGGCAGCATCAAAAAGCGATTTCAGTTTTGATTTTAGTAAGACTAGCGTTGTTGAACAACAAATCAAACTGAACGACGAAAGCTTCAACGTATTTCTGAAAGAATTAAATCCGGAAATAGTGCTGTTCGACCGTTTTATGGTAGAAGAACAATATGGCTGGAGGGTTCAGCAGGAATGCCCAAATGCCCTTAGAATTTTAGATACTGAAGATTTACACTGCCTGAGGAGTGCCCGCCAGCAAAGCGACAAGAAGAAACAAGCCTTAGATTTATTCTCGGATACGGCGAAGAGAGAAATTGCTTCCATTTTACGCTGCGATTTATCTTTGATCATTTCTGAAGTGGAAATGAATATCCTGAAAACGCAGTTCAAAATTGATTCGTCGCTGATTTATTATTTACCCTTTCTGGAAAACGAAATCGATCAGCAGGCGATCGAAAACTGGATCCCTTTTGAAGATCGGGCAGATTTTGTTTTCATTGGCAATTTCCTTCACGAACCCAACTGGAACACCGTACAGGTTTTAAAAACCAAAATCTGGCCTACACTCAGAAAAAGGCTTCCAAATGTTAATTTAAATGTATACGGATCTTATGCATCGCAAAAAGTGTTGCAGTTGGATAACAAAAACGAAAAGTTTTTAATTAAGGGAAGGGCTCTAGATGCCAAAGATACCATTGCTAAACATCGAATATTACTTGCCCCCATTCAGTTTGGCGCGGGTGTAAAAGGTAAATTTATTGATGCCATGCAGGTGGGTACGCCGTCGGTTACCACATCCGTTGGTGCAGAAGCCATGAAAGGAGATTTAGATTGGAACGGCAGTATCGAAGATGATCTGGACCTTTTTATCGAAGAAGCTGTAAAACTCTATCAGGATAAAAATACATGGCAAATGGCACAGCAAAATGGCGTACAGATTATTAACCAAAGGTATTCAGCAAAATATTTTGCCGATCCATTTATTAAAGAAGTTGAAAGATTGGCTTCAAATTTAATTACACACCGACAAAATAACTTTTTCGGACAAATCCTAAATCATCACACGGTACAGAGCACCAAATACATGAGTTTGTGGATCGAAGAGAAGAATAAAAAGTAGTCCGGAGTCTTTAGTCGAGAGTCCGAAGTCGGGAGTCTGAGGTCCGAAGTATAGTGGCTTGAAGAAGAAATTAGTATAGATTCTGATTCCGTGGTCTGTGTCTCAAAGACCACTAGTGATAAGTTAATTTTATAGTGGCTATTCATTTCCCGCTGATCACACAGATTAACGCAGCATACAATGACAAATCAGCGCTTTTCTGCAGAATTTACTGGACATTATATGCGCCTTTTTATATTGAACATAACATTAGTATAGATTCGGGAGTAAATTTTATCTGTGACGAATTTCGCTCGGGTAACAGCACCCTCGTTAAATAAACCTGATGGTACGGAGCCGATCCTTCAATCGGCGGGAGGGACAGCAGGGCTGCTGCAACCAAAGAATTACCGGAGCGTTCATTACCTAATACTAACCGTATTTGAAAGAAATCAAATTTAATCTATTTAACATTTCAACTTTACAACATTTCAACAATTTTAGTACAACATTTGCTTACTTTTGTGCCCATGGCAAAAATATCGATTAACCTTGCTACAGGTTCGTTTCAGAAGGAAGAAATTATAGTTGGAATAGATTTAGGTACAACCAATAGTTTGGTGGCTTTTATCAATCCCGATAAAAATCCGCAGGTAATTAACGATGCAGGTAAAGGGATTTTGGTACCATCAGTGGTTTATTTTAATAACCAGAACGAAGCCATTGTGGGGAATGAGGCGAAAGAATTTTTAACCACCGATCCTTCAAACACCATTTTTTCGGTAAAAAGATTACTGGGCCGCTCTTATAAAGATGTGGCCGAACATAAAGATATTTTCTCTTACAAAATTATACACGACGATAGCGATGCATTGGTAAAAATCCATGCCGGCGACCGCTTTTATACGCCCATCGAATTATCGGGAGAAATTTTGAAAGAGCTTAAAGCAAGAGCAGAACACGCTTTAAAAACGCCTGTCAACAGAGCGGTAATCACTGTTCCGGCATATTTTAATGATAGCCAGCGCCAGGCCACAAGAGATGCCGGAAAACTGGCCGGCCTGGACGTGATGCGTATTGTAAATGAACCCACTGCAGCAAGTTTGGCATACGGAATTGGTTTAGATCCAACACAACAAAAAACCATTGCAGTTTACGATTTAGGCGGTGGAACATTTGATGTTTCTATTTTACAGATCCAGAACGGAATATTTGAAGTGTTGGCGACCAACGGCAATACCTATTTAGGTGGTGACGATTTTGACCGGGCCATTTTAAATTACTGGCTGGAGAAAAACAACCTCGATGTAGCCGTAGTTGCCCAAGACAATATTTTGATGCAAACCTTACGCCTACAAGCTGAGGCTGCTAAAAAAGCATTATCTACCCAAAATTTATATAACGAGCAGGTTGGCGAAATCTGGTGCACATTGGATAAACAAACCTTTGAGCAGTTAATTTCGGCAAAAGTTGAAGAAACCATAACCGCATGTAAAAATGCATTAAGCGATGCTGATCTATCGGCAAGCGATATAGACGAAGTGATTTTAGTGGGTGGCTCTACCCGTACGCCTTATGTAAAACAGGCGGTAGAAAATTTCTTCGGCAAAAAACCACAGGATAATATCAATCCTGATGAGGTGGTAGCACTTGGTGCAGCAATTCAGGCTGATGTTCTGGCCGGAAACCGCTCTGATATCTTGTTGTTAGACGTAACCCCTCTTTCTTTGGGTATCGAAACCATGGGTGGCCTGATGGATGTAATTATTGCCCGCAACAGCAAAGTACCAACTAAAGCGGGTCGCCAGTACACCACTTCAATAGATGGACAGGTAAATATGAAAATTTCTGTTTATCAGGGCGAGCGCGATTTAGTGAAAGAAAATAGAAAATTGGCCGAGTTCGACTTAAAGGGAATTCCTGCAATGCCTGCCGGTTTGCCGAAAGTAGACATTAATTTTTTATTGAATGCCGACGGAATTTTAACCGTTCAGGCGATAGAATTACGCTCTGGCGTTAAACAGGAGATCGAAATTACACCAAGTTATGGCTTAAGTGACGATACCGTGGAGAAAATGCTCCTGGATAGTATAGAACATGCTAAAAGTGATGTAGAACAACGTATGCTTATTGAAGCGAGAAGCGAGGGCGAACAATTGCTTTACACCGCCGAACGTTTTATCGAAAAACATGCTGAGCATTTAACAGAAACCGAAATTGCAGAAACCAAAGTACATATAGAAGCGCTCAGAACCGCTTTAGCTACGCAGGAAAAAGATACCATTCTGAAAAGAGCAGATGAACTGAACGAATTTACGCGTCCCTTTGCTGAGCGTGTAATGGATGCAGCGATTTCTACGGCCATGAAGGGAAAGAAGATCGAGTAACTGGTTGGCAGTTTTCAATTGCCAGTTTATTGCTACAGTTACCAGTTGTTAGTTTTGGGCCAGAGATCGTCATGCTGAACTTGTTTCTACAGATACGTCATTCTGAGCTTGTCTCAGAATCTTTCCTGCCATTAGGATCGATACATTTTCTTTATTTGGAAAGCAATACCAATGCTTATCGGTTCCTAAAGTTCTGTTCCTTCTGGTGACAAATGAGAACCACTACAATTGCTTTAGTAACCAAGTTGGGATTCTTTTGGCACCATATCAGGAGCTAACCGTTCGGTTATAAAGGCCAACAACTACAGAACTTTCGTTTTCAAATCAGAATGAATACTTAAATTAGGAAATTAACAGTTCAGCTCACTTTATCTTCGGTTATGCCTAAAATCAGACGCCAGCTTACATTATTTCTCACCGAACAAAACGAAAATATCGAGAAGATCAGGGCAGAGTATAATCCCATTCAATACCATTTAATTCCGGCCCACATTACTTTGTGCAGGGAAGATGAAATTGAAGCGTTGGAAAAGGTTATAACGAATATAGTGTCGATTAAACTTAACAATCCCATCAAAATTAAGCTTCAAGCTGTTCAACGGTTCCAAAATGGGCAAGGTGTGTTTATTCCCGGTAAAAACCATAATCATGATTTCGACCAATTAAGGGCTTCTATCTTAAAAGGAATAATCAGCCCACCACGATTCCAGCTGCCTCACATTACGCTCATGCACCCTAGAAATTCGCAGTGTACTGATGAAATTTTCAAACAGATAAAAAATTATAAATTACCTCATGAAATAAGTTTTAATGAGATAACTTTGATTGAACAAGTAGACGAAAGCCCCTGGAAATTAATTAATAGTTTTCCTATTACAACAACCCCATAAACAAGCCAGAAACCCTCGATACACTCAAGAATAAGTAAGAAGATGGTGTTTATAATGCATTTATTTAGATGAAGCTGTAAAAATAACGATCATTTCTTATGATTAAATCGATAAAAGTTAAAGACAACAGCAATTTAGTACCATTACTTTATGTTTTTGGTTTGTTCCCATTATTTTTAGTTAATCTCACATTTATCTTTGACCTGAGTTATCTTCAATCAACATTAATTACAATGTCGATACCGGTTGTCTTTCTAATTTTCTTTTTTAAAAACTTAATAGCTAAGCAAGAGGAATACGCCATCATAGCGGATGAAAATGAAATCACCTTATTAAAACTAGGGAAATTTAAGTGGACTGAAATTAAAACAATAGAAGCTATTGATGATGAGTCATTTGGACGCAGAAGATATTCTTCCATTAGTATTGTTTTACAAAATGGCAAAAAGTTTAAAATCGAATCCACAAACTTCGATTATTCCAATCATGAGCTAAAAACCATTTTAACCACGCTGGGAAAATTTACCGACTAATAATTTTCTTCACTTTTCTTACCATACATCAAAAATGGCTTAGCCCATATCCCTTAACTTTGTTAAAATTATTTATCATGATGGAATTAGGTATCGGTATGTTTGGCGATTTGCAGATCAATGCAAAGGGAGAAATTCAACCCGCTCAGCAAAGACTTCAGGAAATTATAGCAGAAATAAAACTAATGGACGAAGTTGGTTTAGATTTTTATGGCATTGGCGAACATCATCGCCCTGACTATGCGGTATCGAGCCCTGAAATTATATTGGCTGCAGCAGCCACCGTAACCAAAAATATTAAACTAAGCAGTGCCGTTTCGGTTTTAAGTTCTTCCGATCCGGTTAAATTGTATCAAAATTTTGCCACAATAGATTTAATTTCGAATGGCAGGGCCGAATTAATGGCTGGCCGGGGAAGTTTTATTGAGTCGTTTCCCCTGTTTGGCTACAACCTCCAAGATTACGACGAGCTTTACGAAGAGAAGTTAGATTTACTCCTTAAAATAAATGCAGCACCTAAAATCACCTGGAAAGGCAAATTCAGGCCAGAATTGAATAACCAGGAAGTATTACCAAGAGCTATAAATGACAATTTAAAAATATGGGTGGCCGTTGGTGGAACACCAGAATCAGTAGAACGTGCTGGCAGATTAGGTTTGCCGGTAATGTTTGCCATTATTGGCGGTCAACCCATACAGTTTAAGCCCCTTTTCGATTACTATAAAAAAGTTTATCAGGCTTACGGACATGATATGGATAAATTTGAAGTTGGCGTTCACATGCATTCTTTATTTGGCGAAAACAGCAGTGAAGTTGCCGATTACTATTACCCGCTTTATTCGGCACAGATGAACAGAATTGGCAAATCGCGCGGCTGGGCACCTTATCAACGCAATCAGTTCGATGCTGGCCGGAGCAGTAGCGGTGCGTTAATTATTGGCGATGTAAACGAATCGGTGGAGAAGATTTTAGCCATGGAAGAAACCTTTGGTTTAACGCGTTTCTCTGCACACATGGATGTAGGTGGTCCATCGCATGCAGCTTTGATGAAATCAATTGAGTTATTCGGAAGCAAGATTGCACCCAAAGTACGCGAAGCTTTAAAGCAATAAATTAAGCGTTGTCTTTTTTTGCGAAAACCTGTAAAAAAGAATAGATATAACAACCTACACAGATGGCAAATAAACTTTCTAACAAAGCGAAAATGGTCATGATGGAAGTAAAAATCAACGCTGCATTATAATAATTGAATAAAAATACCGCGGTAATCAAAAGGCAAAATCCAAAGCCTAAGGTTGCCGCGAACTTTTTTGGGGCCAGGTCTTTCATTTTCGGCGAAAGTGAAAATGCATTGGCTATTTTAACGGCGATAAATTTCAACAAACTCAATTTGCCCGATGTAAATGCCCTTAAAGCAAAATCAAAGATCAGAAAAACAATTGCCCAATAATTTGAAAACACAACACAAGCAATTGCAATTACTGCGACCATAAAGGCAATAATCCGCACTACATTTTCATTTACTCTTTCTGCTGATACCGGGCAAGATAATTCCATGGGCTAAATTTGCCGTAAAATTAGCGAATTAATTTAATGTCTATACAATCCAACAAAAAACCACCCCCAAGCCCTCCTTGAAAATAAGGAGGGGAGTTGATTTATCTACTAAGATTATACGCAGCAAAAGGTTCATACTAACACCTAACCAGCACATCCTTATAATAAAGAGTAGAGTTATTTCATCTATTAAAATGTATAGCCAAAGGATTCAAATTACAAACGCCAACAACAGGAACTAACCTTTGCCTCAGCACTTCCTACTCCCCTCCTGTTTTAGGAGGGGCAAGGGGTGGTAAGCGAGCAAAAAATTAGTTTAAAAATAGTTATATTGAATCATGGTGATCCATAACATCAAATACCTGAAAAATTATAGAAAGGAATTAAGGAACAATCTTACGCCTGCTGAGGCAACCATGTGGAAATATCTTCAAAATTCTAAACTTGATGGCAAAAAATTCAGGCGCCAACATAGTGTCGGAAATTATATTTTGGATTTTTACTGCCCTTCAGAAAAACTGGCTATTGAAGTTGATGGTGATAGTCATAA
>NZ_JBWKYI010000019.1:68161-104261 GCF_059423705.1 Pedobacter sp. GW460-11-11-14-TSB4
TAGTGTCGGAAATTATATTTTGGATTTTTACTGCCCTTCAGAAAAACTGGCTATTGAAGTTGATGGTGATAGTCATAATGATTATTCATCAGAAATATACGACAAAGAACGAACTGACTTTTTAAACAGCAAAGGAATTAAAGTAATTAGATTTGATAATGTTGAAGTCTTTGAATCTGAAGAACTGATATGTGAAGCGATTAGAAATCATTTTAAAAATAAAAAACCACCCCCAACCCCTCCTTGAAAATAAGGAGGGGAGTTGATTTATCTACTAAGATTATACGCAGTCAAAAGGTTCATACTAACACCTAACCAGCACATCCTTATAATAAAGAGTAGAGTTATTTCATCTATTAAAATGTATAGCCAAAGGATTCAAACTACAAACGCCAACAACAGGAACTAACCTTTGCCTCAGCACTTCCTACTTCCCTCCTATTTTAGGAGGGGCAAGGGGTGGTAAGCGCGTTGCCTCAGCCCATTCGCAAAATTTTCTGTACCCAATAGAAATACATTCTTATATTTAGTAAAGTAAAATTACACACGAGCAGATACAAAACAAACCATGAAGAACATTTTCCAACCCGCGGTAACTAGCGAAATTATTGACAGAATTAACCAGCTTACTCCAGCTACCACTCAACTTTGGGGCAAAATGAATGTTGCACAAATGCTGGCACATTGTAATGTAACTTACGAAATGGTTTATGATGACATTCATCCAAAACCAGGCCCAATAATGAAGTTTATCCTGAAAAAATTAGTTAAAAGCAAAGTGGTAAACGAGAAACCTTATCCTAAAAATAACCAGACGGCACCACAGTTTATGATTAAAGGTGATAGAGATTTCGAAAAAGAAAAGACCCGTTTAATCGATTACATCAACAAAACCCAGCAGCTTGGCGAAGATTATTTCGACGGCAAAGAATCACATTCATTTGGCCCATTAGCAAAAACGGAGTGGAACAACATGTTCTATAAACACCTGGATCATCATTTAGCACAATTCGGAGCATAAATTTCGGGAATATAAGCGCAAATTATTGTCGAAATCGCCCCCTTAAATCGTCACTTTTAAACCTTACACCGTCTAAAAATCTTGCCTAACTTGTAGTAACAAAAAAAATATATAAAATGGCAAAACCACTTGTAACATGTCTTTGGTTTGACGGACAAGCCGAAGCAGCAGCAAAATACTATTGTTCAGTTTTTAAAGATTCTAAAATTACGCAGGTTACACCCATGGTTGTTACTTTCGAATTAAATGGAAATAAATTTATGGGCCTTAATGGCGGTCCGCAGTTTAAATTCGATGAAGCGATTTCTCTGATGGTAAACTGCGATAATCAGGACGAAATAAACTATTACTGGGATACTTTCATAAATGATGGCGGTACAGAGAGCGTTTGCGGATGGCTAAAAGATAAATTCGGACTTTCATGGCAAATTGTTCCATCAAACATCGGCGAACTTATGGCAGTGCCCGAAAGAGCAAAAAGAGTAATGGAAGTGGTTATGCAGATGAAAAAGCTGGATATGAAAAAAATGGAAAATGCATAATATTTTGCTTTGAAACCCTGAGCGTTACCAAGAAAATTGCATATCTTCAATATATGAAAAGATTAACGATTTTAACCGCGTTAATCATCCCTATATTTCTTTGCACCTCCTGGGGTTTCTTTGCGCATCAAAGGATAAACAACCTTGCTGTTTTCACTTTGCCTTCTGATATGATCGGTTTCTATAAAAAGAATATCAAATACATTACCGAACATGCTGTCGACCCCGATAAACGCAGGTATGCTGATACCCTTGAAGCACCACGGCATTACCTTGATGTGGAAAACTACGAGAAAAATATTGATAGCATTCCCGAAAAATGGGATGATGCCCTGGCTAAATATGGCCTGAAAAAACTGAATACCGATGGCATTATTCCCTGGCAGGTACAGCGTAGTTATTATGCTTTAGTTAAAGCTTTTAAAATGCGTGATTCGGTGAAGATTTTAAAATATTCTGCAGACCTGGGCCATTACATTGGCGATGCACATGTTCCTTTACATACTACAGCCAACCATAACGGGCAACTCACCAATCAGGTTGGCATCCACGCTTTTTGGGAAAGCCGTTTACCCGAATTATATTCAAGCCATTACAATTTTGTTGTTGGCCAGGCGGATTATATTGAAAACCCATTGCTAGAAATCTGGAAAATACTTAAACACACGCACAGTTTAGTTGATACGGTATTAACTTTCGAAGCTGAACTGAGCGCATCATTTCCTTCCGACAAAAAGTATAGCTTTTCTGAACGTAATCATACCGTATTGAAACAATATGCTACAGGCTATTCAAAAGCTTACCATACTAAAATGAATAACATGGTAGAAAAGCAAATGCGTGCTGCCATATTAAAAACGGGTTCATTCTGGTATTCTGCCTGGGTTGATGCAGGTCAGCCGGTGCTTAAAAATCTGATTAAAACATCATTATTACCTGAAGAGAATAAAGAAAATGAAGAGGTAGAAAGGAAATATCAAAATGGTTCCCTCATTGGCAGGGAACTTTAATTATGCCTTTGGATCCTCTCCTTCAATCATTGCTTCAATCTTTTTAGGTTGTAAACGGCTTCTAATGGCTGCCCAGATGGCAGGAACAAAAGTTACCACAGCAATAAAAATAATAACCAGTTCGAAGTTATTTTTAATTACCGGGATTTGCCCTAATAGATAGCCCCCTAACAATAATGCAAATATCCAGGCTACTCCGCCAACAATGTTATAATAGGTAAAACGACCGAAAGGCATTTTGGCTATTCCCGCTACAAATGGTGCAATGGTTCTGAAAATTGGGAGAAACCTGCTTAACATAATGGCCTTACCACCATGTTTCTCAAAAAATTCGTGAGATTGATGATAATATTTAAGCTTTAAAATCTTGTTCTTTTCTTTAAACACACCTGCACCTAAAAAACTCCCGAGTTTATAATTAAGGGTATTTCCTAAAATTGCAGCTACAATTAATATAATGAGCATAATCCAGATATTTAAACCTGTTTCATGTTCGCCCGCAATTAAAGCGCCCATTGCAAAAAGCAATGAATCGCCGGGCAGGAAAGGTGTTACCACAAACCCCGTTTCGGCAAAAATGATCAGGAATAAAATGAGGTAGGTCCAGGTACGATATTCGTTAACAATTTCAGCTAAATGTACGTCTATATGAAGAATAAAATCTATGAGCTGCTGTAGTAGTTCCATTTATCTAATTTTGGGCAAAAGTATGAATATGAAAGGGATTAAATGCTAGTATATTGCAATAAAATTAGTTGGATGAAATGATTCTATTTTTAAGTTCGCCCTTTTTATCGCCATCAAATAATATAATGTAAACCCGACCATTATTAATATTAAGAGAATCTAAGCGTGATACCGCAGGCGGAGGGTTTGTAGCAGTAGGACTAGTTAATTTGAAGGCAAATTTCATGTTTTTATTAACTTTAACCTTGAAAGTTTTAATCGCTCCATACGCAATTGTAGATTCTACAGGTTTAGCAGTATTTGTGCTATCGGTAATTACAACACTAGAGCCTAGCGTATAACCAAGGTTTAAAAAAGTTAGTTTAGCTGAATCAAGATCTGGTTTTACATCATCGGTATAAACTTTCAATTTTGCAGGATCGCCAGTTTTTTCTTTATAATAAAAAACAGAATAATTCTGTCCGATTTTAAATGTTTGATCTCCTAATGCAGCTACATCAACACCAGTATTTATATTTCGCGTGGTTATATTATAAGCAGCATCGCCTGCAACGACTACATAACTTGTATTTGTACCGTGAGCAACGGGTGTTCCTATTTGGATTCCATTTAAATAGAAGGTTTGTGTTGTATCTGTCGAAGCAGCTTGAAAAAATCGCACTTTAGCATCACCTTCAATTAAATTATCGTTTTTGATGCATGAGCTGATTAAAATGGCAAGTGTAAGAAGAAGAAATATTTTAGGAAACAATACTTTGTTTTTCATAATTAATCGCTGATGCTAATAAAACGTAAAGATAGCAGAAAGCATATTAAACATTGAAATTAATTATCGGTAATGATATGTGCTTCTAATGTTGCAGCTGTAGTACCACTGAACCAAATCGTATAAATTTTACCGCCTTCTAAACTCGTTTTATCAATGGTTTTAACATTACCAGAACCGACTACCGTATATCTTAAATTGAATCCCGTATCTACTGTAAAATAGCTCGATGCTTCTTTAAAAGCCAGTCCATTTACAAACTGGGTACCACCCTGTACCATAACATTGATGCCTGTAGCAAAATTAGGCGTCAGGTTAATCAGTTTTACTTTGGCTTTATCGGCCTCTGTATTACTTAAATTATCCTCATAACTTACAATTTCCAACTCTCCTTTTTTATTGGTAACCAAAAAAGTAGTATAGGTAATAGATGGTGTAAAATTTAACGAGGTATCAGTGGTTGTATTATTTGTTCCGGCGTAAGAAACGCTTCTATTGCCTGAAGGTATTTTTACATAATCGCTGGTTTCGCCAAAAGCTAAAGCTACACTGGTTAGTTTTTCATTATCTAAATAAACATCCTGATGCACGTCGGCCTGCGATGCGTTGACCATTTTTACCTTGGCCTGGCCTTTTACGACTTCATCTGGATTATCCTTTTTACAGGATGAAAAGCCTATACTACATAGGGCGATGAGCAAAATCAGTGATTTCGAGAGATTGTTATAGATTTTCATGCTTGTGTTAGTTGATTAAAAACAAAAATGGCTCGGTCAAAAACCAAGCCACTTTCTTATCAAAACTAATAAATTAGTTTTTTCTTAATAACTATTATTTAGCATAACCGGCATCACCAACATTAAAACGTCTTCATTTTCGTCATTGGTTTGCGGAATTAGAAGTCCTGCTCTATTAGGTGTTGAAAGTTCTAAAGTCACCTCATCACCACTTAGATTGCTTAACATTTCGATCAAAAAGCGTGCATTAAAGCCTATTTCAAGATCTTCACCATCATATTGGCAACTTAAACGCTCATGTGCTTCGTTAGCAAAATCCAAATCTTCAGAAGAAATATTTAACTCGCTTCCGCTAATTTTCAATCTTACCTGATGTGTCGTTTTATTGGCAAAAATTACAACCCTACGAAGTGTGTTTAAAAACAGACTTCTGTCGATAATTAATTTATTAGGGTTATTGGTTGGAATTACCGCCTCGTAATCTGGATAACGTTCGTCTATTAAACGACACACTAAATTGATATTTTCGAACTTAAAGAATGCGCTGGTTGCATTATAATCTACTGACACGTTGATATCAGTTGAAGGTAAAGCCGCTTTTAAAAGTGTTAAAGCTTTTTTAGGGAGAATAAATGATGTTGCTTTATCTGCCTTGCTATCCATACGGCGATACCTCACCAATTTATGTGCATCGGTAGCCACAAAGGTAATGTGCTGAGGAGATAACTGACAGAAAACACCTGTCATCGCCGGGCGTAGCTCATCGTTACTTACGGCAAAAATAGTTTTTGTAATGGCTTCAGTTAAAACAGATGCAGGCAAATTTACAGAAGACGCGTTTTCTACTACGGGAATCTTCGGAAAATCATCACCATTTTCACCACTCAATTTATATTTACCATCGCCGGCACTGATCTCGATCGCAAAAGTACTGTCATCGATATTAAATGCGATAGGTTGATCTGGCAATGTTTTAAGCGTATCTAATAAAATTTTAGATGGAACAGCTACTTTACCTTCTTCCTTTGATTCTACAGCCAAAGCAGTTGTCATGCTGGTTTGCAGATCGGTAGCAGAGATAGTTAAGTTTCCATCTTTAATTTCGAAGAGAAAATTTTCTAATATAGGCAAAACCGTACTGCTGCTTGATGCACCATTTACGGTTTGTAAGTGTTTTAATAGAGTTGATGTGGATACAATAAATCTCATGATATTATTTAGTCTTCTTCAAAAATATAAAAATTATTTAGCGTACTTGTATTTGCGGTAATAATGTTGAAAAATCGCAAAGAATATTAACAATAGCAAGGGTGCCACTACATTTATAAATTGCCATTTCGTTTTTTCGAGCTTAATTTTGGCTTTATCCAACAATCTGATTTTTACTTCTTTATTCCGCAGCGCAATTAAGTTGTCGTTATCTGTAAAATAATCAACAATATTGAGCAATAAGGCCTTATTGCCAAAAGTACGCTGCGAATAACGATCGAAACCTAAGGGAAAGGGATTTCCATTTTGTTCTGACACCTGGTTTTTAAAAATATCGCCATCTCCTATTACAATCATTTTAGCCGCTTTACCTGTACTTTCCAGCGTGTAAGGTTGTGTAATATTAGCCGGTAAAGGTCGACCGGCAAAAACCGATGGAAAATTACCTTCCAGCATCAAACCAACATGCTGTGGTTTACTTTGGAAAGATCGTGGATCTAACTGTTCGCTTACCATTTGCAAGCTAAACAATTTCGGCACATTATATACTTTATTAAAAGGAGATGTTGCTAAAATATACGATTTCTTTACGCCTTTAACACCAATGGTATCTACTGTACTTGGAAATTCAGATTTTACACCATCCAGCTTTTTCACAATACTTTCTACAGTATCGGGTAATAAAATCGGGTAATAAATCCAGGGCACGAGTTGCATTTGGTTTTGCCCGCCAACTACACCTGTTGAAACCGGAATTTCGGCACTGTTTGCCGGATCGGCAATAATATCATAATTAATCCTTGCTCCATACATAAAAAGCATATCATCCAGGTTCAAATTACTGCTAACCGCCATTTGTCCGCTTTTTCCCCGCAAACTGTCCAATTCAGCACTTACCTGATCAATACTCCAGAGGACCCTCCCACCATTCATTACGAAATAATTGATTTTATATTTCTCCGTTTCTGTAAAAGGTTTTTTGGGTTTGGCGATAACCAGCATTTTCAATTTATCAAGCCCTGCTTTATCAATACTATTTAAATCGATACGGCCAACCAAATAACTGCTTGATAGGGTGTGAATGGCATCAGCCAGTTGCAAATCGGAGAGCTCGCCATTTGACTCGGAAAAGCCAATACGAGGGTTATCTCCCGCTAATACTTTCTTTAAACTTGAAGTAAAAATATATTCCAGATTTTCAATAGCACGGTTTATATTGTCTTCATAATTTCCCCGGGTATCTAAATTTTGGAAGAGCTTAATGGGAAATTCCTTCCCTTCGCTTTCCATCATGGCCATCGGAAAAACGAGTTTCTGCGTTAATCCACTTTCAGTTTTCACACTCAAATTGGTTGCTTCTATTCCCCTGTCGTATAAATTATTGATCACGGTATCCTGATCGGCCTGATTTAGCCCGGCTAGCGGATCAACAAAAACCACCTTAACTTCGGTTTTAGCATAAGCCCGATAGTCAGCTAAAATGTCTGATACCGCAGCCTGCAACCGTTTAAAAGCAGGTGGTAACTCTCCAGCTAAAAAGACAGTAATGATGACCGGTTTTTCATTCTGCTCCAATAAAGCTTTCGTCTTATCACTTAAAGTAAAACGCTTATCGGACGTAAAATCAAAACGATGAAAAACATATTGCCCCGCAACATTTAAAATAATCAATGCGGCTATAACGATGATAGAATTAATCCATTTATACTTCAGCCTCATTATCGTTTCCCTCCTATGATTATTTTAGTGACCAATAAAAACAGCACTGAAAACGTAATAAAATAAATAAGGTCTCTGGTATCTAACACACCACGGCTTATCGAGGTGTAATGTTGATTGATTCCTAAACTGCTGATCATGTTGCCGATGCTTTGAAATGCAGCAAGCTGACTGCTATAATCGAAGCCTAAAAAAGCGAATGCACATAAAGCGGCACTGATTACAAAGGCAATTACCTGATTTTTAGTAAGCGCAGAGGAGAAAATACCAATGGATGTGAAAGCAGCACCTAATAAAAACAGACCGATGTAAGAGCCAATTACCGATCCTGAATCGATATTTCCTTCAGGAAAACCCAGCTTCGAAATGCTGTAATAATAAATTGACGTCGGGATTAAGGCAAATAATACCAAAACCAAGCTCGCTAAATACTTTGCGAAGATGATTTGCCAGATCTGGATGGGCCGTGTGATTAAAAGCTCGTATGTTCCTTCTCTCCGCTCCTCGGCGAAAGACCGCATTGTAACGGCAGGAATAAGAAACATAAAAAGATAAGGAACCAAACTGAAAAAACCATCAAGTTCGGCGTAACCATAATCAAGTATGGAGGTATCAGGAAAAAACCAAAGTAACAGGCCAGAAACCAATAGAAAAATGCCAATGGTTATATAAGCAACCATCGAACTTAAGAAACTGAATAACTCGCGTTTAAAAACTGCGTACATGTGCTATTAAAACGCCGAAGTTAACCATTTATTCCTGCAAATTTAAAAGGAATTGATTAAATGAATGGATTATCAAATCTGCAATATTTAAATTTAAAAAGAGGCCGTATTATAAATAGAATTGTCATCCTGAGCCTGTCGAAGGGCATAGTTAAATAACCTTTTGTGTTTCGACAGGCTCAACATGACAAAATCTCAAGAGAAACTATCTTTATAATATAATCTCTTATTTACGCCCAGATCGGTTTAGAAAGAAAAACCTAAACCCACTGATAATACGCGGTTAGTTACTTTTGATTTATTCGTATCAGCATAGTCAAGGTTACTCAAGCCTAAACCATAACCCGCGTTGATGTTAAAACCATTACTTAGTTTATAACCTGCTAAGAAATTAATCCCAAAATCTCCTCTTTTCATCGTACCGTCTCCTCCAAATTTGATTTCTTCTTCTGAATTGGTTATGGTACTACCTCCACCACTTAATGTTGCTGTAGATTTATTTTTTCCGCTTATGGCCATTGCATAATAAGGGCCTGCACCAATAAAAAATTTTCCATCACCTAAATCGAAATTAAATACTGCATTTACAGGAAGTTCAATATACATCATACTGATTTTCGAATTAGCAGTAATCGTATAAATGTTTCCTGGCTCCGCATTAAAATAAGAAAAATCACTTTTTCCACCCTTACCAATTAAAGATAAGCCGGGCTGGACTGAGAATATTTCCGAAACAGAAATATCCATCGTTCCTCCTACAAAAAAAGAGGTACTCATTTTTTGCTTATACCCATTGTTTTTGGTCCCCGATGCACTAAAGGTTGGAAATGTTACACCTGCTTTTACACCAATTTTGAGATTGTTTGTTTGAGCTGAAGCTGCAAAGCCTAAGCCCGCAACTGTTAATAAAGATAATACTAGTTTTTTCATCCGTTTAGATTTGTTTTCAATTGTGATGAAGCCATCACGATTTTTCATTTAATTAATGATTTTGAAAATCATGATGACTTCATTTGTTTTTTTGAAAATCACTTTTTATTTGCCTTGGTTTTAGAAAGCAAAACCAACGCCTACTGAGAAAACTTTATTTTTAAAGGTAATCTCATCTGAAAGATCCGTATCTGCAATGCTGCTTAATCCTAATCCGTAGCCTGCGTGGATGTTAAAGCCATTGTTTAATTGGTAACCAGCCAAAAAGTTTAAACCAAAATCGGTTCTTTTAAACTCTGACTCTGCTTCGCCAAATTTAATGTCTTCTTTTACCGATCCGTATTTACCATTTGCACTTAATGCATAGGCAAAGTACGGCCCTGCGCCTAGAAACACTTTTCCAGCGTTTCCTAATTTAAAATTCGCCAATAAATTTACCGGTAACTCCAGGTATTTAAAATTTAATGTTGCCTCATCTGTAACTGCAATATCATCATCTTCGAAATCAATATCACCACTAGCCAGTTTTGTTCCTTTGTTTATAAAAGTTAAGCCAGGTTGAATTGAAATTACATCAGATAATACAAATTCGGCTGTACCGCCAACATAATAAGATGTTTTTGCATCGAAACTGACCGATGTACTTCCTGATGATATGGTCATGTTTGGAAAGGCTACCCGGCTTTCACGCCAAAAATTACAGGTTTACTTGTTTGAGCTGAAGCTGCAAGGCCTAGACCTGCAACTGTTAATAAAGATAATACTAGTTTTTTCATCTGATTTTTACATATTATTTTTTAGTTTCCGTGCGTTCGCCTCATCAGCGAAAACATTACAATAATAAATAAACTAATTTGATAGTTAAAATTTTGTTTTCCAACTTTACCACGTTAAATGGCTGATATACAGCAAAGCCCCCAACTTCGTGGAGGCTTTTGAATGAATTATAGTTTTATTATAAACCGAATGCAAATGCAGCGCGGATACCAACAAATGATAAAGTGGTGCTATTTTTCGACCATCCTTCATAGCGTATTCCTAAATCAATACTAGATTTATCAGCAACTGAAAATGAAGCACCTAAAGTTGGAGCGTAAGAAAATGCTGTGCCACCATTGTTTTCAGTAAAAATTGCAGCACCTAATTCACCAGCACCGTAAAAATTACCACCAAAATAATATTTAGCTCCTGCTTTTAAAGGTATAACACCTGAATTAGTAGCGCCAAGGTCTTTCCAAGCCTTTTCAGGAGCTACTGAAATATAACCTGCTGATACGGTTAAATTCAATGATTTAGCCACATTAAATTCACCCATCACTGAACCTCCATAACCTAGACTTAGTCCATTCGTATTATCACCCACAGGCAATAAGAAATCTGGTCCTACACTAATTTTGTTAACTGCTCCTTCTGTTTGAGCTGAAGCTGCAAAGCCTAAGCCTGCAACCATTAATAAAGAAAGTAATACTTTTTTCATGTGATTTTTAGATTATTGTTCGTTAATTATTTACTGTTTTTAGACAAGCATTATGCCAAAAACGTTACAAACGAAACAAATGAAGCTAAAACAAAAGCACAACACATTGATTTACTGGTAATTACACACAGATAGTTTTTATTCCAATAAGTTGTAGGCCTACTAAAAAAGACTAAATTATTGTATGCTTATCATGAATTAATTGAATAAAAACAATAAATGGTCCACTTAATTATATTAGTTATAACACAAACATATAGGCAAATCTGATTCCAACAAAACCTTTGGTGTTTGTTTTATTTGAATCGGAAAACTCATTTTTGCCTGTCCATGCTTCATATCTTATGCCTAAATCCAGTTTATTTCCGCCCGATAGCTTAAATTGATTTCCAATGCCCGGCGACCAGACCCATAAAGTTTTTTGTCCATTGTTTAGTGGCAATGCTGCGCCTAACTGCCCTTCTGCATAAAAGCTTTCACCCAACTGATATTTCAAGCCAGCTTTAGCGGGTAGATAAGTTAAATCCTGAACTTTAAAAAACTGGTTGCGTTTACCAAAGAAATTCATAAAACCTCCATTTAGGGATATGGCAAAATCAGCAGCTATTGGAAAATCAGCTTTTATTGAGGCACCCAAACCTATTCCTGATAAATTAACGAAGTTTCCTGATGGTAAACCTATTTCTGCACCAATACCAATACTGGTGGTGTTTTGGGCTTTCAATATAAAAGGCATTAAAAATAGAAAGGTGATTAAGGCGTTTTTAATTTTTGGACAATACATGAATTAAGCGGTAAGTTTTCTAAAAATATCTTCTAACGATTGTTGCTGGTGATTTTTTTTCAGGCCTTCGAGCGAGTCTTTCGCTACAATTTTACCTTTACTAATAATGATGATATCATCACAAATGGCTTCAACCTCTTGCATAATGTGTGTAGAAATAATAACCGTTTTAGCTGCGCCTAATGTTTTGATCAGCTGCCTGATGTCAACCAGTTGGTTGGGGTCTAAACCAGAAGTGGGTTCATCTAAAATTAAAACTTCCGGATTGTGGATAATGGCTTGTGCCAAACCAACCCTTTGGCGATAACCTTTTGATAACATCCCGATTTTTTTATGCTGTTCTGCTGTTAAACCTACCATTTTGATTACCTCATCAATCCGTGTAGGCAAATGGCTAAGCTTATACGTTTGGCCAACAAAATTTAAAAATTCCTTTACATACATATCAGCATAAAGCGGGGTATTTTCAGGAAGGTAACCAATATGTTTTTTAGCTTCGATAGCTTCTGAAAGAATGCTCTTTCCAGAAATTTCAGCCTCACCAGATGTTGGTTCTAAATAACCGGTTAGCATACGCATGGTGGTAGATTTACCAGCGCCATTAGGACCAAGAAAACCCAAAATACGACCTGGTTTGGCTTCAAAACTAATTGAATCGACCGCCTTTTGCTTATCGTAATGTTTAGAAAGATTTTTAACTGAAATGCTCATTTTATTTTTTTGCCACAGATTACACAGATAAACACAGATTTTAACGTTTCCCGATCTGTGTCTATCCTGTTTGTCTGTGGTTAATTAATATATGGTGAATTTATTTTTTTATTATATCTAAACTTATCCAGTTCTTCTGATGCCTGCGGTAAATTATCGCCCGATAAAATATCTGCGCCGTTATTAACCAAATGATAATAAACATTTTTTACCGGACTGGCCATGGCACTCTTGTCGATATTCCCCATGGTGCCTAAAATAGTGGTAATGCCCTTATTGTGCAGGTATTGATAGAGTTCTTTATCAGGAGCAGATACACCAACAAATGCTACAATGCGGTTATTGGGAATGCCCATGTTATTTAAGCGTTTCAATTCTGCTTTTTTCTGAACGGAGGCTGAAATCATTAGCTCGGGTGCCAATTGATGTACTTCCTTCGCCTGATCTGCAGTATAGGTAATGATTATCGAGTTACTTTCCACTTTATACTGCCTTACTTTTTCAATCACTTTAGCGTAAGAAACTCCTTTTTTTAAATCGATAGTTAACAAAACTTTTCCTTTGCTCCAGCTTAATACACTATCTAAAGTCGGGATTTTAAATTTTGTTTCTTTACCTGCATCATCTTTAAGATTAAAAGCTTTTAACTCCTCGTAAGTATAGTTGCCAATCGGTCCTTTTCCTGTCGAAGTCCGATCGAGCTTATCATCGTGCATAATCACCATTACCGAATCTTTACTGTAAGCGATATCAAATTCAATGATGACCGGATTATAGGTAGTGGCATTGTCAAACGTTTCGATGCAGTTTTCAGGAAAACCAGGCATTGGGCCACCACGATGCGCACTGATTAATGGAAAACGGTTTTCTGGCGACCATTTTAAGAATTGATATAACTCTGCGGGTTTATTAAACTTAATATATTGATGGCTTTTTTCTTCTGGTTTGCATGAGGTAAAAACTGCAACAATAACCAGGAATAGCAAATGATGAAATTTCATGCTTCAAAAGTAAACAAATTGCTTAACTGTTAAACGGGTTAATCGGTTAATTGTCGGGGTGGTTAAATGGTTATGGTTAAATGTTGAAATTGCTTAATTGTTTAAATCGGTTAAATGCTTAATTGTTGAAATCGGTTAATCGGTTAATTACTTATTACAACTATTAAACAATCTCCCCATCTTAAATGTCATGTACAGTTAACCAATTTATACAGTTTAAACAGTTAACCATTTCTTTAAACAATTAACCTCTAGGCAAATCCATTCTTGATGGCAAAAACAGCCAATCCTACCCGGGTTTTAAGTTCGAGTTTTTCGCACAGCTGATCGCGATAGCTTTCAACAGTCCTTGGACTACAGAACATTTTATCGGCTATTTCTTTATAATTTAGCTCCGTAACGGTGTATTTTAAAAACTCCTTCTCCCGATCTGAAATTTTGATCTCCACATCTTTGGTTTTATTCAGGCTGGAGAAAATGATTTTCGATGCCCAATCAGGATAAAAAAATCCGTTAATATTCAATTTGGTCAGTGCGTTTTCGAGCTCTACCGGATGTGCATTTTTTAACAGGTAACCTTTAGCGCCATTGCTCACCATTTTAATCACACTTTTTTCTTCACCCTGCATGCTCAGCGCCATTACTTTTACCTCCGGGTGATGTTCGGTTACCCAGGTTACAGTTTCAAAACCGTCCATAATGGGCATACTAATATCCAAAAGTAAAATATCGGGTATTTTATTGCTGTTTTCGAAGTTTTTAATCAGCTCTTTTCCATTTTCACAAACGTAGATCACCTCAAAGGCTGCAAAATTATCGATAATGCCTTGAAGTGCTTTTGCAATCAGGATATGATCATCAACAATAACTATAGTTTTTTTCATGCCGGGCCATTTAAAATAATAGTAAGTGTGGTGCCTAAATCGGGTTTGCTTTCTAAGTTAAATTGTCCACCGATTATTTCGGCTCTTTTTTTCATATTTTTTAATCCTATACCATCAGAAGTGATCTGATCATAATCAAATCCTACACCATCATCCTGTATTTTTAAGACTAAAAAAACCTCAGGCGAAGAACTTATTTGAATCTTGATATTACTGCAATGTGCATGTTTTAAACTGTTTTGAAGAAATTCCTGGGTTATCCTCAATAATACATTCTTTTTCACAAACTCAAGATCTAGACTTTCGAAATTGTATTGAAAGGTTACCTTACATTTTTTCAAAGCATTAAGGTTGTTCACTTCTTCCTGTATTAAAGTTACAATTTCATTTTCACTTATATTATCGTTCGTTAAGTTTTTCGACAAACTTCTCAAGTCTTGGAGCGATGAATTAATAATCTGATAAATCTGTTCAATTCTTGTACTTGCCTGTGGCACTTTGTTTTCGTGCACCAATTGCTGGGTATAAAGACTCACCAATGTTAATTTTTGTCCGATATTATCGTGCAATTCGCGGCCAATCTGTTGCATGGTGGCCTGTTGTATTTCTAACTGTGTAGTTAATAGTTCCTTTTGATGTATTTCGTTGGTGATTTTGATTTCATTCAGATATTCTCTTTTCCGCTCTTTGTATTTTTTAATGTAAACCATAATGGCCACTACAAACAGCACGAAAAACAAGTTAAAAAGGATGATTGTAATTAAGAGCTCTGTTTTCCCCATATAAATGAAATTGAGAATAATATATACATTACAATCCCCGATACCAGAAAATAATCGAAGTAAATATTCCAGATCTGCTTATATTCTACCAGCAGGTAATAAAATGTCCAAAATGGCAAGGTTCCGATATAAAATAACGTTACCCCCAAATTAACATAAAACATCCTGTTTCTATTAAAATTAATGATATCGGAAGAGGTGATCTGTTTGTAATATTCCATCACCACTAAAACCATCAAAATAAAGGAGCCAAAAGTATAGTTAAATGAAAAGATTATTTTACTCCCTTTAAAGTAGAATTCGCTGGGTATAAATGATATTAAATATAATAAGGAGAGTGCCCAAAACAGCTTTTTATTGTTAAAAGATTTCAAAGCATAAAGCCAGTAAAAAAAGATAAACTGAAAAGGGATAACGATATAGTTATAATAGGTTGTTTTAGAAAAACTAAGGTAGGCTCCTCCCCATTTACCAAAGGCCTCACAGCTAAAAACAGCTACCAGAAAATAGACGAAAAAACGCCAATATTGCTTTTTCAAGCCTTTTAAATGCAGCAAAGCAACAATTGCAGTCCCTCCTTCAATCCAAAGGAAGCTATCGCTCAGAAATTTCTGAAAGCTGTTCATACTTATGGCACATTAATAAATTTCAACCGCAGCTTCTGCAGGTGGAATAAGCTGTCCGTGATTTTGAGCCATTACCTCACGCGACTGGCTTGCATTACTATCCGAACTCATGGCCATCAAGGTAACTGCCTGCTGCTTTTCTGTTTCTTTTAGTGGAAAAGTGGTACGGTCTAAAGGATTAAAGTCATAATCCTGGTAACTTCCGTCACTACTCTTCTTTTTTAAAGTAGGGATCATCACCAGTGTATGTTTCTGAGCATAATTTTTGCCTATCGATTTTTCATCTTCAAAGCCATTCCATTCGTTCTCTTTTGGATAAGCAGCATAATAAAAACGGATACCCAGCGCCCCATCTGCAATGCGCGGGTCTACTTTTTTGCTAAAAAATTCGATGTCGGCGATAAACTTCTTTAAGGTTTTTAAGCCGAAAGAAACCGAATGCGAATCGGTTATGCCCAATACTTTATTAATGGCCGCTAAATGATTATTGCGGTAACCATCTACCATTTGCTGAATTGTGGCCGGATCCATCGTATTTGGATGTCCTGGTCTTTCGTTTTTTTTCATAAGATCGATTAATTTTTGTAACAGATAATAAGCTAGCGCCCCACATAAAAACACGATAGCATAGGTTGGCAGATGTTGCATTTCCATAATTTTTAAGTTTTAATTAAAGTTAACTTTTATTCCCAAATGTGATAAAACTTTTATGGATAACAGATGGGGTTTTCCCCATATTTTAATGTTGTTTTTACCGCTTTTTATTTTGTTGCTTTTACTACTGGTTTTTAGTGTTTTACCTGCCATTTTTTCACGGTAACTATTTCAATTTTGGGTATTGTTTAACACAAAGGAACAAGCCGAAAATCCTGAATAGAGTAGGCAAAACCTAAAACATTAAAACCATGTCAAAAACATTGAAAAAAGAAGAAAAAGTACAGTACACCGGAAGATACCTGGTATTACTGCCAGAAGGATCAAACACCTCCGATTCTATTAACCAGATCAATTCTGTTAGCGGATTGAACTTAAAAAGCTCTTTAGAATTTGAAAACGAGTTTTTCACTGATAAAGACCTTGCTAAAACCGATGGTATCATCTTAGACAAGCTAGGTATCGCCATTGTAAACGAAAAACCAAAAATTGAAAATTCAATCAGCAGTTTAGGCGACACTGAGATGATTGTAGAAAAAGAAAGAGTAGTTTATGCTATTGGAATGCTGGATGAAAGTACCCAAAATTATGTAGAGGGTTACAGAGATGCGGTAAACCAAATGACCAATGTATTGGTTGGAACCGAAACAGAAGATTACAGCTATGAAGAGCAGGAATCGGAAGTAGAATCTGTTGGCGCCACCTGGGGATTAAAAGCAACCAATGTGGTACCCACCAGCTTTTTAAGATACAATCCTTACAATGGTGCCGGCATTAAAGTTGCCATATTGGATACAGGATTTGATTTCCATCACCCTGATTTTGCTGGCCGCCCTGTTGTTCATCAAAGTTTTATCAGCGGAGAAAGTACGCAAGATGGACATGGCCATGGCACGCACTGTACTGGTACCGCCTGTGGTCCTTCTAGCTCGCCATCGGCTACTGAAAGATACGGTATTGCGTATGCCGCAAGTATTTATATCGGAAAAGTTTTAAGCAATGGTGGATCTGGTGGAGATGGCGGTATTCTTGCTGGTATTAACTGGGCCATTGCCAACCGTTGCGATGTGGTAAGCATGTCGCTGAGGGGCTTTGTAACAGGAGCAGGTTATTCAGCTGTTTTTGAAACCGCTGCAGCCCGCGCTTTGGCACAAGGCACTTTAATTATTGCTGCTGCAGGAAACGACTCGGCAAGGCCAGGCACAGTAAGACAGGTAATGCACCCTGCAAATTGCCCGTCGATAATGGCTGTTGGTGCGGTAGATGTGAGTATGAATGTGGCCGCTTTTTCTAACGGAGGCCTTTACCCAACTTATGGCGCTGTAGATATTGCAGCTCCGGGTGTTAACGTATACTCTTCTACAAAACTGCCTACCAAATATGCAAGCTGGAACGGAACCAGTATGGCTACACCACATGTTGCAGGTATTGCCGCACTATGGGCACAGGCATCGGGTTTGAGAGGAATTAATTTATGGAGAAAATTAACCTCAACGGCTAAAGCATTACCTTTACCAGGTAGAGATGTAGGAGCTGGATTGGTACAGGCACCTACAAAAACAAGATTGATAAAATACCCGATTGATAGATTACCGATTGATAGATTACCGATTGATAAATTCCCAATTGATAAACTCCCTATTTTAGTTAATCCGAAATTCCCTATCGATCCAATTGGTCCAATAGAAAAAATTATAAGATGAAAACAAAATGGTTAATATCTGTAAAAGACGACGCAATGGATTTAGTGGTCAAAGCGCTGAAGGAAATTGGTGTTAAAGATGTAGAAGCCTTAGATGCAATTGGTGTAGTTGTAATTGTTCCGGGCAACCATAAAATTGCAGATATCAAAAAAATTGATGGCGTATTAAGTGTTGAAGAGGAAAGGGACATCAGCATTTAAGCCAGCAAAACCTAATCATGCGCTTAATTTTAAAATCGGTGCGACATTTAGTTGCACTGATTTTTTTTTATAGCTGAGTTAAGTCTGATGAGATCAAGCAAATGATTAATAAAGGTGCTATAGCACTTTATGGGAAGGCTTCGGTCTGGCTGTTTGCTATTAATACAAAAATAGAAGCACTAAAGTGGCCACCTAAACCTGATTGCAGCGGGCACGAGTGTAACGATTAAAGCGGAAAGCAGGACTACTGAAACCGACTAGCGTTCCAATTGCTTTCCAAATCATTTGAACCATTTAAGAGATTTAAGGGCAAATAAGCTGACTGGCAAGACTGCCTTTCACCCGTTTTCGACCACCTAAGGCACCTTAGCACACCGAAGTTAAGTGCAGAAATTCTAAAATATGCAGTTCCTTTGCCCATTGATCAAAAACCTTTTACCTCTTACCTTTTACCTTGATTGCAGCGGGCACGAGTGTAACAAGTAAAGCGGAAAGCAGGGTTGATTAAAACGATTAGCACGGCAATTGCTTTCCATATTATTTGTACCATTTAAGAGATTTAAGGGCATATAAGTTGACTTATCACGGATCTGATTCCCTTGAAAGATGCTGAAATAAATTCAGCAGGACGATTGGATTGTTTTTTTAGCTTGATCAAAAACCTTTTACCTTTTACCTTTTACCTTGATTGCAGCGGGCACGAGTGTAACAAGTAAAGCGGAAAGCAGGGTTGATTAAACCGATTAGCATTCCAATTGCTTTTCAAATCATTTGAACCATTTAAGAGATTTAAGGGCAAATAAGCTGACTTATCACGGATCTGATTCCCTTGAAAGATGCTGAAATAAATTCAGCAGGACGATTGGATTGTTTTTTTAGCTTGATCAAAAACCTTTTACCTTTTACCTCTTACCTTTTACCTTATTTATTATCTTTGCTGCATTATGGCTCAAAAGAATAACGACGAACAATTTAAAAATGTAATATCACACGCTAAAGAATACGGTTTTGTATTCCAGAGCAGCGAAATATATGATGGCTTAAGTGCTGTTTACGATTATGGCCAATTGGGTGCCGAGTTAAAAAACAATATTAAAACCTACTGGTGGAAAGCTATGGTGCAGATGCACGAAAACATTGTAGGGATTGATTCTGCAATTTTTATGCACCCCAAGGTTTGGAAAGCCAGCGGACATGTTGATGGTTTTAACGACCCCATGATCGACAACAAGGATTCTAAAAAACGTTACCGTGCCGATCAGTTATTGGAGAATAAAATTGATGAGTTATATTCAGAACTGGCCAATTTCAGTGCGGAGAATAAGGCTAAATTTGAAGCATTTCAGCAAGAAATATTGGGTTTAAGTGATGAAGGTCAGGCGAGCTGGGTTCCAACATTTAAAGATGAGGAAACGATTTTAGACCATGCAAAATATCCTTTTGTGGAGGAAGCAAGCTGGAGATTTGTTAAAAAGGGTTTAACGCTTGAGGTAGAAATGAACCTTGCGCTGAAGTCGGAAAACTTAGCACAGCTAAAAGATTTAATTGTTGATTACAAAGTAATCTGTCCGATTTCTAAAACGTCTAACTGGACTGATGTACGCCAGTTTAACCTGATGTTCAGCACCCAATTCGGTGCAATGGCCGAAGGTAGCGATGAAGTTTATCTTCGTCCGGAAACAGCGCAGGGTATTTTCGTAAACTTTTTAAATGTTCAAAAATCTGGAAGGATGAAAATTCCTTTTGGTATTGCACAGATTGGTAAAGCCTTCCGGAATGAGGTAATTGCCCGTCAGTTTATTATGCGGATGCGTGAGTTTGAGCAAATGGAAATGCAATTTTTTGTTCGCCCGGGTGAAGACAAAAAATGGTTCGAATACTGGAAAGAAGCACGTTTAAAGTGGCATAAAGCTTTAGGTACTTCGCCTGAAAAATACCGTTACCACGACCACGTAAAACTAGCACACTATGCCAATGCCGCTACTGATATCGAATTCGAATTCCCATTCGGATTTAAAGAAGTTGAAGGTATCCATAGCCGTACCGATTTCGATTTAACCCAACACCAGGAATATTCTGGCAAGAAAATGCAGTATTTCGATAACGATTTAAATGAAGAAGGTAAACCTTATGGCAATTACGTTCCTTATGTAATCGAAACATCTATCGGTTTAGACCGTATGTTCTTGTTAACCATGATTAATGCCTTTGAAGAGCAGGATTTAAGCACCGATGACAAACAGGATAGCCGTACTTTATTACGTTTACACCCTGCTTTAGCACCTTACAAAGTTGCCATTTTCCCATTAACCAAAAAAGATGGCTTGCCTGAAAAGGCCCGCGAAATTATGGATACCTTGAAATTTGATTTCAACTGTATTTATGAAGAGAAAGATGCGATTGGTAAACGTTACCGCCGTCAGGATGCTGTGGGTACACCTTTCTGTATTACCGTTGATCATCAAAGTTTAGAAGATAACACGGTTACCATTCGTCACCGCGACAGCATGGAACAAGAACGCGTAGCCATTGCCGATTTAGGAAACATTATAGGCTCGGCAGTAAGCTGGAAAACCTTGTTAGCATAAAACGAATCGTCATGCTGAATTTAATTCAGCATCTCACAAGATAAATAGTTCAGTCGCAGGTTTTACCCCTGCGACTTTTTTGTGTATAAAAAATGAATTTAGCCGAACATTACCATAAACTGTATACCGACGCTGTTGCGAAAATATCAGCTGGCCGATATGAAACAGATCATTTAATCGATTCAAATACTGACCAGCGTTTTGGACTCACTTTGGTCATCAGGCCTGATGCGGCAACCAACACCAACATCCAACAGTTTTTAGCGGAAGCGGAAGCCATTGAACCTGATCAATATTATTATCAAAATTCAGATATCCACATTACCTTAATGTCTATCATTTCCTGTTATGAGGGCTTCGATTTAAAGGATATTGAGGTGGAGGACTATATTCAGCTTATCCAAAAGGTGCTTGCGAGGCATAAAAGTTTCAAAATTCAGTTTAAAGGGCTTACGGCATCACCATCCTGTATTTTAATTCAAGGTTTTTTAACGGATACCTTAAACGAAATCAGAGACGATTTACGGGCAGGCTTTAAAAATTCAGGTTTGCAACAAAGCATCGATAAACGTTATACCATCCAAACTGCCCATGCTACAGTAATCCGTTTCAGATCGGAGCTGAAACATATAGATACTTTGCTTAATCTGATCGAAAAGTACAGGGGTTTTGATTTTGGCACTTTCGAAGTAAAACAGATAGAACTGGTTTATAACGATTGGTACCAAAGGGAAAGATTCGTAAAAAAACTACAGGTATTTGAATTGAAATCATAATATCAATCGATTGAACTGTTTGTAAAACCACATTCTGGCTTTGTTATTTTCTAAGGCAAATTCAATTAAACTGCGTTTTATTAATTTAGTAAGCTAATCTGACCAAATGTATAAGGCCAAAAAATCGATACTCACCATTTTAGCTGTTTTTTTCAGCATTTCAATGGTTATTGCACAGGGAAAACCAAAATTTAAGGTCATTGCCTTTTACACGGCCAAAAATGATCAGGCGCACATCAGTTTTGTTCATGAAGCAAACAAATGGTTTCCTAAAATGGCTGAAAAATATCACTTCAGCTACGATTCTACAGCAAACTGGAGTAATTTAAACGCCTGGTTTCTAGCTAAATATCAGGTTGTTATGTTTTTAGATACCCGGCCGGAATCAGCCGAACAGCGCAAAGCTTTTGAAAAATATATGGAAAATGGTGGCGGATGGATGGGTTTTCATTTTTCTGCCTTTGCCCTTTCAAAGTCGGCTTTCGATCAAAACTGGAACTGGTACCACCATACCTTTTTAGGATCGGGCGAATATGGCAGTAATACCTGGCGACCAACATCGGCAATACTTAAAGTAGAAAATAAAAAACATGCGGTAACCAAACACCTGCCCAATACCTTTAAAGCACAGCCCAACGAATGGTATCGCTGGCAGAATGATTTAAGAAAAAATCCAGACATCCAGATTTTACTATCTATTGATTCATCTAGTTTTCCGTTAGGTACCGGCCCAAAAGCACACGAGATCTGGCATAATGGTTATTATCCGGTGGTTTGGAGCAATAAAAAATTTAAAATGGTTTATGTAAACATGGGGCATAATGACATTGACTACGAGCACAAATACGATAAAACCAATAAAACACTCTCTTACACCTTCGGCAATGAAACACAGAATAAAATGATTATCAACAGTTTATTATGGTTAGGGAAGAAAAAAAACAAGTAATTTTCCATAAACTGCCAGATAGCGCGTAATCCTTTGGTCACAAATACCATTACCATAGGTTTCAGATTTCATAATCATTTAGCTGAATATTATATTTGTTTAAACCGGAATCGCTTTGATATGAAAATCCCACAGAAGTTTTTTGCCCGTCAACATGAAATCGCAGCCGATTTTTTGAAAGAGTTGGATAAACATTTAGATGATGTGGTATCGGGCCGGGCAACTGAAATGTTCGAAGTAAGAGATTTTGCCGAACTTATTCATGTTCACCCCACACACTTAAGCAATACCATTAAATCGGCAACAGGTTATTCGCCTTGTTATTTCTTTGAAGAACGTTTAATGGAAATTTCGAAATCGATGTTGCAGAATGTAAGTATGCCTATTGCCGAAATCGCAAGGACATTAACCTACGACCCCTCTAACTTTACCAAGTTTTTTAAACATTTCTCCGGCCAGACTCCTAAACAGTACAGGGAAGCTTATTTCCAGTCTTTAGCCGGCAATAAGGAAATTGTCACCATATAAAACTTAAACAGTCACCATTTTTACTTAAGCTATCACCATTTTTACAGCGGCTTTCCATCTAACTTTGTTTAACAAATTTAAAGAAAATGGAAACACAAAATAAAATTGCCCTGATAACCGGCGGTAGCCGCGGATTAGGAAAAAATGCCGCTTTAAAAATTGCAGCAAAAGGAATTGGTGTCATTGTTACCTATCAATCAAAAAAAGAAGAAGCCGAAGATACCGTTAACGAAATAAAACAGTTAGGGGTTCAGGCTGCAGCATTACAGTTAAACGTTGCCGATACTAAAACTTTCGATGCCTTTTTTACGGAAGTTAAAACGGTATTGAAATCTGTTTTTAATGCCGAAAAATTCGATTTTCTAATTAATAATGCGGGTATTGGCATTCATGCTTCATTTGCAGAAACGACTGAAGAACAATTTGATACTTTGGTAAACATCCACTATAAAGGAGCCTTCTTTTTAACCCAAAAGGCTTTGGCATTATTAAATGATGGCAGTGGGATTATTAATCTTTCTACTGGTTTGGCACGTTTTGCTACCCCTGGCTATGCAGCCTATGCCTCGATGAAAGGTGCAATGGAAACCTTAACAAAATACCAGGCCAAGGAATTGGGTGCAAGAGGAATTAGATCGAATATTGTTGCTCCAGGTGCCATAGAAACCGATTTTGGTGGTGGTGTAGTGCGCGATAACGATCAGCTTAATGCCGGAATTGCTTCGCATACTGCTTTAGGCCGTGTAGGTTTACCTGATGATATTGGCGGCGTGGTTGCTTTTTTATGTACCGAAGATGCCAGATGGATTAATGCACAACGCATTGAAGCATCGGGTGGTATGTTTTTGTAAAATTTAGTTAACCGCTAAGGCGCAAGGGTCACAAAATAAATTAAAATCCTTGCGTCATACTGAACTTGTTTCAGTATCTGTTACTATTAAGATCCTGAGATGAACTCAGGATGACGCTAAAACTTATTGAACATCTGCTTCAACCCAACCGTTAATAGGCTGAGGTGCCATACCAGTCATGTTGATCTACCCTTGTAATTTCGGGCTTACCAATCTGGGTTAAAAAACGTTTGGCGCTCACCAGGGTTTTACTTTCCCGCTCATCAAAATTGGCAGCATCGGGTTTTAAGCTGTTAATCCTGACCATTCCTGCTGATTGAATAAATTCGCCATCACCCATATAAATAGCGGTATGCGTTATCCTCCCCCCTGTAGTTCCCCTCAGCTTTGCAGCGGCGAAAAACAGTAAATCGCCAGCCTTTAAATTGCTAAGACACTTAGTCAGGCTGATTGAATCCTGTTCTAAAATATCAACATCTTCGCCAACCAAAGCTTGTTGTGAAGCATCTCTCGGAATAATGATCCCATTCAGAAAATAACTTGTTTTGGTAAAACCGCTACAATCTACACCTTTGTTAGATGTACCACCCCAAAGATAGGGTACGCCAATTAATGTTTTTGCTGTAGTTAAAATAGATTCAGCGCTTGGATTAGGCCTTTTAATCCAGCTCGAAAACAACTTCGCATCAGTTTTTTTAATGTAGCCGGTACGTTTATCAGGGAAAAGAACCTGATAATAAGCTTTTTCTTCACCAGTTAACACTAAGATATTGCCACTCACTAAATCAGAAACGCGGGAGGAGTTCACATCTGCCTGACTAAAAGCATGACCAAAGTCGGAAGTAAAAATAATCCTTTTCGATTTTTTCCATTGGTCAAAAGCCGCTTTATCCATTACACTTACAGCGGTACCGTCAGTCCACGATAAGTAACCATCGGGTGTGCGTACCAGATAATAGCCACCTTGCTTTTTTAATACCTGCACAGGTGTACCCAAAATCATCTGCGTCATCATTTCTGCCGCATTTTGGGGGGCAGCTCTGTTGTTACAGACCGAAAGATTGGCTAATCCGTATTCCATTCCGGTCAATTTGTTCGAAGGAAGCAGTGTATTTATTTTAACGAAGCCCTTAAAATCTTTGGTTTGATTATTTAGTGCCTCAAGCACTTGCGCCGATGTACTTTCTGCAATAACCGTATCCCCTTTAAACTGAACATTAAAATAAACAGATCGTTTATCTGGTGCAAACTCTTTTTTTACCTGATTCGAAACGGCTCTATATGTTGCCGTATCAACCTGCGCCTGTAAGGAAACCGCAAAATGTAATAAACAGCCCAGTATTAATATTCTTTTCATCATCGTTTTATGAAAATAAAATTACGAATATTCATATTGCTTAATGAGGTAAATGCTGTAACTAATTGCTTACTCGATATTATTTTTAACAAACGAGAAATAAAAAAAATTAAAAGACGTTATCCATGAAAATCGTCCTATGTTTAAAAAACTTCTACCCATTCTTTTACTCTTATTTTTTGCCAGTCAGGCTAAGGCCCAAAAATGGACTGATGCCGAATTTCGCAAGGCCAATACGGCCGCAAATGCTTCTTATTTAAGCAATGAAGAAAAAAACATTGTGATGTATATGAACCTGATCCGCATTGATGGCGAAAAGTTTTATTATACGTTTTTAGAAGACTACATCAATAACTACAATGCTAAAGTGCGGAAGTACAGAAATTACAATGAACTCCGGATTACCAGAAATAATTCCTATTACACCTCTTTACTTAAACATTTACGTGGCGTAAAAAACCTGCAGATGTTTTACCCTGATGATAAATTAACTTCGTTAAGCCGGAGCCATGCACAGGATTTAAACAGGAATAATCTCGATACACACGAAAGCAGTAACGGCGATAAATTTTCGAAACGATTATCCCGATACTTCCCCAATAAGGCTATGAGCGAGAATATCGATTTTGGTTACTCGAACAGTTTAGATATTGTTTGCCACTTATTATTAGATTGTGGTGTACCTTCCCTTGGTCACCGTTTTAATTTACTCGATCAGAAATACAAGCTCAATACCGTTGGGGTAAGCATACAGCCCCACCCCTCTTATACCTGGTGTGCAGTGATTGATTTTGTTGCGCAATCTACGTATTACACCAATAATGAGTAATTGTATAAATGATCTTATTACTGTGGCAATAAAAATATAATTGTAAATTGCGCCCAACAATAAAAGGTGCACAATAATTGCATATTTCAAGGCCACCACGTCCTGTTGAACTCGTTTCAGCATCTTGACCGCAGGAAAAGATCCTGATCCCGAAGTTACGGGATAGGATGACGACCGCTTATGTAATTTGATGTATGCCCAATAACCACAACGAACCGTTTTAAGTAATGCGCAAAATAATTTTAGCCGTCATAGATTTTTTTCACCCTCCTTTTAAAAATTTTATTTCCTTACATAATTTCAGGTACCTGGCCACTGGTGGTGGCACTTTGCTGCTGGGAATCTTAAGTTATTATTTTGCTTACTTTTTCATTTTTAAAACCGAAGAGGTAGATTTTGGCGTAATTGTGCTTCAGAGAGAAACCGCATCATTATTAGTCGATTATGCCATTGCCATCCCCACCAGTTTTTTACTCAACAAATACATCATATTTACACATAGCGAATTAAAGGGCAGGGTTCAGCTTTTCCGGTTTTTAAACCTTCAGTTCATTAACATACTGGCCAATTATGTTTTATTGAAGTTTTTGCTGGAACTGTTAAGAGATTACCCAACTTTAGCCATGCTTTCGAGAATACTGGTATCGGTTTTAATGGCACTTTTCAGTTACCTGTATCAGCACTATTTTACGTTTAGCGTTAAAAAAATAGGGGGCAAAAAAGCAGGTAAGAAACATTAATAACCCTCGGCAATGGTTTTGCCACGGAGGCACGGAATATTTGTGGCGCAGTTTAGGTGGCCAATATTTGCTACTATTTTCGTTTTGCAGCCAACTGCCTAAAAAACCTAATTCATCAGCACCAGCCTTTGTTCCTAAACGGGATGGAAGCGGCATCCCCCGATTCTTCATCGGGGATACAGCGAACAGCCCGACCGAAGCTTCCCGATGAAATACCACAGCACCTTTCCACCAAAGCCTTAATATTTTCGATGTTTTTTTGGAAAGCAGGCCACAAGCACTTCGGTTTCTACTGTCCCGCCTTTGCTTCAAGTCCTCACTCGTGCCTCGTTCCAGGCTTTACGCGCCAGTCGGGTTTAGGTGGCCAATATTTGCTACTATTTTCGTTTTGCAGCGAACTGCCTAAAAAACCTAATTTATCAGCACAAGCCTTTGTAACTAAACGGGATGGAAGCGGCATCCCCCGATTCTTCATCGGGAATACAGCGAACAGCCCGACCGAAGCTTCCCTATGAAATACCACAGCATCTTTTCTAATGATTAATCCATCTTTTTACCCCCCTAAAACCTTTATTACTTTAACCTGTTAATTTATGCAGCCGCTTTCTTGATAAGATAAAAACAACATCCTAACTTAGCTGCCGACCAACTTATTTTCAAATTAACCATGAGCCATTTTAATGATTTTAATAATGCGCAGGTAACGAAATTGCCCAATCATTTAAAGCAATTTATTGTTGACCAGAATTACGAAAAATATACACCAATCGATCAGGCGGTGTGGCGTTATGTGATGCGCCAGAATTATAGTTATCTTAAAAATGTTGCTTATTACCCATATATAAAAGGCTTACAGCGAGCTGGTTTGAGTATTGAACACATTCCCGATCTGAAAACCATGAACGATAACCTGGGCAAGATTGGCTGGGGAGCTGTTACCGTTGATGGTTTTATTCCGCCAGCAGCATTTATGGAGTATCAGGCTTACCGTGTACTGGTTATTGCGGCAGATATCCGTCAGATTAACCACATCGAATATACACCAGCCCCCGATATTATACACGAAAGTGCTGGCCACGCCCCAATTATCGCCGATACCGATTACAACAATTATTTAAGTTATTTTGGCTCGATTGGTGCCAAAGCCATGTTTTCGGCTAAAGATTTTGAACTTTACGAAGCCATCAGGAAACTATCGATTTTGAAAGAAGCTGTAGATGCTGATGAATTTCAGATTGCAAAAGCAGAAAAGGAATTGCGCTACATTAGTGAAAATATGGGCGAGCCTTCTGAAATGGCTTTACTTGGCCGCTTACACTGGTGGACAGTTGAATATGGTTTAATTGGTACTTTAGAGAACCCTAAAATTTATGGCGCGGGCTTGCTTTCTTCTATTGGTGAAAGTGCAACCTGCATGCAAAGTGATGTGGAGAAACTTTGGTACAACATTGATACGATTAACTATGCCTACGATATTACAAAACCACAACCGCAGCTTTTTGTAACCGAAACATTCCAAAACCTGATTGATGTTCTGGAAACTTTTGCCAACACCATGGCCTTTAGAAAAGGTGGAACAGAAAGCATTATGAAAGCAATTGCCTGTAAAAATGTGGCCACGGCTGTTTATAGCTCGGGTTTACAAGTAAGCGGTGTTTTTACCGATATTGGTGTGGGTACAAAAGATGAGGTCACTTTTATTAAAACAACTGGTCCTTCGGCACTGGCATTTAACGGAAAGCAATTAGCAGGTCATGGAAAACACTACCATGCTGACGGTTTTTCGTCTCCTGTGGGTAAGTTAAAAGATGCTGTAAAGGCATTAGAAGATTACAAGCCCAATGATTTACAAACCCTGGGGGTAATTTTAGGCGAAAAGGCTGAACTTATATTTGAAAGCGGCATTAAAGTAATTGGTACAGTTAAGGATATTATTACAGAAAACGATAAGCTTCTTTTAATTGCCTTTAAAGATTGTAGGGTTACAGAAGGTAATGGAAACATCTTGTTTAAACCCGAATGGGGCATTTACGATATGGCGATAGGTGAAACGATTGTTTCAGTTTTTAATGGTGCCGCCGATAAAGACGCCTACGAGGAGATTACTTTAATAAGCAATGAGAAAACGCATCAGATTGTTTACGATGATAAAACATTAAAACTGCACGGTTTATACCAAACAGTTCGTGCGATTAGGGAAAGTGGCGAAGGTTTGGATCAGCTTGCCGAAATCTTTGCACAACTTAAAACGAACCACAGGCAGGACTGGCTTTGTGCATTGGAAATTCTGGAAATTATTTACCATAAAAAGATTTATCATCAGCTGGAAAAAGAAATTCAGGTTTATCTGGAAATCAAAGCTGGCAGGGAGCTTGATCACAGCAAATTAATCAGTGATGGTTTGCATGTAATTAAAAACCCGGTAAGCCAGTTGATTGTGGAGGATTGACCCATACCTTTAATTTTATTAATTTTATGATATGTTTAATACAAATAGATGCTGAAATAAATTCAGCATGACGAACTCATCTCTTAAATACCCAACAATTTTAACTTTTTTTAATGAACATTATAATTACAGGTGCAAGTAGTGGAATTGGTTTTGAAACTGCTTTAGAATTTAGCTTACAGAAAGAGAACAAAATTGTAGCCATTGCCCGATCTGCCGATAAACTGCGTAAACTCTTAGAAATTGCTAAAGGCATTAATCCCGACTGTACACTTTTACCAGTAGAATTTGATATTGTAAATGACGATTACGCTGCATTAATTCCGTTTTTAAAAGAACGATTAGGGACTGTTGATATCCTGATTAATAACGCAGGAGCCCTAATTAATAAACCTTTTTTAGAAACTACCGAAATTGACCTTGGCGAGATGTTGCAAAGCAATGTGATTTCGCATTTCAGGATGATCCAAAGTATTTTACCATTAATGCAAGCTGGAAGCCATATTGTAAACATTGGAAGTATGGGCGGTTTTCAAGGAAGCGTTAAATTCCCGGGCCTTTCGGCTTATTCTGCAAGTAAAGCGGCACTACATACCTTAACAGAATGTTTAGCATTTGAATTGGCTGAAACAGGAATTAAAATAAACTGCCTCGCTTTGGGCTCAGCACAAACTGAAATGCTCGAAGCTGCTTTCCCTGGATACCAAAGTCCGGTTATGGCCTTCGAAATGGGAAAATACGTTGCTGGTTTTGCAAAAACCGGACATAAATTTTTTAATGGAAAGATTTTGCCTGTTGCTGTTACCACACCATAATATCCATATTATTTAGTAATTTACATGCTAAATCGAAAAACTAAAAACCTATGGAAACAAACTCTCCTTTTAAAACAGCCGACAATGGAAAAAATGCCGCAATAATAAGCTACTTTTGGTTTATTGGCTGGTTAATTGCCTATTTCGCCATGTATAAAGATAATCAGACCGAATTGAGCAGATACCATTTAAAACAAACGCTGCTGTTCCATCTGGTATCAACTGTTGTGAGCTGGGGTTTAAGCTTATTTTTAATTCCTTTAATTTTTGCAACTGGTTTTATAGATGCCGTTTATATACTCCGCATTGTTCAAATTGGATTGTTCGTATTGTGGATTATCGGACTAATTGCTGCATTCCAGGGCGAAAAAAAACCTATTCCATTAATTGGAGAGCGGGCACAAACCATGTTCCCAAGTATTTAAATATTTTAATCAGAAGAGGCTGTATCCTAAGTTGTAATTCCATTCGAATTTGTCATGTTGAGCTTCCCGAAACGTCTTGCGAGACATTTCAACAAGGTCCTTCAACAGACTCAGGATGACAATCCTATATTTAGGATACAGCCTCGTTTTATTTGCACTCATTTTCAACATTTTAATCGACTTTGGATATTTTTTATATCTTTGGTTCCAACATATGAAGAAAATAATAGTCCCGATTGCGTTTTTCATTTTGTCTGCCACGGCAGGAAAAGCCCAAACCATCATCCCGGCTCAATACCAGGAATTAGTTAAAAAACTTGTTGCCAGCCTGCCTAAAGAGGAGAAATCATCAAACCATTCGCCGGCTAACCAGTCTGAAAGTTTAATCGAATTTGCTAAAAGTATGTTAGGTATCCCCTATCGTTATGCAACAAGCAATCCCAAAGTTGGCTTTGATTGTTCAGGTTTTGTGAGTTATGTTTTCAGTAATTTTGGTTTTAAGGTTCCACGTTCTTCACGCGAGTTTAGCTACGCGGGTAAAGAAACCAGCCTGGAAAACGCCAAAGTAGGCGATGTATTGATTTTTACAGGCAGTAATTCAAGAATAAGAAGAATAGGCCATGTTGGGATTGTTTATTCTATTGATGAAAATGGGATCAAGTTTATCCATGCCTCTTCGGGTAAAGCGCATCAGGTAACCATTACGGATCTTGATGGCCATTATAAGGCCCGTTTCATGAAAATTGTAAGTATTATATAACTTACTTTTTATATTTCCACATTCTTGTTTTGCCTTCTGCAAGCCATACCAATGTGGTAACCAGTCTTTTTTGTCTGGTAGCTTCTGTTTTAGCTTCTTCAAGCCACAATACATAATCTTTTTTATTGGATGTGCTAAAATTCTGAAAAACCGCCAATGCCTCAGGATCTTCCTGTAAAGCTTCCATTAAATATTCTGGTATAACCAGTTCTTTCTTTTCTGCAGACTTTGGTTTTGCCGGCAATTTTACATTATCCTCATTTAATTGAATGGCCTGTTGTATATACGCAATCAGGATCTCATCCGAAGGCAAATCCTCTAAAGAAGTTATTTTCCCCAAAAAACCCATCGCTTCAGAACGTTCTTTGAAAATGCCATACTCATCCTGCATTAACGAACCTTTCCAGAAACCAAAAGCACAATGGTGTTTAAAGGATGCCATATGGCAAACCGTGCCTTTAAAATCAAAAAATGGCATGCTCCACTTCATTTTTTCTTCAATCCGTGCATCGGCCTTATGTACCAGATTTCTTAAATGATCTAAAATGGGGATCGCAAATGCTGCCGAATTAATGATGTACTGATCTACCTGAACAATTGTATGCATAACTTATAAATTACCTTTAATAAATTTAAAGCAAAACAACCTTTAAAGCAAGTTCTACCGCTCCATGATGAAGAAACTTTTTGGCCAGTTCGTGTAGTTCCCTTTCACGGTTGGTTGCATCTCCTATGGTTGCATCGAGCACTTCTTTTACCTCGGCGTGGGTATTGATCAAATCGATTTCTTCGTCACTCGGCAAATGTTCAACATTTCCTAACATGCCGAGATCATTTCCAGACAATACTTTAGAAAAACGGACCGAATGTGGCAAGCGGTCAACACCTATGCCTAATTTAGCCAGGGGTTTAGCCACTTTAAACAAATTGTCGCCTGTAACCCTACAATACCAATCACCACCTAAACGGGCTACAAGGTCGATTTTTTCCTGATCAATCCGGCCGTTTTCGTCTAAAATAGCTTCATTAATGTGAATCACTTTTATTTCAGCCAGAACCAGGTTGCCAGCACCGTGATGATCGCCCAATGAAATTACCTCATTTACAATACATTCAAACTGTACCGGTGCTTCGGCCACCCTTGGCGGACTAACCAGATCAGATTTCAACATGGTAAATCCTGCTTTCTCGAACTCGTTTACGCCTTTCGCATATTCGGTACTGGCCAAACTCATTTGCTGCACCATATCGTAATTTACAATATTGATTACACACTCTTTAACCTGCAATACATTTTCAAGGCTATGTTTGGTGGTATTATCACGCACCCTTCTCGACGGGGAAAAAATGCAGATCGGTGGATTTGTGCTAAACATATTAAAGAAACTGAAGGGACTTAAATTAATATTCCCTTCGGCATCAATAGTGGAGGCAAAGCAAATCGGCCGCGGAGCGATAGCATATTGCAAATAATTTTGCAATTCTACAGGGCTTAAGTCAGAGGTATTTAAAGTTAGCACAGGTAGTTAAGTTTACTATTTGAAAGGATTAAATGGCGATTAAAACTTTAAAAAGATCGTCCTTTCGAGCGGAGTGAAGCGTAGTCGAGAAATCTATCATAGATCTCTCCATTACACTGCGCTTCAGTCGAGATGACGACTTTTCTATTAGATTTTATCATTGATAACATCTAATAGAAAAAAGATCATGAAATGAATTCAGAATTAGGAACACATTATTCAAGCGCGGATTTACTTCTTCAACGCCAGGATCGAAAAATCGGTATTGGCTTTTGTAATCGTATTGGTTAAAGCGCCCAGACCTGTAATTTCCATCTCTACAACATCGCCCGGCTGTAACCACTGCACTTTATAATTTGGATCGTTAAGTAACCCTGTTCCGTTTAACTCTAAAAAACAACCTGTACCCACTGTTCCTGAACCAATTACATCACCCGGAAGAATATCTACGCCATAAGCACAACGCTCAATAATTTCGGCAAAAGTCCAGTCCATATCAGCAGCATTTCCTTTTGAAACCTCAATGCCATTTACCCTGCAGGTCATTTTAAGATCGTAAGCATGACCAACGTGTCCTGCTTTAGGTGCCACTTTATATTGCAATAGTTCATCAGGAGTTACCAACCACGGACCAATTACGGTAGAAAAATCTTTTCCTTTTGCAGGGCCTAAATTCAGCAACATCTCTTCCATTTGCAAGGTACGGGCACTCATGTCGTTCATCACCATATAACCGGCAATGTATTCATCTGCCTCGGCAGCTTTAATATTTCTACCTTTTTTACCTATAACAATAGCAATTTCTAGTTCGAAATCCAGTTTATCAAAATGATCTGGCATACATTCAATTTCGCCAGTACCCTGAATAGCATTGTGATTGGTAAAATAAAAGATTGGATACTCATCAAATTGCGGGATCATATCAACCTTCCTGTTCCTACGTGCCGCAGCAACATGCTGTCTGAAAGCGTATCCATCGCGACAACTGGTCGGGTGTGGAACAGGGGCCAAAATTTCGTAAAAAATTTCTTCTTTAGCCGCTAAACTACCATCCTTTATTTGATCGTCTATCCTTTTTGCTCTTTCCATTAACACTTCGCCTCCTTGCAGAAATTCGCTCATGTTATCAGGAATAAGCTTATCACAGCTATTTAAATTATAAATATGCCCATTTACAAACACACCAAGATGCTCTCTGTCTTCGGTTTTATAGGATACTAGTTTCATATACAATTTGGTTAAATACGCGGTAAAGCTAAGCAATTAGGGCATTCAAAATAAAACTTAAACGTTATTATTTTAACACGGTATATTTCTGAAGGTTTGATTTTATTAAAGGAAAATCTTTTGCCTGTAGGTTCTTGTAATGCTTTTTATTGGAGAGTAATCCACCTATCAGTAAGCCACCCGATACCCCAACAGGTACACCCGCAGCAATAAGCACCACCGATTCTACCAGTTTATCGCTTTTGGCAGCCAGTACAAAAAAAGTTAAACCTCCGGCAATGGCCAGCGGGGCAGCTATCCCTTTACGGTGAATGTATAATGCACTGATGCTATCGGCACTTAATTTTATGGTATCCTTCCGGTTTCTGATGATGGTTAAGTAGTCGTCGGCTGCAGCGTAAAAAGAACCTCTTGTAGCGTTTCCACTTCGGTCTATAACCCTAATGGTGTACTTCGCCTTTTGTTGTGCAAAAGTGGCTTGGCTCAAGGCTAAAAAAATTAAGCATGTAAAAATAAATTTCATCGGGATGATCGTATAGTAAGTAATTAAAGGTAATTAAAATTTCAACTTTTAAATAAAATACTTACCTTGGCACCATTAAAACCATGATCTTAAAAGCATTACATATTAATCTGGTAAACGACGCTATTGCGGCCCGTCGCTATAAGATGCTATCCAAGCTGATCATGGCTCAATATTCTCTGTAATTTTCTTTACCCTTCTTTTTTAATTGAAACGCATTGTCGTTTTGATTGTTAATTCATTAGGATTTTTTCTTTCTAACCATAACATCATTTAATTATGCCTATTTATCATAAATTGGGGCAGATTCCAGCTAAACGTCACACGGTTTTTCGTAAACCCGATGGAAATCTTTATGCCGAAGAATTGGTATCAACCGAAGGTTTTTCCAGTTTATATTCATTGGTTTATCATTGTCATCCGCCAACCATTGTAAAACATTTAGGTGAACCGTACAGTGTTGAGCCAAAAATTGCCCGGGAAAAACACCTGAAACACACGAGTTTAATTGGTTTTAACATTACACCCGAAGATGATTTTCTAAAAAGCAGAAAAGCCGTTCTGGTGAATAACGACCTACATATCGTTTTGGCAGCACCAAGAAAATCGATGACCGATTATTTCTACAAAAACAGCCAGGCCGACGAAATGATCTTCGTACATGAAGGTTCAGGAAAGCTGAAAACAGGATTTGGAGAAATTAAATTTGCTTATGGCGATTACCTGATCATCCCGAGGGGAACCATTTATCAGCTGGAATTTGATACCGAACAGAACAGGCTGTTCATTGTAGAAAGTTTTAGTCCGCTAAGGCCGCCAAAAAGATATTTAAATCAGTTCGGACAGTTAATGGAACACGCGCCCTATTGTGAGCGAGATTTAAGGCTGCCTGAAAACCTGCAAACACACGATGAGTATGGCGATTTTAAAGTGCTGATTAAAAAACAAGGCTTAATTTATCCATACACCTATGGTACACATCCTTTTGATTATGTAGGCTGGGATGGTTATCATTATCCTTATGCTTTCTCCATTCACGATTTCGAGCCGATAACAGGTCGCCTGCATCAACCACCTCCTGTTCACCAGACTTTCGAAGGGCATAATTTTGTGGTTTGCTCTTTTGTTCCCCGAAAATACGATTACCACCCCGATTCTATCCCAGCACCATATAATCACAGCAATGTGGATAGCGATGAAGTGCTTTATTATGTTGATGGTGATTTTATGAGCCGCAAGAGTGTATTTAAGGGGCAGATTACCCTGCACCCGGGTGGTATTCCACACGGACCACATCCCGGTACAGTAGAAAAATCAATCGGAAAAGAAAAAACGGATGAACTGGCGGTAATGATCGATCCTTTTAAACCTTTAATGCTTACACAGGATGCCTTGGATATTGAAGATGAGAATTACCACAAAAGCTGGCAGGTTAATATAGAATAAATGAGTCGGAAGTCGGGAGACCGGGGTCCGAAGATAAATAAGCAATCATCCAACATTTATTTGAATGAGTCGGGAGACCGGGATCCGAAGATATAGAGCAGATAAATAAGCAATCATCTAACATTTAAACGAGTCGGAAGTCGGGAGAC
>NZ_JBWKYI010000020.1:0-103806 GCF_059423705.1 Pedobacter sp. GW460-11-11-14-TSB4
CCCATCATCTAAATTAACGCTCTCATATACATAAACGCTATAAAAACGATTTATTGTATTGTGATTGAAATTTTTTCGCTTTGATTTGTGTAAGGGTAGTTCAGCTGTTGCGGGCTTCGTCATTTCGACTGAAGCGTAGCGAAATGGAGAAATCTTCAAGTTAGCCCGTCACCCTGAATTTATTTCAGGGTCTATTAAATGAAAAGATCCTTCGACTCCGCTCAGGATGACATAATGTATGGGAAAAAAGAAATGGGGATTCCACTATTGCAGAATCCCCATCATCTAAATTAACGCTCTCATATACATAAACGCTATAAAAACGATTTATTGTATTGTGATTGAAATTTTTTCACTTTGATTTGTGTAGGGTAGTTCAGCTGTTGCGGGGCTTCGTCATTTCGACTGAAGCGTAGCGAAATGGAGAAATCTACAAGTTAGCCCGTCACCCTGAATTTATTTCAGGGTCTATTAATGAAAAGATCCTTCGACTCCGCTCAGGATGACATAATGTATGGGAAAAAAGAAATGGGGATTACACTATTGCAGAATCCCCATCATCTAAATTAACGCTCTCATATACATAAACGCTGTAAAAACGATTTATTGTCTTGGCTGTAAATTTTTTTCGCTTTGATTTGTGTAGGGTAGTTCAGCTGTTGCGGGTCTTCGTCATTTCGACTGAAGCATAGCGAAATGGAGAAATCTTCAAGTTAGCCCGTCACCCTTAATTTATTTCAGGGTCTATTAATGAAAAGATCCTTCGACTCCGCTCAGGATGATATAATGTATGGGAAAAAGAAATGGGGATTCCACTATTGCAGAATCCCCATCATCTAAATTAACGCTCTCATATACATAAACGCTGTAAAAACGATTTATTGCATCAGCTGTAAATTTTTTTTTCGTTTTTGGGATGTTTATCATTAAAACCTATTTTTACCTTATGGCTACTACAAATAAAACCCAACAAGATGCAGAGAAACTGGCGGCTGCCCTGGCTGCAGTAAAATTTGTTAAAGATGGTGATGTAGTAGGACTGGGGACCGGATCTACCACAGCCTTTGCCATTAAGGAATTGGGCAAACTTGTAAAAGACGGACTGAAGATAAAGGCAGCTGCCAGTTCCATCCGAACAGAAGAACTCGCAAAATCTTTGGGTATCGAAATTCTTGATCTTGGGCGTTTAAGTAAAATTGACATCAGCATTGATGGAGCCGACGAATTCACGGAGTCGCTCGATCTGATTAAAGGCGGAGGTGGGGCATTATTCAGGGAAAAAATTATAGCTTCTGTTAGTAAAAATGCCATCATCATTACTGATGCTTCTAAGAAAGTTAAAAAATTGGGTGCTTTTACGGTTCCTGTCGAAGTGATACCTTTGGCTTATCAATATGTGTCCGATCAGATTAATGCGCTCGGAGGAAAGGGGATATTAAGGTTAGTAGAAGGCAAAACATTTATTACCGACAATGGAAACCTGATTATTGATGCTGATTTCGGTCTTATTGATGATCCTGCAAAACTAGCTGCTGATCTCAATCAGATTAACGGATTATTAGCTCACGGCTTGTTCATTAACATCACTTCAAAAGTAATCATGAGCGAGGGGACAGATATTATCATTTTTGAATGATAATTGGTTCACTGGTTCATGAGTCATTGGTTTATTTGTTATTAGCTCATATCCCTATATTCATTGCGAACTGAAGGGCTGGGATTGCGTCGTGTGAAGCAATCTCTACGGTTCATTGTTATGGGTAATTGATTAATCGACTTCGGACTACGGACTCCCGACTGTTGATTAATCTTTTTGAATGATAATTGGTTCATTAGTCATTGGTTTATTTGTGATTAGCTCATAATCCCTATACGTCATTGCGAACTGAAGGGCTGGGATTTGCATCTTGCGAAGCAATCTTTGCGGTTCATTGTTATGGTTAATTGATTAATCGACTTCGGACTTCGGACTCCCGACTCCGGACTGTTGACTAATCAACAATTTCACCGACAATTTCATATGCTCTTATATTCCTATAAATTTTTTACCGACAGTTTTATTTCACTTACCGATAAAACATCCCAACTAAGGGAAAAGCCATTCTCCAGCGTTGGTATTCGTGATACATTTGAATCATAAAAACAAACGGTCATGGAAAATTTAATCAAAAAAAATCACGCAGATAAACAATTTGGTTTAGGTGTTTTAATCATCGTAATCGGTTCAGTGTTCTTGTTAAGAAACTCTGGAATAGATGTTCCACATTGGATATTGAAATGGCATACCATTATGTTAGGTATTGGTTTGTGGATGGGTTACCGTAAAAACTTCCAGGGTAGTAGCTGGTTAGCCTTAACGATAATAGGTGGTTTATTTACCCTTAAAGCGATAACCATCTTTGATTTCGACCTTTCACGAATCAGCACTGCTTTAGTATTAATCGGATTAGGACTGTACGTAATTCTAAAACCTAAAAAAGTGCAAAACTTCGATCAGTATTTTGAAAAGAAACCAGCTGATTTTACTGATAAAGAAAGCTAAAATTCTTAACTCCATCATATATCTTAAAAAGGGACATTTTTTAACAATGCCCCTTTTTTTATTTGAAATAATTGAAGTGCAATTGCTTAATCATTTGAGTTCGATTATTTAGTTCCTTTACTTCCTTGTGATCGTCATGCTGAATTTATTTCAGCATCTTTCAGATATGATTGACCTTGATCCCGATGTTACAATCGGGACAGGGTGACGACTCCAGAGGATAAATATTGGCAGAGGGGACGAAGCCTGGAGCTTGATCGATATGGGCTCTGCTCCATACACTTTGACCACTGCTAAAAAAGAAACGGGGATTCCACCCTAAGGCAGTATCCCCGTCATCTAAATTAACGCTCTCACATACATAAACGCTGTAAATAGAATATATTGTGTGCAGCTTAATTTTTTTTATTTTTTTTCTACAAGTGCTATTAAACCTGTAAAACAGGTATAGCTTTGTGGTATTTGTTCCGGTACTCAATGGGGGTTAAACCGGTAATTTTTTTGAAAACATCCCTAAACGATTTTGTATCGGTATAACCTACATCAAACATCACCTCAGTTATATTTTTTCTGCTCGATTCGAAACTTCGTTTGGCCGCTTCAATTTTAACCCTCTGAATATACTCGATCACGGTATTTTTGGTCGCACTTTTAAATCTCCGCTCGAAACTTCTTCTTCCCAATGCCAGCATATCGGCCAGTTGATCTACTGTAATCCGGTCTTGATAATTGCCGTCAATAAATTCCTGCGCTTTTTTAATCTTCGCATCTTCATGTCCTTTTTGTCCCTGAAACATCATAAAAGCCAGTTGGCTCTCGCGATCGATATCAATGGCGAAGTATTTTGCCGCTAAAATGGCGGTATCTCTATCGGTATGTTTCTCCACCAGGTATAAAAGTAAGTTCCAGTAAGAGTTTGCACCACCGCTGGAGTATAAACCCTGGGCATCGGTAATAATGCTGCCATCAACCAGCTCTACTTCAGGGAACATTTCTCTAAACTGATTGGCAAACAACCAATGCGTAGAACATTTCCGTCCATCTAATAATCCCGTTGCAGCCAGTAAAAATGCACCCATACAAAGCGAAGCTACTTCTGCACCCCTGGCATGATGTTTTATAATCCATGGTAATAAATCCTGATTTGCTTCCATCGCATAACCTATATTGCCGCTAATGGCTGGTACAAAAATAAGGTCGGTATGATCAACCTCATGCAGCAGTTTATCGGCGTGTACAGAGAAAAGGCTGTTATTTAACCTAACCTCTTTCGTCATGCCTATCAGCTCAACTTTAAAAAGCGGAAGCTTTCCTGATGCCTGTAAAAATTCGTTAACAGCGGTAAATAGATAGCGGGGATCTGCAATGGCTTCAATCACGGCAGTCTCTGGAATTAAGATAGATACATGTTTCATAATTCAAATATAACGAGGCTATTTGTCGTAAACAACCCCCGCAATTGTCGTTTCTACATATTTAGCTTCTTAATTTCTGCCCGTATGTTTGTGTTGTTAATCGCTCACCGTTAAATTTTTAAAGTGGCAATGCCGATCATGTTATGGAAGAATATATTTTAAATGAAGATATTAAGGTGATGTGCATTACGGCCGAATCTTTCCCCAGCGGGGTTTTAGCTGCGCACCAAAAACTACATGCCTTGTTTCCGCCCGATAAGCAACGCAGGTACTTTGGGATCAGCAGGCCTAACGAAAAACGGGAGGTTATTTATAAAGCAGCCGTTGAAGAAATAACAACTGGCGAAGCAGAGAAATTTGGTGTCGAAACTTTTATAATAAAGAAGGGAACCTTTATCAGTGAGCTGATTGTCGATTTTATGAAAGACGTTAGCCAGATAGGAAAAACTTTCGAAAAATTGCTTGATCAACCCAACATCGATCCACAGGGCTATTGCCTCGAAATGTATATTAATGAAACCGATGTGCGCTTAATGGTGGGCATCAAAAAATAAAATCAATTGGCAAGTATAAATTCATATCTCACTTTTAATGGCAACTGCCGGGAAGCAATGACTTTTTATCAGAATTGTTTGGGGGGAGAACTGACCCTCGAAACCATTGGAGAATCGGCTATTGTTGATAAAATGCCCAATAATATGAGGCTGAGTATTATACATGCTGTTTTGGCCAAAGATGATTTGGTAATTATGGCAACAGATATGGTAGAAGAACGTGGATTAATTAAAGGAAATTCGATTTCGATGATGCTGAATTGCAATTCGGAAGAAGAGGCCCACTCTTTTTACCATAAACTTTCAGCGGGAGGGAAGGCCTCGCATCCGCTGCAGGAAACATTTTGGGGCGCGCTTTTTGGCGATTTAACAGATCGTTTTGGGAATAACTGGTTAATTAATTACGATAAAAACAGATAAATATGAAGAAGCTAAAAACATGGTATTGGATTGCCACCATTATTTTTGCATTAATGATGATAATGGATGGCATTGGAGGAATTACCCAACAGGAAGCAGGTAAAGAAGTGCTTAAACACCTCGGTTATCCGATGTATCTGCTCATCATTGTGGGGATTGCAAAACTGCTGGGAGCAGCATCCATCTTACAAAATAAATTCGCAGCCATTAAAGAATGGGCATACGCTGGTTTTGCCATTAATTTTATTGGTGCTTTTGCCTCCCGGGCATTTGTTGGCGATGGTATATCCCTTTTAATCCCTCCACTGGTTGCGCTGGTCATTATGTTTATTCCCTACATTTTATGGAAGAAACTGACATCAAATGTTAAAATTAGTTAAAACTAAACGGCTAGTTTAGTTAAAGGCTTTTCAGAACCAAATATTGTTAACTTTGGGTATTGTAAACAACCAAACACAATACATGAAACCTTCATGGTTTTCAGATCCCCACAAGGATAAATCATGATCGCTCATTACCATTAAAACAAAAACACACGAATGAAAAAGAGCCTTTTATTCATAATCGCTTTATTATTTACGACCTCAGCATTTTCTCAAAATGTGATCCAGCTGTTCAACGGTGCAAACGATTTTTTTAAGTTATTACAGGAGGACAAATTTAAAGATGCACATGCTTTCTTTGACGATACTTTAAAAACTAAATTAACAGAAGAGAATTTAAAAAAACTTTGGGGAGATATTGGGACAAAATATGGGAAGGCAGAATCATTAGACGCTATTCAGAGTAAAGCACAGGGCGAATTTTTCGCAGTAACCGTAGAAGGTAAATTTGCCAACGGCGATCAGAATTTTATTTTAGGTTTTAATAAACAACAGAAAATAGTTGGAATTTTCCTCGCACCTTCACGAAAGGCGGCCGCTTATTTAAAACCTACTTATGTGGATACCAGTTTATACAAAGAAACTTCGGTATACATTGGCCCGGCAGGAAAACAGCTGGCAGCCATTATCACCACCCCCAAAAATGCTAAAAATTTCCCGGTAGTGGTTTTTGTGCACGGCTCTGGTCCTGCCGATATGGATGAAACAGTTAGTGCCAATAAACCCTTTAAAGATTTAGCTGGCGGTTTTGCTTCTAAAGGAATTGCTTCTATCCGTTATGTAAAACGAACTTTAATTTACCCGAACGAATTTAACAAGGCTTTTACAGTAAAAGAAGAGGTATTGGATGATGCAACTGCAGCTATTGCGCTTGCCAAAACAGTTGTTGGTGCTAATCCTAAAGCTGTTTATGTATTCGGCCACAGTTTAGGCGGGATGTTAGCACCAAAAATGGCAACACTGACGCCAGATTTAGCAGGGATTATTTTAGCGGCAGCACCTGCAAGAAAACTAACAGATATTATTGTAGATCAAAATAAGTATATGTTCGGTCAGGCTAACGATACAACGGCTGCCTTTAAAAAACAACTTGCAGATGCTTATGTAGAAATTGATAAAAGTAGAATTTCACAGTTGGGAACAACGATAAAACCTGATTCTTTAATTTTAGGTCTGCCTGCAAAATATTGGACAGATTTAAATACCTATAATCAGGTTGCTGTAGCAAAAAGCCTTTCGAAACCTAAAATATATGTATTGCAGGGTGGTAATGATTTTCAGGTAAGTAAGGTTGACTTCGATTTATGGAATACTGCTTTGAGTAAAAAGAAAAATGTGGTTCTGAAATTTTACCCGGATTTAAACCACCTGTTAAGTTCTCAAACCGAAAAAGGAACAATGGCCCAATATCAGGCTGCCGTAAGCGTATCCGAAACTTTAGTTAACGATATTGCAACATGGATTAAGGCCAAATAAGATAAAATCACATCATTTAAAGCACAAAGCTCCGACCAGAAATCGGGGCTTTTTTTTGTGCGTTTAATTTCTTTACACCGGGCAATCGTTCATTAATTAACAAACAATTCAAAAAATAAGCGGTTTAAGTTTAAAGCATCTCATCTTAAATCATTTATTTATGGCAAAGAGTAAAGTCACTTTAAAGGGAATCTGGGGCATTTTAAAAGCTTCGTTTACAGGATTTAACAATCATAAAGTAACCAAGCTTAGTGGCTCATTGGCTTATTATACCGTGTTTTCTATGGCCCCACTGCTGGTGGTTATTATTTCTTTATGTGGCATATTTTTAGGGCGGGAAATAGCCGAAGGTCAGGTTTATGCCCAGCTTGAAGGATTTTTAGGCAGAGAATCAGCCATCTCACTTCAGCAACTTATCAAAAATGCCTATTTGGATGGAAAAAGTACCATAGCTTTAATTGTGGGGATCATAACGCTGTTAATTGGAGCTACTACCGTTTTTGGCGATATCCAGGATTCTATCAATACCATTTGGGGGCTAAAACCTAAACCGAAAAGAGGATGGGTGAAACTGTTGCAAAACCGCTTCCTGTCATTTTCTGTAATTATCAGTTTAGGTTTTGTACTGCTGGTATCATTGGCCGTTACCTCTGTACTCGATGCCTTTAGTAACCGTTTGCAGGCCAGGTTTGCCGAAATATCTGTTATCGTGTTTTATATCCTTAATCAAGTTGTAACCTTAGCCGTTATTTCATTAATATTTGGCGTAATATTTAAGGTTTTACCCGATGCAATTATAAAATGGCGTGATGTAATTGCCGGTGCGATAGTTACCGCTGTATTATTTATGATCGGCAAATTTGCCATTTCAATATACATTGGGCAAAGCAATGTTGGTGGAACATATGGCGCAACAGGCTCATTAGTCGTTGTGCTTTTATGGACTTATTACTCTTCTATCATTTTATATTTTGGCGCCGAATTTACCAAGGCCTATGCCGTTGCTTTTGGATCTGAAATTTATCCTTCTCATTATGCGGTTACCACAAAAGAAATTGAGATAGAAACAGAGGGTAAATCTATTCAGGATAACCATCCCGAAATTAAAAAAGAGGTTAAGAAGGCTTAATTATTCTCCCCAGGCTGTAATAACTAATCTTCTTTGCCCGCCACGGTTGCGGTGTTCGCAAAGATAAATGCCCTGCCAGGTTCCCAGCGCCAGTCTGCCATTTCTAATCGGAATAGTTACAGAACTGCCTAAAAGTGCCGATTTTAAATGGGCAGGCATATCGTCCGATCCTTCATAGTCGTGCTCGTAATCAGGATCGTTTTCCTTTACGGTTTTATTAAAGAACATTTCAAAATCTGCCCTTACTGTAGGATCGGCATTTTCATTGATCGTAAGCGAAGCTGAAGTATGCTGTATGAAAACCTGACAGATGCCGATATTAATCTCATTTATTTGAGGCAGGGCATCTTCAACTTCATCGGTAATGATATGAAAACCTCTTCTCCGTTCTCTAAGTGCTAAAGCCTGCTGATATATTTTCATTTGATTTTAATTCCTTATCAATTTCTGAAACATTGCCTCGGAAATTGATATGTTTTAAGATTGAAATATTAATTATAGATTTTTCTACTACGGTCGAGATGATGACTACTGTAATTTAATTAATTCCTGGATTTTACTTCAAAAACTCTACATTCCATATCTTTTCTGCTTTTCTGCCAATTAACCAAAAAGACGCAGCTAATACAGAAAAAAACAAGGCTTTATGCCAGCTGTCCCAGAAATACTCAAAATAACGGGTATACAGGTTAATAAAGAGAAAAGTAATCCCGAATTCTCGGGCGATATCATCACGGTATTTTAAACCAAATAAAGTACTCGCCACACAAATCGCCCCTGAAATTAAAGCCCAATAAAACAAGCTTAGCTGCCTCACTTTGTACCATTCTTCTAAACTGGCAAAGTTGCCGAATACTGATAAAGCCCAGAGCGACACAAACAAATAAACCATCCCGGCGATATAAGTAACTTGGAAAAAGTTTTGTGTTTTCGGAAAAGCTTTCATGATAAACGATGCTGCAGTTAATGCGGCACCAAATGCCACAAAACGCAAAGGATAATTCATGCCAAGGAAATAATAATTCCACCGGCTTAAATACCCCGTTTCCGTACCAAACCAGGCCCCTAAGGATATCAAAGCAAAAATCCAGATTAAACGCGAATTGAAGATATAACCTAGCGCACCGTAAATAAAAACTGATATGAGAATTAGAATAGAGAAATTGCCTGAACCGTTATCCATTGCCTTTCCAAAATAAGCAACGGCATTAGCGGTGAGTAAAATTGCAGAAAACACAATGGCTTCATTGCTAAACTTTAAATGCGCCAGTTTCTTCTTCCGTCTGAAACCCAGAATATAAAGCCATGCTGCCAATCCACCAGAAACCAGGGCAATTACAATGTTTGGTGTATTGTAAACGCGTTTGAGATAGTCTAAAATCGAATTATCAATCAGTAATGATCCAAGTGCAATAAAGCCACAGGCCAAAGCTACCCAAAATGCATATTGGGCTAAACGGAGCCAATCAAAATTTTTAGCCTCATAACTTTTGCGAAGTTTATCACCTGTTTCATCATTAATTAAGCCGTCACTTTGCCATTGCTCAATCATATCATCAAGAAATTCACTCTTTTCTCTGTCAACTTTCATAGGTTAGGTTATACACGAAGATAGGTTTTTTAGTCCTTAGTCAAAAGTCCTTAGTCCGAAGTCTAAATTGACTAAAGACTCCAGACTAAAGACTCCGGACTATCTATATAACCTCTTTAATCTTCTTATTGTTCCCAACAATCCAAATGACATCGCCGTTATCGAATATAAAGTCTGATGAAGGATTCAATATCCGGTCGGTACCCCTTTCTATACCAACAATTAAAGCCTGAGCCTTTTCGCGGATACCTGCGTTTCTGATACTAAGCCCATAAACAGCCGATTCGGCATGAACAACAACCTTTTGCAGGGTCATTTCTTTATTTGGGAAATTATTTTCTTCGGCTGTTTCCGGTGCATCAACTTCTAACAATGCTTTAACCGCAGCCAATTGATCATCAGCACCAATCAATAACAGTTTATCGTTTGGATAAAGCCGTTCATCCCGGCCCGGTGTTGGAATGTTATTTCTTCCACGCTCTATTAAAGCAATGTTTACCCCATATTTTTCCCTGATCATTAATTCGGTAAGCGTTTTTCCAACCACTTCCGATTCAGGAGAAACCGTGAGTTCTGTTAAGTGGGTATCCCAGGGTAAAATATTCGGTTTCTGGCTTTCACGTGCATTTAAATTCAACATGAAACGCCTTTCCAGTTTATCATAAAATGACTGCAGTTTCCGTGAGAAGATGAACATACCGATGATGATTAGGCCCAATGCAATCACAGCGGCAACCCAGGTATCAAAAAACTCATACATTAAAAAACCTACAAAGAAAATTCCTAAGGCAATTCTGAAAAATTCAATTGCAATTAACGGGCCGCGCGTATATTTTTTGTTCAGCCAAAGATGGGAATAGGCAGTCCGCTGGATTCTTCGTAAAGATAATGCCCATAAAAACGGCGACATTAAAATAAAAGAAACCACTACGCTGATGATAATAGAAGTTAAACTATTGGCAATACTGCTCACAATAAATGGCTGGACGTACCTGTAGGCCAAAAAGATGATCGCGATGATAATTACCGAATGGATAATGGTATTAAAAATATATGACCTTAACAAAACCTTCCAATCGCTCAAAGTGGTAATTCCTTCGGTACTGGAGCTATATCTTTCTATACCATCAAGCCATTTTTTGGGTAAAGCACGGTTCAGATACTGGTAAAAAGGTTCAGATAGTTTAATCAGATATGGCGTGGTAAATGTGGTAATCGCCGCTGCTGCAACTGCGATGGGGTAAAGAAAATCGCTGGTTACTTTAAGGGTTAAGCCTAATGAGGCAATGATGAATGAAAACTCACCAATTTGCGCCAAACTCATACCCGATTGTACTGAAGTTTTTAGCGGCTGGCCGGATAATAACGCGCCTAAAATGGTAAATATAATTTTCCCTAAAATAATCACTAACGTAGCCACGATAATAGGCACTGCGTATTTAACCAGCATGGCCGGATCAATCAGCATACCAACTGAAACAAAGAAAACAGCAGCAAATAAATCTTTAACCGATTTGGTTAAATGCTCTATTCTTTCGGCCTGCGTGGTTTCGGCTAAAATAGATCCCATAATAAATGCACCTAAAGCAGGAGAGAAGCCCACCTTATCGGCCAATAATACCATTACCAAACATAAACCTAACGATACCACCAGCATGGTTTCATCATTCATTAATTTCTTGGTTGCTTTAAGAAATGAAGGAATCAAAAATATTCCACCCAGGAACCAAAGTACCAGGAAGAACGCCAGTTTTAAGATGGAATAGAGCATTTCTGTGCCCGCCGATTGCTGACTTACCGCTAAAGTAGAAAACAATACCAGTAACAAGATGGCAACCAGGTCTTCAACAATTAAAACCCCAAAAACCAGTCCTGCAAACTTTTTATGCTTTAAGCCCAGTTCTTCGAAGGCTTTAATCGTAATCATGGTTGATGATATGGATAAGATTCCACCTAAAAACAGACTGTCCATATCTTTCCAGCCCATACCTTTACCAACAAGATAACCAGCCAGAATAATAAATAAAACTTTTACGATGGCGGTGATGGAAGCCGAACCACCAACTTTAACCAGTTTTTTGAAACTGAATTCTAAACCAAGGCTAAATAGAAGGAAAATCACACCAATTTCGCCCCAAATGTTAATACTCTTGGTATCGGTAACAGATGGAAAAAAATCTAGATGTGAGCCAACGAGCAGCCCAGCCAATATGTAACCCAAAACCAGGGGCTGTTTAATTTTTTTAAATATGAGTGTGGTTATTCCTGCAGCGGCAAGGATTAATCCTAAATCGGCGATTAAATCGGGTAAATGCATCTATAAAAAATGGTAATGATGTTTAAATAATTTATTCCCAGATATCATTTAACACCTGGCATTTTATTGAAAAACCCACATTGAAGGGGTTGAAAAATGAAATTACTTACCAAAAAACATGTTTTGGATAGAGCATCTTAAACAAACACCAATAATTATACTTTAATCTTTTGATGACAACTTTGGCATTGATTGTTTTGTTCTTGAAAAAAAGGAGTAGCAAAAAAGACAGGAGAATACAAACAACCGAAGATATTTTTACAATAGAACTGTTGATGAAGTCTTTTTGCAGGCTTTCGTTATCTTGATTGAAATCGGAATGGAGTTTGATGATTTTTTTGCCTGTAATGAAACTTATTTTGGTGTTTTTAAACGGGACATCATTTCTTTTATCCTGCGATGCGAAGGCCGCAAAATTTATGGAGATACACAAAAAGAAGATGACGTAAAAAAGCCTCATTGCCGCTAATATAACGAAAATGAGGCTTTTTTGAAAGGAAAATTGGATTTAAATTGATCTGATCTTGCTGTTTTAACCTTAATTTCTAAATTGTACTATTATTCAATAGTCTCGTCATGCTGAATTTATTTCAGCATCTATTAGACCCTGAAATAAATTCAGGGTGACGACCTCGTTTATTTACATTCTGTAATGGGAGTTAACATATTACTCATTAAAATAAGCTAGTGTTGCCTCCTTGTCTTTTTGTAGTTGAACGGTTAAAGCTTCTAATCCGGTAAATTTTACATCATGACGCAGGAATTTTAAGAAATTCATCTTGATATCCTGCCCATAAATTTCCTGGTTAAAATCGAAAATATTAACCTCGATATTTCTGGTCATTCCGTTAATGGTTGGACGCTGCCCGATATAGGCCATACCTTTGTAAGGTTTAAGGTTTAAGGTTGAGGGTTTAGGGGCTATATCTTCGGACTCCGGACTTCGGACTTCGGACTCCATTTCTACAGTTACTGCATAAATGCCATCGCCCGGAATCAGTTTGTACGTTTCTTCTACAAAAATGTTGGCTGTTGGGAAACCAATGGTTCTGCCAATTTTATCACCTTTAATTACCCTTCCGAAAATAGAAAAAGGATACCCGAGGTAATCGTTCGCTAAACTAACGTCTCCTGCTAAAAGTGCCTGACGGATTTTGGTCGAGCTTACCGCAACGTCGTGAATATCCTGTTCCATAATTTCCTCCACACTAAAGCCATAATGTAAACCAGCGGCTTTCAAATCGTTTAGATTGCCCGAACGGTCTTTCCCAAAACGATGGTCATAACCAATAATAATGTGTTTGGTGCCGATATTGTTCACCAACGTGTTTTTTATATAATCTTCAGGCAGCTGATTAGAGAAATCTCTGGTAAACGGGGTAATAATCAAATGATCTACACCTAAACCTTTTAAAATTTTGGCTTTTTCATTAATAGTATTAATCATTTTTAAATCCTGGTTTTCAGGATCGATGATCATTCTCGGGTGTGGGAAAAAAGTTAATATTACGCTTTCTCCTTTATCGGATTTTGCTTTTTCTACCAGTTGTTTAATAATTTTTTGGTGCCCGAAATGTACACCATCAAAAGTGCCAATGGTTACAATGGCATTATCTAATTTTTTAAAATCCGAAAGGTTATGATATATCTTCAATGGGATGGAAATTAATGTAAGGCATGGCGTTTTACTACCCCGCCTTTTAAATCGGCAATTTGTTGTTGTATGACAAAGGCATCCGAATCGATCTGTCTGATAGCGGTTTGCAATTTGCTCATTTCTAGTTTGGTAACAACGGTGAAAATAATATCGATATCTTTTTGTTCTCCGTAACCACCTTCACCTTTATAAATGGTAACGCCGCGTTTCATTTCGTTAATGATGAATCCCTTTATGGCTTCCTGGTGTTCTGAAATAATGGTAACACCGGTGTATTGTTCTATGCCGTTTACAATGAAATCGATAGTGCTTGATGCTGATAGATAGGTTAAAATAGCATATAAAGCCGTTTCGATGTTTAAGAAATAAGCAGCGAAAAAGAAAATAATGATATTTAGAATGAGGATAATATTTCCAACAGTTAAAATGCTGTTTTTACTAATATAAAGGGCTAAAACCTCTGTTCCATCGATTACACAGCCGCCGCGCATGGCCAATCCAATTCCTCCACCCAAAAATAAACCACCAAAAAATGCAATAAGCAATTTGTCGTGCGTAATGGGCTGAAAAGGCAGGAAAATTAAAGCCAGAGAGAGCGCCCCAATAGCGATGGCCGTTTTAAGCGCGAAACCTTTACCAATTTGTCTGTAACCTAAAATAACGAATGGAATGTTAATGATGGCAATAAGGTAAGATAAATTCCAGCCTGTTAAGGTGCTTAACAAAAGGGAAATACCGGTAACACCACCATCAATAAAATGACTGGGCATTAAAAAGCTTTTTAGGCCAAAACATGCCGAGGTTACACCTGCAATAATTAAAAGAATCTCTTTTATAAATCTGATGTTCCTGTTTTTGATGCGGTTCATGCCTCTGCTTCAGTTTTAGCTTCTTCTTTCTTGCTACGAATATAATTAACAAGTTCTAATACCTCAAACGCATCTTTAAGCAAAAAGTTTCCGCTTCGGGTACGGGTAAGTTTAGAAAGGTAGGCTCCTCTGTTTAAAGTTTTGCCAAAATCAGATATCAAAGAGCGGATATAGGTGCCTTTGCTACAAACGATTCTAAAATCAATTTCGGGTAGCTCGATCCGTGTAATTTCAAATTCCAGAACACTCACAAAACGTTTACGCAGTTCAACTTCCTCACCCAATCTTGCTTTTACGTATAAACGTTCGCCATTTACTTTTACTGCAGAGTGTGCAGGTGGATATTGTTCTATATCGCCAATAAAAGGTTTGCAGGCGGCATAAATTTCGTCTTCACTAATATTGCTGATGTCGAACGTTTGGTCCACTTCCGTTTCCATATCGAATGATGGAGTAGTAGCACCCAGAATCATGGTTCCAGTATATTCTTTCTCTTCCGCTTGAAAAGTGTCTATCTGCTTGGTTAATTTGCCGGTACAGATAATTAAAAGTCCTGTTGCAAGAGGATCTAAAGTGCCGGCATGACCAACCTTTAGCTTTAACGGCTTTAAAGAATTACGGATTTTGCCCACCACATCAAATGATGTCCATTTGTATGGTTTGTTAATTAAGAGCAATTCGCCTTCAGCAAAATTGAAGTCTTTAAATTTTGAATTTTCGGTACTCACAAATCTTTTTTGCGCAAAGATACAGATTCAATGTCGTTTGCTTAAGTTTTTTTAACCACAGATAAAAGCATAAGATTCTGTCATCATTACGGGTTTGTCATACTGAGCTTGTCAAAGGACTTATTTAAATACCTCTCAAAGTGTTTCGACAGGCTCAGCATGGCATCATCTTCGAGGAAATTGTTTTATGATACAACTTCATCTGTGCAAATATGTGGTTAATATGCCTGCAGATTATATAATTTGTAAGTTGTGGCCACTCAGTAACAAGATAATAATAATTAAGCCGGCAGCAATTCTATACCATCCAAAAACTTTAAACCCATTTTTGTTTAAGTACCCGATAAAGCTTTTTATCGCCAAAAGTGCCACTATAAAAGCAACCACATTACCAATAATTAAAAGGTTAGTCTGCTCATGGGTAATGGTGTGTCCTTCTTTGTAAAAATCATATAGTTTTTTTGCTGTTGCAGCAAACATAGTAGGTACTGCGAGGAAGAATGAAAATTCTGCGGCAACTTTTCTGCTTAATTTCTGGCTCATGCCACCAACAATAGTTGCGCCTGAACGCGATACGCCCGGTATCATGGCAATACACTGGAAGAAACCGATTTTCAATGCTGTTAAATAGGTTACTTCCTCTTCTTCATTGATAGTGGGTTTGTTAAACCATTTATCAACAAATAATAAGATAATGCCACCAACTAAGAGTGAGATGCCAACAGCCATCGGACTTTCCAATAATTCATCTATTTTTTTACTTAATAGTAAACCAAATATTGCCGCTGGAATAAATGCCACTATTAATTTAATGTAGAAGTTTATTGATTTGAAGAATCTCTTGAAATAGAGTACAAGCACTGATAGTATTGCACCCAATTGGATGGCAATGGTAAATAGTTTTACAAATGGTTCTGATGCAATGCCCATAAACGATGAGGCAATAATCATGTGTCCGGTGCTCGATACAGGCAAAAATTCAGTTAATCCTTCAACAATAGCAAGGACAATGGCTTCAAAAGAGTTCATATGTTTTGATTAATGGGCTAGTCCCATTGTAATTTTACTTTGTAGTTTTTTAATTTTTTGTCTCTCGAGATCAGGATTAAATCTTCTGAAATTGCCTGTGATACAATAATGCGGTCAAAAGGATCATTATTAATGAAATTCGAGGCTTAATAATGTTGTAAGATGAGTTTCATTAATAGAGATGATCTCGATCTGATTTCTTTCTGCAAAACGAAACAATTCATCAAAGCCAATTTTTAAATCGAGTTTTCCAATTTGTTTTTTGATGGCAATTTCCCAAAGAGAAGCAATGCTTAAGAAACAAGACTCGTTTATATCAGATAGCTTTTCCTTTACTGAAACCGGAAGTTGATCATCTCCAGCCACAAACCACAAAAAGGTATGCGTATCTAATAAGTAGGCCATTAAATATAATCAGAAAACATTTCTAAAGGCTCATCAAAATCGTCAGCCAATTTGATTTTGCCTTTTGCGTATCCGAATTCGCGCGCTTTTAACTTCGGCTTATTTTTGTGCTTTGCTTTTAAGAATTCAACAAAATCTGCCACTTCCTGTCTAAGGTTTAGGGGAAGCGAATTTATTTCGATATGCAAATTTGTTGTGGTCATATTATAAAGTTAAAAAAACACCTTAGCTAATACAAACAATTATTTCTTTAAAATCGCATAAATGCCAAAAGCAAAACCTGCTAACACTACTATCGGTGCCAGTAAAGTTCTTCTGAAGTCATAAATATCACCAGTGGTGCCCATCATCAGGATAAAGCCAACCGCAACAATTGCAATGCTGATCAATAATAACTGGTAGTTTTTTTTGGTAAAAACCAATTCGCTTTTAACGTCCTTTACAACCGGACCTGTTTTTTTTTCTGCCATTATCTATAAAGATGATAAGATTTTAAACGTAAATACCTGCTTACTGCAAACCATGTACTAATACCTGTTATAAAAATACCCACTATTAAAAGGCCTATAAATACGAAGCCGAATTCCTGGTAGTTATTTAAAATAATAATTTCCGGCACTTCTTTACGTGCATAAATTAAAGTTGCCAATAAAATAATGATAGCAATAAATGCAGCAATTAAGCCATGCAAAGCAGCATACAATAAGAAAGGACGTCGAATAAAGTTTTTCGTTGCACCAACCAGCTGCATACTTTTAATTAAAAAGCGTTGCGAGTAAATTGCTAATCGTATGGTGTTGTTAATCAGGGCAATAGAAATGATCAGTAGTAGCGCTGCAAAGGCTAAAATAATTAAACCAATGGTGCTGATATTTTTATTTACCATGTCAATTAAAGAACTTTGGTAAACCACCTCTTTCACTACAGGGTTTTTAGAAATACTGGCTTTTAAGGCATCGATGCTTCTATTGTTCGCATATTCTGCTTTTAAATACACATCGAAGGTAGAAGTTAGTGGATTGTATCCTAAAAAGTTAACAAAATCTTCCCCTAAATCCTGCGTTAAATTTCTTGCAGCAAGCTCTTTATTTACATATTGAGTTTGTTTTACTGCAGGATTTGCATTTAATTCTTTCTGGAAGGCTAAAACATCAGCTTCTTTAGCACCTTCATCAACAATAATGTTTAAAACGATGTTTTCTTTAACGTAGTTAGAGAGGTTTTTGGCATGTACAAGTACCAAACCAAGTAGCCCCAGCATTAGTAAAACCAAGGCAATACTGATTATAGTAGAGATATAAACGGTTTTGGTTTTCTTAGATGCATCACTTACTTCGAATTCTTCCATGTATTTCATTTTTGTTTCTGCGAAAATATAAATTATACCTGATAAACACCAATTAATGATTGCTAAATGAATACTAACGTACACGATTAGCTTTTAGTTTGAGGATTAAGTTCTTAAACAAAATTTGATTTTTTTCGAAATGCGGTACGAAATTTGTTGAAACGGCGTTAATTATGGATATCTTAAAACTAAATTTAACTATGAAAAGACAAATTACTATTCTGAGCCTATTCTTACTTATCGCCTCTACAATGGTTTCTTGCAAGAAAGATGATACTTCTTTAAAAGCTCAAATGATGGGCAGATGGACTTTAAATAGAATTGTAACTACAGGTTATACAGCAGAAGACACCCTAAAAGATCCTAAAAAAGTAAATGGGGATGTGAAATATGGCACTACAAGCGATTATATAGACTATAAATCAAATGATGACGATCAGGTAGAGTTGAGTTTGTCTGGTAACAGAACAATTGGTACATATCTGATTATTTACTCTGATCAATTTACAATGGACCTAAATGATGGAATGAATTATTGTAAAGTCAACAGCATTACCCCAAACAAATTAGAGTTTACTGCTAAAATTGATAAAACAAACGTTACTAAAGTATATTATTTAACCAGATAAGATCTTAATCCCCCGATTATTTGCTGCGCCATTGGTTTTTTACATCAATGGCGCATTTTTTTTATCTTGAATCTTAGGTTCGTCATGCTGATTCATTTCAGCATCTTTCCCACAAGATAGACCCTGAAATGAATTCAGGGTGACGATCTCGTTAGGTAATAGAGCTAAAATTGTTTATTATGATAAATATTTAGCAAAACGTTTATTTGGCATAAAGCATCAGATGATATCTAACTACACAAAAGAAGCTGAGGTTTTACCCCTAACTTCTTCTGATTCTGCATTTCTGTTGGCAAAATATTATCCCGAATCTGCTTTTTTAAGCCCCTTAATTTCCGTATTTTCGCACCTTTAAAAATTTAAAACTGGCAATGGATTACCAATTCAAAGAAATAGAACAAAAGTGGCAGAAATTTTGGGCAGATCATCAAACGTTTAAAGCCGAAAGCAATTCTGAAAAACCAAAATATTATGTGTTAGATATGTTTCCTTATCCATCAGGAGCAGGCCTGCACGTTGGTCACCCACTGGGTTACATTGCCTCAGATATTTTTTCGAGATATAAACGCCTTAAAGGTTTCAACGTATTGCACCCCATGGGATACGATTCGTTCGGATTACCTGCAGAGCAATATGCCATACAAACCGGACAGCACCCTGCTATAACTACCGAAGCTAATATTGCAACCTACCGCAGGCAGTTAGACCAAATTGGTTTTTCTTTCGACTGGAGTAGAGAAGTGCGCACCAGCGAGCCCTCCTATTACAAATGGACGCAGTGGATTTTTATGCAGTTGTTTAATTCATGGTACAACATCGAAAACGACAGGGCAGAAGATATTACCACTTTGATCGAAAAATTCAATGCTTCTGGTACGGCTGATGTTAAAGCTGTTTGTGATGAAGATACTAAAGAATTTATGCCGAGCGATTGGGCAACCTTTACTGATGAAGAGAAACAGATTGAATTGTTAAAATACCGTTTAACTTATCTTCGCGAGAGTACCGTAAACTGGTGCCCGGCATTAGGAACGGTTTTAGCTAATGATGAAGTGAAAGACGGTTTCTCTGAGCGCGGCGGTTTTCCTGTGGAGCAAAAGAAAATGATGCAGTGGAGCATGAGAATCACGGCTTATTCTGACCGGCTTTTACAAGGTTTAGATACCATCGACTGGCCAGAACCGATTAAAGAAATGCAGCGCAACTGGATCGGTAAAAGTGTTGGTGCATCAGTTAAATTTCAGGTAGAAGGAAACGATAAACAGATTGAAGTTTTTACCACTCGTGTTGATACTATTTTTGGTGTTTCTTACCTGGTTTTGGCGCCGGAGCATGAGTGGGTTGCAGAACTGACTACTCCTGAACAAAAACAGGATATTGCAAATTACATTGCTTTAACTAAAAAGAAATCGGAATTAGACCGTATGGCCGATACCAAAACAGTATCTGGTGCTTTTACGGGAACCTATGTGATTAATCCGGTTAGCGGCGAACGCGTGCAGTTGTGGATTGCTGATTATGTGTTGGCAGGTTACGGAACTGGTGCGGTAATGGGTGTTCCGAGTGGCGATCAACGCGATTGGTTATTTGCTACACACTTTAATTTGCCGATTATCCAGATTTTAGACGGACAAAAGGATATAGATGTTCAGGCAGACCCGACAAAAGAAGGAAAATATATTAATTCGGGTTTTATTAACGGAATGGAATATAAGGAAGCCGTTTCGTTTTTGAATAACTGGTTGGAAGAAGAGAAAGTAGGAAAAGCTAAAGTAAACTTTCGTCAGCGTGATGCGATTTTTGGTCGCCAGCGTTATTGGGGTGAGCCGATTCCGGTTTATTTTAAAGATGGATTGCCTTATCTGGTTAATGAAGAAGAATTGCCTTTATTACTTCCTGAAATTGATAAATATTTGCCAACCGAAACAGGCGAACCGCCTTTGGCCAGGGCCGAAGATTGGGTTCCTAAAGATGGTGGTCACTATGAATTGAGCACCATGCCAGGTTGGGCAGGAAGCAGCTGGTACTGGTATCGTTATATGGATGCCAATAATAACAACGATTTTGCTTCAAAAGAAGCTGTAGAATATTGGAAAGATGTTGATTTATACATCGGTGGTTCTGAGCATGCTACAGGTCACCTGTTGTACAGCCGCTTCTGGAATAAGTTTTTGAAAGATTTGGGTTATACCAAAGAAGAAGAACCTTTCAAAAAACTGATTAACCAGGGCATGATCCAGGGTAGAAGTAATTTCGTTTACCGTATCAACGATGAGAACGGAAAACCAACTAATACCTATGTTTCAGCTGGATTAAGAAAAGAATACAAAACTTCAGCATTACACGTTGATGTGAACATTGTTGAAAATGATACTTTAGACATCGCTAAGTTTAAAGCCTGGAGAGAAGAATACGCTACTGCAGAATTTATTCTCGAGGGCGGAAAATACATTTGTGGTGTTGAAGTAGAGAAAATGTCGAAATCAAAATTCAATGTGGTTAATCCAGATGATTTGATTGAGCGTTACGGAGCTGATACTTTAAGGATGTATGAAATGTTTTTAGGTCCGTTAGAGCAGAGTAAACCCTGGAATACGAATGGTATTGAAGGTGTATTTAAGTTCCTGCGTAAATTCTGGCGGTTGTTCCACAACGAAGACTGGACTTTCCATGTAAACGATACTGTGCCTACAAAAGCTGAATTGAAATCGTTGCATAAAATCATCAAAAAAGTACAGGATGATATCGAGCGTTTCTCGTTCAATACTTCTGTATCGAGTTTCATGATTGCAGTAAATGAGTTAACTGATCTGAAATGCAAAAACCGTCAGATTTTGGAAGATATGGTGATTATCCTTTCACCTTATGCTCCACACATCTGCGAAGAACTTTGGGTATTATTAGGTAACGAAGCTGGAACTTTATCCTATACAGCCTTCCCTACATTTAAGCCTGAATATCTGGTAGAAGATGAGTTTGCCTATCCGGTTTCAATCAACGGTAAAATGAAAATGAACCTGAACTTGAGTTTAACCCTGGCCCAGCCAGAAGTGGAAAGCATTTTATTGGCTGATGAGCATTTCCAGAAATTTTTAGACGGAAAAGCACCCAAAAAGATCATTTTCGTTAAAGGAAAGATTATTAATGTCGTAGTTTAAAGGTGAAAGGTATAAGGCCTAAGGTTTAGGGTTTTCCTTTCTCTTCCCTTAAAACAGAAAAACCCGATTTGCGTTTTGCAAATCGGGTTTTTTGTTATCACTTATAAGATACGTCATGCTGAATTTATTTCAGCATCTATTTTGTAAGTAAGATTCTGAAACAAGTTCAGAATGACGACCGCGATTATCTTTCGCCTCTTTTCCTGTTCCCACCAAATCTTCTGTTGTTGCTGGCGTTACGTGGTTTGCCGCTCATATTGCCATCACCACCTTTTTTGCCACCTCCGCCTTTTGACTGTGCTTGTGGTTTGCGTTTAACCTGATTTTTGGCCAGCATACTTTCCCAGCTTAACGGGTAAGGATGATCGTCAACAATAGGTAAGGTAATTTTAATCAGTTTCTGAATATCCAGTAAGTATTCGTTTTCTTCCGCATCACAGAAAGAAATTGCAATACCGTTTGCACCAGCACGGCCGGTACGGCCAATTCTGTGTACATATGATTCAGGAATGTTCGGTAATTCGAAATTGAAAACGTGCGATAGCTGATCGATATCAATACCACGTGCTGCAATATCGGTAGCAACCAAAACACGGATTTTCCTGTCTTTAAAATCAGTTAATGCCCTTTGTCTGGCATTTTGCGATTTGTTACCGTGGATAGCGGCTGCTTTAATTCCGGCATGCGCTAAATCCTTAACAATGCGGTCTGCGCCATGTTTGGTACGGGTAAAAACCAGTGCCGTTTGAATATTTTTATCTTCTAACAGATGGATCAATAATTTTTTCTTATCTGGCTTATCAACAAAATAAACCGACTGAACAATCGTTTCTGCCGTCGACGAAATAGGGGTAACTTCTACCTTTGTCGGACTCGATAAAATGGTATTTGCCAGCTTCTGGATTTCATCAGGCATGGTTGCCGAGAAAAATAAAGTCTGACGTTTAGCCGGTAATTTAGCTACTACTCTTTTCACATCGTGAATAAAGCCCATATCCAGCATACGGTCGGCTTCATCCAATACGAAAAGTTCGATGGTATTTAAGCTAATAAAACCCTGGTTCATTAAGTCTAATAAACGACCTGGGGTGGCGACTAAAATATCAACGCCTTTTCTTAAAGCTTCTACCTGCGAGTGTTGATTTACCCCACCGAAAATTACCAAATGGCGTAAATTTAAATGACGGCCATAAGCTTTAAAGCTTTCTTCAATCTGAATGGCAAGCTCACGTGTTGGCGTTAAAATTAATGCCTTTATGTTTTTTGTAGCTTTGGTATTAATGTGTTTCTCGTGCAGTAACTGCAACATCGGGATGGCAAAAGCTGCTGTTTTTCCGGTTCCGGTTTGTGCACAGCCTAATAAATCTTTGCCTTTTAATATTGTTGGGATGGATTGCTCCTGTATCGGTGTAGGTTGTGTATAACCTTCGGTCTCAAGGGCCTTTAGAATCGGCTCAATGAGGTTTAATTCTTTGAATAACATGTATGTTTCTGTGTAATATTTATCGAAGAAGCTAGAACAATCATTTGTTGAAGGACTAACTTGCGGAGAGAATATGCCATTCAGAATGGCAAGCCCTTATTCCTGCTTCGGCGGCAAAGATAGGTAAAATATGTGAGATAGGCGAAATGTAAGATGAGTGAGGTAAGATGGAAGATGTTGGAGGGATGTTTAGGTGCAATGCTCAACGCAAAACACCAAGCTCCAAACTACTTCTCCTCTTTAAACCGGCTAAAAAACAACAGCGCAATTAAACAAAGTCCGAAGCCTACAATTCCATTCAGGCGTAGTCCAAAATCGTTACCTGGGTCTTTGCCATAAATGGTAAGCATGGCGAAAATGGCAATACCTAAGGTTTGGCCGAGTTTTACAAAAAGGTATTTCACGGCGAAGAACATGCCCTCGTGGTTTTCACCTGTTTCTAAAGTATCTCTTTGGGCAATATCAGCCAAAATAGCCGTGGGTAAAATACCGAGGGCAGCTAAGGGAAACGAGGCTGATAATACCAGAATATAAATCTGCGTATGTGGCCCAAAAGGTAATTTCCCTAAAAAGAAAATGGTAACAAAGATCAAACAAAGTACAGCGAAGGCAAGCAGCACAAAAGGTTTTTTGCCAATTTTAGCCGAGCCAAAATTAACCAGGGGATAAAACAGCAGGGAAGCCAAAACCATGGCACCCATAAATTTTCCACCTTCCGATTCTGGAAGCCCTAGTAAAACCGTGCAGAAAAACAATAAACCACTCGAGATGATGCTTAAGGCAGTATAAAAAGCAAAATCAGATATGAGGTAATATTTAAAATTACTGTTTTTAAAAGTACTCCTAATGGCAGGCCATAAAGGTACATGGGTAGGTTTAGCCACCGAAAACTCTTTTTCGTTGATGAAAAAAACCGGTAATAACATCACCAGGCCCGATAAAATACATAAACCCCATATGGCAATCTGAATAGCTTCGCTGCGGTTGGCCACATGGAAATTATCTTCAACCAGGTCGGCAAAGTTGTTGGTGCAGGCCGATAAAATAATGCCAATTACAAAACCAACCTGCTGATAGCTGGACAGTTTAACTTTTTGCCTTGGCGTATTGGTTACTTCGGCCAGTAAAGCGTTATATGGAATGATATAAGTGGTAACCGATACAAAAAATAAGCAAAGGGTAATGGTAAGCCACCAGGCATTGTGCAGGCTCTCTGCTTTTTGGATGGGATAAAAAACAAGTCCGCAGAAAAGCATGGCGGGAATAATAGCCCATTTCATAAAAGGCATCCTGCGACCATTTTTGTTGGTGCTGGCATCGCTTTTAGAAGCAATGAAGGGATCGTAAATGGCATCAACCAATCTGCCAGAGGCGGCAATAATGGAAAGGATATTAAATGCACCCAATAAAACAAGTTGTGGAACCAAGGGCGGTAAACCTGCATTACTTGGCGGAAGATAGAAATAAGGAAGCATGACGATGATAATGTTTGTCATCGTGCTCCAACCAATCATACCGGCAGCGTAAGCAATTTCTTGTTTTAAGGAGAGTGTTTTGTTCATTAATTATTTAAAATTTTTTTATGCTTTTTGTAAAGCAGGTTTCTGTGTCAATCGGTTAGATCAGTCCTGCTTTCCATTTTATCCCGATGAAAAATCGGGATGTTCATTCCAATCAGGTTTATTTTACTTAGGTCTGCCTTTGGCAAATCCAAAGCGCTGGCGTCATTCCCGCGCAGGCGGGAATCTTAAAGCTTATGCATTAGGATTCCCAATCAAGTTGGGAATGACGGTCCGCTGGTACTATTTTTTATTAAACCACCTGCTTACAAAATAAATCGCCAGAAAGCCTGCAAAAATATATAATCCGTTCAGCGCTGCATTCGGATCATCGGCATAAATGCTAAAGGCCACGAAAGTATAAGCAGCTATAAAAATAATAGGCAATATAGGATATAAAGGAACAGTGTAGATGGTTTTTTTATCAAGATGTGCCGTTCTTTTTCTGAGGATGAAAATTGTTGCGGCAGAACTGGCCATGCTGATGCTTTCTAAGAAAATGGTATAATTTAAAATCTTATCGAAAGTTTTGGCATAAAATATAATCACCACCGCGATTAAAGTAAAAATGCTAAGGCTGATGGTTATTACCTCGGTTTTTTTATTCATCCTGCTGAATATTTTGGGAAGCGCACCTTCTTCGCCCATAGCAAACATCGCCCTCGGGTTACTTAACAGGTTTACGTTTACATAACCCATTACCGAGAAAAAGATAATGACAGAAAGGGCATTAAAGCCGGCAGGGCCAAATATTTTCGAGGCCAGTATCGCCGCTATACTTTCTGCTGTTTTTAATTCTTCGAAACCAATAACCTTTACATACACATAATTGATGGCCAGATAAAGGATCACTATTATGGTTAAACCAATAATAATCGAACGGGGAATTACTTTTTTTGCTTCCTTAACCTCGCCCCCAAAGTTGATGGTTTGTGCATAACCCGCGTAGGAGAAAGAAACCGCAATTAAACACAAGCCTAATGCTTTCCCGTAATCGGACCAGGTTGGCATTGCCCCACTTACTGTTTTAAAAACAGGCGTAACGGTTTGTGTTTGTCCGCCGAAAAATATAGCACAGATTAAGGTTAAAATCATTCCGATTTTAATTACCGTTAATACGTTTTGTGTCTTGGAACTCGCTTTTAGGCCGAGCAGGTTAATAAAATAGAAAGCCAAAATTGTGGTGATGGCTATAGCAACACGATAGGTTTCAGTTTGTTTATCAACAGGTAAGATAATTTTACTCAGGTATTCTGCCCCAATAATTGAAATTGCCGCTACGGATGCAGCACTCGAAATAATAACGATACAATTAATAGCGAAAGCGATGGAAGGGTGATAAGCCGCCGAAAATATTTTATAATATCCACCAGTTACAGGAAAACGCGAACCAATTTCGGCATAGGTTAAAGCACCACAAAAAGCCACAAAGCCCCCAATAAACCAGGCCAGGTAAAATAACTCCGGAATTTGTGCTTTCGCCGCTACGTTTACAGGCGTACGGAATACACCCATTCCAATAACCAGACTCACCACAATCATGGATAAATCGAATAGTGAAAGTTGCTTCTTTTGTTGCATTAAACAGGATTTTGAATATGGGATGAAGATAGGGAAAATTGAATGATTGAATGAGAGAATGTTTGAGGGATGGGAGAAGTAAAATGGAAGATGGGAGATGGAAAAGGGATGATGGAGCATGGAAGATGAAAATGAATAACAATTAGCAGTTGGCGATTGACAATTAGCAGTTCTCAACAGGAATTAATCAGGTAACCAAATGAACCAATGAATTCATGACTCGCCATCATCCATCTTACATTATACCTCCTCCATATTTTTGTGGAAACTTTCTTTTGCTAGCCTCATGGAATAAATCTATTATTGTATGATATTTCTGAACAGGAGATTTGAAATTAGCTATTCTAAGCTTTTCGGGTTTTTGAGATCGGATTTATTTCTACAAATTTGTCATGTTGATTTAAGACATGCACCGAAATCGCTCGGTTTTGTCGCTTTGCAAGTCAAAAAAATGCAGGGTTTTCAAGTGATGAACAGATAAACACAGTATGGCAGAAGTAATTTATAACGACGACAGTATTCGTTCATTAGATTGGAAAGAGCACATCAGGCTTCGTCCGGGGATGTACATTGGTAAACTTGGCGATGGTTCTGCTCAGGACGACGGTATTTACGTTTTGCTAAAAGAAATTGTAGATAACTCTATCGATGAGTTTGTGATGGGCACTGGAAAAACCATCGAGATTACGCTTTCAGAGCAAAAAGTAAATGTACGCGATTATGGCCGTGGTATTCCATTAGGTAAAGTGATAGATTGTGTAAGCAAAATTAATACAGGTGGTAAATACGATAGTAATGCCTTTCAAAAATCGGTAGGTTTAAATGGGGTGGGTACAAAGGCCGTTAATGCGCTTTCTACCAGCTTTACCGTACAATCGTATCGTGATGGAAAAACGAAGAAAGTTGAGTTTTCTAAAGGGGAAATTGTAACCGAGCAACCTGTTATCGATACTACTCAGCGTAATGGTACAGCCATTACTTTTTATCCGGATGAAACCATTTTCAGGAACTACCACTATATTCCTGATTTTGTAGAAAGTATGGTTTGGAATTATGTGTTCTTAAACACCGGTTTAACGGTAAATTTCAATAACCAGAAATATTTTTCGGAGCGAGGTCTTTACGATCTGCTTTCTAAATTTAATAAGCCAGAGGAAATCCGTTACCCGATTATCCATATGATTGGGCCAGATATCGAAATTGCAATGACCCACGGGCAGCAATATGGCGAAGATTACCATTCTTTTGTAAACGGACAGCACACCACACAGGGTGGAACACACCAGGCAGCTTTTAGGGCGGCGGTAGTGAAAACCGTTAGGGAGTTTTTCAAAAAAGAGTTTGATGCGGCTGATGTGCGTTCATCAATTATCGCGGCAATTTCTGTACGTGTACAGGAGCCGGTTTTCGAATCGCAGACCAAAACAAAACTGGGTTCGCAAAACATGGGACCGGAAGGCCCATCGGTAGCAACTTTTATTAACGATTTTGTTAAAAAAGAGCTTGATGATTACCTGCATAAAAATCCGGATGTGGCCGATGCGCTGCTGAAAAGAATTATGCAATCGGAACGGGAGCGTAAAGACATTGCAGGTATTAAGAAACTGGCAAACGACAGGGCAAAAAAGGCCTCGTTACACAATAAAAAACTGCGCGATTGTAAGGTGCATTTTAATACCACACACGAGAAACGTTACGAAACCACTTTGTTTATTACCGAGGGAGATTCGGCATCGGGTTCCATCACAAAATCGCGTGATGTGGATTGCCAGGCGGTATTTAGTTTAAAGGGTAAACCCTTAAACTGTTATGAATTAACAAAAAAAGTAGTTTACGAAAACGAAGAATTTAACCTGCTCCAGCACGCTTTAAATATCGAGGATGGTTTAGAAGGTTTACATTATAACAATATTGTAATTGCAACTGATGCCGATGTGGATGGCATGCACATCCGTTTGTTGATGATGACTTTCTTTCTTCAGTTTTTCCCCGATCTGGTTAAAGCAGGTCATGTTTATATTTTACAGACACCGCTTTTCAGGGTTAGGAATAAAAAAGAAACCATTTATTGCTATAGCGATGAAGAACGCAAAAATGCGATCGAAAAACTAGGCAATAAACCAGAAATTACCCGGTTTAAAGGTTTAGGTGAAATTTCGCCTGATGAATTTGGCTTGTTTATCGGAAAAGATATCAGGTTAGACCCGGTTATTTTGAAAGACCAAACGATAAAAAGTTTGCTTGAATATTATATGGGCAAAAATACGCCCGACAGGCAGCAGCACATTATCCGTAACCTGAGGGTAGAGAAGGATGAAGTAACGGAGGAACCTAAAGTGATTACTGACGAAGTAGCATAAAAAAAGAAGTCAAGTTTAATTACCAATGACAGATTGTAAAGGATTGGTCGTCATTCCCGCGCAGGCGGGAATCTTAAAGCTTATTGCATTAGGATTCCCAATCAAGTTGGGAATGACGATCTGCCAAAACTTGTCATGATCATACTAACGGTTAATTATTCTTTTGGTACATTCACTGTATCTTCAGGGTGTTGCGGAGGTAATACATCTACCTTTTTTTCAACAATGGTGATTTTGGTAAACACCGCATATTTACTTGGAGCGATGCCATTATCGTATTTTTCGGCATAAGCCTGTGTAAATTCAGCGCCGAAGTAGAGTATAATCGAGGTATAATAAATCCACAATAAAATAACGATGATCGAACTGGCTGCTCCAAAGGCCGAGCCCGGGTTCCCCTTTTCGATATAAATCCCGATTAGGTATTTACCTAAACTGAAAAGAACAGCTGTAAATAAGGCACCAATTATTGCCGATTTCCAACGGATAATTACATCGGGTAATACTTTAAATATAACCGCAAATACAGCGGTAACGGCAGCAAGCGTAATTACATTGTTTAAAATGTAAATCAGAATGGCCATGGTATCGTTTGCAACGGGGATTACTTCATCTATTTTGCTTTGTGAGAGTAGGTTGCCCAATTTAGAACCCAGACCTACTACAACGGTGTTAACCACCAGCGATACCAGCAATAGAAAGCCCATTGAAACAATTAAAGAGAAAGACAATAACCTGTTAGAAAGCATTTTTATCCAGCCTTTTTTGGGCACAGCCTTTACTTTCCAAATCATGTTGATGCTATCTTGTATCTCAATAAAAATAGCAGTTGAACCAATAATCAATGTGCCTATCCCAATAATTAAACCAAGGGTAGACTGGCCTGATTTATTGGCATGTTCTACAAAACCCTGAATTTGTGTAGCTGCCTCTTTGCCAACCATTTCGGTCACCTGTCCATAAAACTGAACTCTTGTTTCCTCATTTCTTTTGTCGCCAAAAAATAGGGTAGCGGCGGATAACATGATAATGATAAGCGGTGTAAGTGAAAAAATAGTGTAATAAGCAAGCGAAGCACTTAATTTAGTTACCCTATCTTCTACAAAACCTTTTCCGGCAGCAACGAAAAGATGATATAACGCAATGAAGAAATATTTGATCTTATGAAGTACTCTCATCGAAAAATTAAAACGGATATCCTATCCCAATGTTAAAAATTAAATTCTGCTTACGCCAATCCTTATTACCGAAGGCAATATCATCAAACACCCATCTTTGTCCTTCTGGTAAGTAAGGTTTACGCACCGGGAAGGCCACATCTAAACGGACTACAAAAATGCTGACATCTACCCGTAAACCTGCGCCAGTACCCACCGCCAATTCGTTAAAAGCGTTTTTTAATTTAAAGCCAGATCCAAGTCTTGCCGTCTCAGGTTTGCCAGGTTCTCCAAGATCTTCTTTTCTTAGCCAGATATTTCCGGCATCTACAAATAAGGCACCATAGAGTACACTCACGATCTTAAACCTCAGTTCTGAGTTGAGCATTAACTTAATATCACCACCCTGATCGGCAAAAAGAGCATCATCTCGAACTTTGTAAGTTCCCGGGCCTAAGGTTCTGGCCGGAAAAGCCCTGATATCATTACTACCCCCGGCAAAAAACTGTTTTACAAACGGGAGTGAAGTTGAGTTTCCATAGGCATACCCATAACCTAAGTTTAACCGGTTTGCCCAGATTAAGTTTCTGGTAATTTTATAATAATCTCTTAAATCGGCTTCAACCCTAATAAACTGCGTTAATGCTTTGTTAAAGATAGACCGCTGGCCATTTTCATCCTTTGGGGTAAACAGGCCCCAAACATTACCACTCGTTTCTAACCCACCAAAGAAATAGGTATTATTTCTACGACTATCTTCCATTTGGTTGGTATAGGTGAAATTATAGTTACTGCCAATAATAAACTGGCTTTCTAAAGTCGTTCTCAACAATGGGTTTTGTTCATATATTCTCTTTTCAGTTGTATCAGATGGGAAAGAAGTAGAAACATAACTAATCGAGATCGGATTAAAATTATGCTCTTTGTACAGGTTTTCTTTAAAGTTGTAACCATACTGTCCTTTAACTGCATGCAAAGTATATTCAGAACCACGGTTTAGCATCTGGTAAGACAGCGAAGCAATGGTTTTCGGGATGAAAGCATTGGTGCTATTCGGTTTGTAAAAAGGTACAATAAACCTGGGGAAGGTTAATTTTCCTTCAGCCGTTAACGACAAGGAGTTTTTGCCTAAAGAAGTTCCTTTGGTTTGTGTTTCGAAACCACCACTAACACTCAAGTCTAATTGTTCGGCATTTCTAAACAGGTTTCTGGTGGTTTGGGTTACTTTCACTTCCGAACCCACGAAATTGTTCGATTTACTCGTTCCGACCACCGAAAAGGTCAGTGAGTTTTTCTTTAAGGGCGTTAAATAAATATTCAGGTCGAGCTGATTATTTCTGAAACTATCAACCGGTAAAAATTCAGCCCTTACATCCTGAAAGGCGCCTACATTTACCATGCGGTTTAACGATTGGTTATGATCTTTACGGTTATAAGGTTCGCCTTTTTGAAAGAATACCAAACGGTCGAAAAGTTTTGGTTTAAACGTATTCCGGTCATCGTAGATATTGAAATCGTTATACTGTAAGGGCTTTAATTTTCTGAGTGTCGTATCTCTCCTTAACGAATAATTAGGGTATATGTTAATGTTTTTGATGGTGTATGGTTTTAATGCTGCATCAGGCGCAATATCTTTAACCTTAACCGAAACGTTAACGAGGTTTTTGCCAATGGTGCTATCCACCTGCATAATTAAATAATCGGGACTGAAATAAAAGTAGCCATTTTCTTTCAGGTCGTTATCAATCCTGATCCGTTCATTTTTGTAGGTATCGATATCGTAATAATCGCCAACTTTTAGCAAAGTTTTGTTTTTGTTGGCATTGATGATTTTGGTAAGCACCCCAGAATCGGGCGGGAAATTAATCTTGTTAATTTTATACCGTTGTCCGGTAACTGCAGTATAAATGGCTTTACCCTTTTTTTCTTTCACCACGGTATCGCCGGTAACATTTGCCTGTAAATAGCCTTCACTAATAAGGTAACTGGATAATACATCATTATTGTATTTCAGCTTTACATCATTCAATAATACAGGCGCTTCCCCTTGACGGCGCAGCCAGTTTCTAAAACCTTTAGGCTTTTTGGGCTCGCCTGCGAGATTGTAAATGCCCAGTTTAAATTTTATACCCAAAATCGACTTATTGGGACGTGGTCTTGTTTTAGCCTCCAGATCGGTTTTAATCTGTTTTTCATTATCAATTTTTCCTGATGAATCAGGATTGATTTTTACCTCAGCACCGGTATACAAAATTTGTCCTGGTTTTAAGGATTTGGTACTGCTGCAAGCCGCCCAAACTAAACAGGCCAATAAAAATAAAAGAGGTCTAATTAGTTTTCTCATCTTGTGCTTTCTGTTCAATGTTTCTTATTCTTCTTATTCTTTTCTTCTGAAAAATTTCTCTGAATTTATTGTAATCTACCACCAGCGTAAAGCCCAGGCCTGTTTCAACAATTTGCCCTTGTACAATCATATCATTCTGGTTACGGCGGTAAGCCCTTAACCGGTATCGTCCATCGGCAGATAGCGCATATTCTACGTTCACATTTCCGGCAATATTGGTCGATTTTTCTCCTGGCGCCTGTGGTCCTTCTAAAGCAAATGAACTTCCTACGCTAACGGTTAACCTGTCGTTTAGCAGTTTTTTAGATAAGCCAACCTCCAGATCGGTTTTTTGCTGCATTGACCCAGTTGAATAATCTTCAGATGAATTTACGCCAAAATTAAGATCAACACCTTGAATTAAATCGGAGGTTAAATTATTCAATTGCTCGGTTAACAGTTTACTTACACTCGAACGGGCAAGCGTAGAAACCCCACCGCCACCACCGGCCAGACTTTGGAAAGGATTATTTGCAATAAACCTGTTTAAGGCAAGTAAAGAAAGAACCTGTTTGTTCAACTCACTTTCATCGCGGTTTACATTAATCAATTTGGTATAAACCTGACCATTTAAAGCACCACGTTCGTTTTCTGGTAAGTCGAGTTTAAATGAAATGGTCGGCTTTAATAATTCGCCTTTTATCATCAAATAAACCTGGAAAGGTAGTTTTGTTCTGGCCTCGTAAAGATCCGGTTGATTTAACAGATCGATAGGCGCTGCGTTAACTTCGTATAATGCCGTAATATTGGCAGTTGCTGAAGTAGGTTCACCGGTCCAGATAATGGTACTTCCTTTAACCAGTTTAAATTCTTTTTTTACTACAGCCAGCGTTAAATTGTATGAACCGTCAACTATTTCGTAGCGACCGGTCATGCTGATTTTACCACTAGGATCCATGGTTACATTTAAGTCGGCGTTGCCCCTCACTTTTAAATTATCGCCAGTAGACGGATCTACAACCACATTCAGTTCTGCTTCAGGATCTACTTTTACATCGGCCACAAGATTTAAGCCTTTAATTGGCGATTTACTGATGCTGTCAACTTTTAAAGCTTTTTGTCCGTTAAAGGGAGGTGCATCGGCATCAATAAACTGCACGATACCTTCCTGATCAATAATCGCCGGATCACTCGAAGGCAAAGCGAAGAAAAATTTAGTACCCTTGTTCACATTGATATTCATGTTTACATCCGGCTGGTTTAAATCTCCGCGTACTTTGATGTTGCTGGTTAAAAATACCGTTCCATAAATCATATCATTATCGGCTGCGGTAGAATTAATCGCCCTGAAATTGTTCATTCTGATATCTAAACCGAAGCGGTAGTTTTTAAAATCGGTGGTATAAACCTTTCCGTTTATGGTTGCTTTTTGATTTAAGGAATCGATCAGTGTAAAGTTGTTAAAGCTGATGCCCTCATTTGTAAATGATATTTTCTCATTTGGCATACGGAAATACGAGTTTACATAAGCCACTTTGATGCCCGCATTATTGAAAGTTAAATCGCCAAGTATTTTTGGCGCTGTTAACGCACCTTTAACAGTAAGCGCTCCGGTTAAGGTGCCTGTGCCATTTTTAAGCTGGCCTGCAGATAAACTTTCGATGTTTTTCATTTCAATCTTATCGATATTTACGGTAAGATCTAAAGCACTTTCTGGTGCGGTATAATAAAAGCCGTTAACCCTCAACTCATGCACGCCAGTTAAGGCAACATTTACCTCGAAAGCATTTTCGGTATTGTTGTTTACGGCGAGGCGTAAGGTACCCAATTGATCTTTTTGATAACGCAATTGATCAATGGTTAAGTTCGCCTCAAATTTTGGTGTGCCGGCCAGGTCTTTAACATTTGCCGTTCCGTTTAAACGACCACCAACCAGAGTGGTATCAGTTTCTGCAAATTTGGTTAAGGTTTCCAGCTGGAAGTCTTTAAACGCTACGGCTAACGGTGCATTTGGTTCAGTAGGATTGCTGTTGATGGAAAGCGACTGACCACTGTTGCTGATCTGGAACTGATTAACCAATATGCCTGATGCGCCAAACTGAATGTAATTATCCTGCGAAACCACCCACTTCTGATAATCGAGCAATAGTTTTTGTGGATCTAAAGTGAATTTAAAATCCTTGTTAATCGATTGGAAAGTACCACCAATTACATATTTGTTTTTAAGTTGCCTATCGCGAAGGAAGATATTAACCCCTAAGTTGTTGTTGGCTGCATCGCCACTTACTTCTGTATTGAAAAGTGCAATAGATGGACTTTGAAGACTTTTAACCGTTAAGCTATAAGCTAATTTATTATTATCGTTATTGATGTTTAAAACTGTGGTATCTACTTTAAAATCACCATATACCACCTGAGGGAAATTACCCTTAATCTGCAAGCTGTCTTTTTGTGTATCAATTAATCCGTAAAACTGCGATTGTTTGAATACCGTTAATTCTGGTACAAATTCCTTTAGTAATTTAGAATCGTATACCTGTACAAAAAACCTTAGCCTTTGGTCGGGAACTTTAGCAACCGTACCGAAAGCGTAGTATTTGTTAATTTCGTTGATGATGGCATCGCCTACTTTGGTCAGTTGGTACTTGCCATCAATTTTTGCCGATAATATTTCAGATTTTAAGGTCAGTTCATTTTCGGTAGCGGTTGATTTTGCACGAATCGAAATCGTATCCACATTAATCTTTTGTTTGTCTTTTACCAGTTGCAGGCTGGTGATATCAACTGAACCGTTCAAATAATCGGCATCGGCGGTGGCCAGGTCTACTTTAACCAGACCTGCTGCACTTAATACCGTTGGACTAAAGTTTAAAGCCTGCAAGTTTACCTGCTTCAAATTTAAATCGGCTTTTACGGCTGGATATTTTCCTGCCAGATTCACTTTCGCATCTAAATTAAAGTTGGCATTGCTATCGGGCATGCTGCTTTTAATGCTGATGTTCTGGTTGCTGTAATTGCCGGCAAGGTTTAAATTACGATAGGTATATTTGTTGTAATAAGCACTAATCACCTTAGCGTTAAATTTTGCATTAATCTTTTTAGGATCGAGCCCTGTACCTGCAACATTTGCTTTAACCGAAACCCTGCCCAATTTAGGCTGCATTTTTAAAAGCCTGCCTACATTAAAGTTGTTTAAACTGATATCGGCCTTATAACTTTCTTTACCTTTAGGCCCTTTCATCCCGGCCAGCAAAATAGCGCCACCCATATCAGTCTGGATATTCAAATTGGTATTAAAATCGGTCATCGAACCTTTAAAATTACCTTTGGCATCAATTACATTTGGCAATTCGATGGTTGGAGGCAAAGATTTTTTAGGTACAGCCACCAAAATATCCCCTTTGGTAACATGAAGTTTTTTAATGTTTAAATCGAGATAGGTTTTTTTGATGTCGGGCAAACCTTTTGCTTTTCCACTGATATCAATCTGGGTATTTTTCAATCCGCTGATCTGCAATTTTGGAATGTTCAGGTTATTCAGGTAGCCATTAACATCGGCATTCAGTTTTATTTTTTCATTACGGTAATTGGCTGGAATGGCATCGCTGAAAAAACCGGCATCTTTTAACCCAATGCTGGTGTTTTTAAAAGACAGATTTAATTTCACACGTTCGGGATGTTTGGTTAAATCCTCCATTGAGGTAAAATTTAATTCCGTCGCATTTTCGATTGAAGTATTTGGCGTCTTTAAAATGAAATTACTCAGTTTAATCTGTTTATCGTTATACACTGCATCACCCCTCAACTGATCCAATACAAAACCACTTTTCTCTTTTAACGATCCGTTTTTAACATTCGCTTTTATACCTGCAGCACTATACGCTACATCACCAGCACCTAAATTAAGCTGGGTAATTTTGAGGTGGTTAAAGTCCATGCCTTTGGCAGCAGGTTTTGCCCCAAGATTATCGAACTGAACATTGTTATCGGCCAGACTGATATTTTTAATAATCAAACCCAGAGGCGATTTTTCGGGCACTACGGTATCCTTAACTTTCTTTAAATCGTTACTCGGCACAGGTTTAAAAGCAAAGAGAATATTCGATTTGTTTAAATGGGCATCATCAACAGCATATTTACTGTTGGTTAAATCTACTTTCAGGTTCACCAAACCCAGATCGTTTACATCGGCAACAGCTTTGGTTGTGGATAGCTGGTCGTCGTAATTTACCTTTACCTTACTGAAAATGAAGTTCTGCACTTCAATTAATGGTAATTTGCCCTGTTCCTTCTCACTGCTATCAACACTGTTAGTGATGTGTTGTACCAGATGGACTAATGGTTTTTGCTGTAAATAACGTAACGAGGTATTCACCAGGCTTAACTCTTTAATTACATAATGCTGATTGGCTAAATCGAAATCTTTGATTTTAGTTTTAAATGCACCAAGGTATAATTTCACGTCGTTACCAGCCACATCATCGCGATAGTTGATGCCTATATCTTCGAAAGAAACTTTATCAACAGAGAATTTAAGGGTAGAGGTGGTGTCTTTTTTTACTTTCTCTTCTGGTTTTTTTTGGTCGCTTGCAAAAGCATCAACCAGGAAAGAAAAATTAAAGGTGGTATCAGGACTGATACGTTTCACATTTGCACGTACATTTTTGAGTTCGATGTTATTGACCTCGACCGTATTTTTTAACAGTTTAAACAGGCTGATGTCAACGGCCAGTTTTTCGGCATATAACAAGGTATCGCCTTTGCGGTCTTCGATATAAAATTTATTTAAAACTACGTCTTTTGGCAAGGCAATTTTAATGCTTTCCAAACTGACTTCTGTTTTGGTTTTGTTTTTAAGATAGTTTATGGCTTTACCCTTAACGAAATTCTGAACGGCAGGAATATTTAAAGATAGTGCTAAACCAACAACCAGGATGATGATGGAAGCAATTACCCACAATAAAATTTTGAGACTTTTACGTACGTATCTATTCAAAGCTAAGCGTGTTTGGTGTTTGATAAATGCCAAAAGCATGCCACTAAAATTAATTTTAAGGCACTTTTTACTAAATAATACAAAAAATAACTTAAATTGTTCGCCCGCTATAAAAATTTAACATTGGCGGTTTCATAATTAGTTACAAATGAATTCAATAAATCTAAATATATCTTTTGAACAATACGAAAGTATTGCAGAATTAACATTGGCTGATAGAACGCTTTGTGCACTTGCCGAACAGGCTTTAAATACTTCATATTCTCCTTATTCTAAATTTAGGGTGGGTACGGCAATCCGCCTGGCCTCTGGCGAAACGGTACTGGGAAGCAATCAGGAAAATTTAGCCTATCCCTCAGGACTTTGTGCAGAGCGTGTTGCCCTTTTTACCATTGGCGCTACCTATCCAAATGCGGTGATTGAAAGTATGGCCATAACCGCCCAGACGGATAACTTTGAGATTTTGAAACCCGTTACCTCTTGTGGTGGTTGTTTGCAGGTGATGGCAGAGTTTGAACGTAAACAAAATGCACCGATTGAAGTGATTTTTTATTGCTTAAACGGAGAAATACTAAAAGTGCCCAGTGTAAAGAGTTTACTGCCTTTTGCTTTTGTAGAGGATAGATTGGAAAGATAGTTAGTTCAGTTGGCAGTTTTCAGTTATCAGTTTATAGTTAGTCTTTTCAGTCAGCAGTTCGAATTTAATGCGTGCGGCTGAGAGTTTTGAGCGTACCAGCATCTGTTGAATAAACTGTGTAATAGATTTTTAAAATCTGCGGAAATCTGTATGATCTGCGGGACAACTTTTTGCATTTATTCCCGCTGATTTAAGGTGATCAACGCAGAATCGATTTGGTATTTACAATTTTCAGTTGTTATAGATATGAGTATTGCACTGAAGTAAATAAACTTAAGAGTATTGTGGGGAATCACAGACCACGAATGTAGAACAGGCTATTATTTTGAGCGGAGTAACGCAATTTGTCATGCTGTCCCGAAGCTTCGGGATCAGCATCTTTTTAGCATGAAAGACCCTGAAATTAATTCAGGGTGACGACCCTTTTAGAAAAAAGTCGTTCAAATGTTACAAAGCAAACCAGTAATTGAAATCAGATTTCCAGATAGATCTGTCTCCTAAATATTCGGAACTTTGCTTCAGTCCGGATTGACATACTTCTTTCTTCTGACCTCCGGACCTCCGACTTATTTTCTATATTTGGTTTTTTAACCACAATGAAACATCTCTACATCCTTACATTTTTCCTTTTTATTTCTTTTGGTGCAAACGCCCAGGCCTTACTTAAAAGTAACGTAGTTTATAAAATAGTTTATTTCCGATCTTCGGATGGCAAACCGAAAGAAGACCGGAATGCTACAGTGATACTGGCTTCGGCAAATCAGAATTTAATCAGCAATGCCGCTATTCTTGATCATAAAGCAAAATACCCTTACGAACAGAGCATTGTAACCAAACCTGCTCAAATTTTGTTTCAGGTGGCCGATTTAAGTACGGATAAACAGATTGCAACCGCCGATAGTACAGCAATTGGCAAGCAAACCTTTGAATTGAGCAACGAAACCAAAGTGATTTTAGGTTATACCTGTAAAAAGGCCACAACGGTTGTCAATTCCAATAGAATAGACTTATGGTACACCACCGATGCGGGGATAAAAGCTGCGCCAACCAGTTTGGGCCAGAATCTAGGGTTGGTTTTAGAGCAGGTGCGTAATGGAAGCAGCTATGTAACGGCTACAAAAATTGAAGCAGTTAAAAATCCGAAACCAATCGATTTGCAACAAATAAGTGCTAAGCTTACTGATGGATTAACCTATAAAGATTTACTCTGGAAAAGCAGGTTTACCACGCTAAGTATTTTTAATAACGAAACCATTAATTTTATTGATAAACCACAATCTAACGATTCTGTATTCCGTTTTGCGGGAGGAACAGTGATTGCGAGGAAAGTTAAATTTCCTGAGCTGCAGTCCAAACCTAATGTTTTTGTCGATTTAACTGAACAATCAAACGGTGATGCTTACGATAGAACAGGCTCGGTCTTTATCATCCCGACAGATAAACAGATCAGTTTAATGGATGCGCTTAAAAATTCTGTTAAAGACCTGCCTGTTTACGATAATGGCAATGGAAAGAAATATCAGGGCGTTGTGGCCACCGCAAATTACAACCCGGTTATAGAATTGATGCGCTTTTTTACTCCTTTTGGTGTGGGCAAGTACAATACTTTAAAATTGAAAGATAAAAACTGGGCGGAGAAAGTTTACTACAGACAGGATGTCTCAGAATTGTTTCCGCTGGTAAATGGCAAGGAAGTTTGGGTAGCGGTTTTTGTTGGTAATTATGATAAAGGCGGCCATAAAGTTTCTTTAAATATTACACTGCATAATGGTGGAAGACAAAAAGAAGCCAAGGAAGTGATTTTGCCTTTGTTTAATTCAACCAATGTAATGGAAATGGCTGGTCAGGAGTATGCAACCATGTTTAGCAGCGATAAAGGTTTAGAAGTTTCCTTTACCTTAGCAAAAGACTTAAAAGATGCCAAATTGCGTTACATTACAACCGGTCATGGTGGCTGGGGAAATGGCGACGAATTTGTGCCTAGAAAAAATACCATCTGGCTGGATGAAAAGGAAGCATTCGCTTTTACGCCATGGCGACAAGATTGTGGTTCGTACCGGTTATCGAACCCTGCCTCTGGTAATTTCGAAACTGGTCTTTCTTCATCAGATTTAAGCCGTTCGAACTGGTGCCCGGGAACCGTTACGAATCCTGAATGGATCAGTTTGGGTGATTTAAAAGCCGGGCCACACACCATAAAAGTAACCATTCCGATGGGTAAGCCTGAAGGTTCGAGCTCAAGCGCATGGAATGTTTCGGGTGTGTTATTGGGGGAGGAGTAGTGCAATATTTTTTCGGGAGATGAGTACCCTCATGCGAATCGTCATTTCGAGCGGAGTGCAACGCAGTCGAGAAATCTATAATTAAAGCGTTATTTTGCAGATCACACTACCGATCAGCTTCCTACCGTTGTGACACAGATAATATAAAGTTTTTTCTGCTCTATGCCGCAGGGGCATGCTACTTTGGAGCGCCAAAGTACCCAAAGCGCTTTGTCAATCCAGCAAGGTGGCTTCTCACTGCCCCAGGCTCATCAAAAAAACAGCGGCACTTCGTTTTGTGTTCAATACCTTTTAACCTTGGAATCATGATTGTTGAACACAAAACCACTGCGTTTCAGGTTTGGTAATGCTGACTATATTATTTGTGCACCTGTTTTTTGATTCTCCTGCCACTTGGGATTGACGGCGTTCTTCGGTTAAAGCTATGGGCTATTAAGGTTAGCTTAGCACAACGCCCTATAAAATCTAACCCTAAAAATGTATTCACACAATAGGCCTGCGCGGGAATGCCGCCAACATTAAAATTTATCACGCAATCCAGCTCCTCCTTATATTTAAGAGGAGTTGGGGGCATTCTATACATCCTGCAGCCCCCAATAGCAGCACAAAACGATTTTGCTAAACCGGATTGAAGGGGAGATCCTTTTTTGCTGTGCTGGGCAGAGCAGGGGGGCTAAAAAAGATCGCATCGGAAAGCCGGAGGAAACATTCACAAAACCTGGAGAACCTTGCTTTCCAAATCAACACAAACAAGTTTAGATTTCGGCAGGTGAGACACCAGTCGATAGGATGAGCAATCATTTTATAATATCCAAACATTAAGATTAGCTTCGCTGAGCACTGCGTGGTTTCCGCCTGCGCGGGAATGACTGCAAGCGCTAAGGAAAACGCAGCTTGCCCTTGTTTTTTAACAAATTTTCGATCTTGAAATGTGAATAACCTCTCTTCATTCTATGAAATCATTTTTATTATATTTACGGCTGCCAATTTTTGTAAATAAATGAGTGAAGAATTAGATCAAAACGTAAACGAAGAGCACAAACATACCATAACCCCAATCAACGGTTTATACGAAAACTGGTTTCTCGATTATGCGTCTTATGTAATTCTCGATAGGGCCGTCCCGCACATTAACGATGGACTAAAGCCTGTTCAACGACGCATTATGCACTCGCTTAAGGAGATGGATGATGGGCGTTTTAATAAGGCGGCCAACGTAATCGGTAACACCATGAAATATCACCCGCATGGTGATGCTTCTATTGGTGATGCCATGGTGCAGATTGGTCAGAAAGATTTATTGATTGATATGCAGGGTAACTGGGGTGATCCGGTTACTGGTGATAGTGCTGCGGCACCACGTTATATTGAAGCACGTTTATCGAAATTTGCCAACGATGTGGTGTTTAACCCCGATACTACCGAATGGCAACTCAGTTACGACGGGCGTAACAACGAACCGATAACTTTACCGGTAAAATTCCCTTTGTTATTGGCGCAGGGTGCTGAAGGTATTGCGGTGGGTTTGGCGACTAAGGTAATGCCGCACAATTTTATCGAATTGCTTGATGCTTCGATAGATGCGCTGAGAGGCGTGCGCCCCAATATATTGCCCGATTTCTTTACGGGTGGTATGGCCGATTTCTCTAATTATAATGAAGGACAGCGTGGAGGTAAAATCCGCGTGCGTGCAAAAATAACCGAGAAAGATAAAAAGACATTGGTGATTAGCGAAGTGCCATTCAGTACCACCACCGGTTCGGTTATCGATAGTATCTTATCGGCCAATGATAAAGGCAAAATCAAGATTAAAAAAATTGAGGATAACACGGCAGCCAATGTAGAAATTGTAGTGCACCTGGCACCGGGTATTTCACCTGATGTAACCATTGATGCACTTTATGCTTTTACGGCCTGTGAGGTGTCGATTTCGCCAAATACCTGTATTATTCAAGGTGATAAGCCACTCTTTTTGAGTGTAAACGATATCCTGATTGAAAATACAAAACACACTAAAAATTTATTAAAAAGAGAGCTGGAGATTCGTCTGCACGAGTTGCAGGAGAAAATTTTCTTTAGTTCATTACTTAAGATATTTATTCAGGAGGGGATGTATAAAAATCCTGAATATGAAAACTCAACCAATTTTGAAACCGTAGTTGAGGTATTACACATTTTATTCGATCCGTTTAAACCTTCACTTTACCGCGAAATTTTGCCTGAGGATTTTAAGAAGCTGATTGATAAACCCATGAGTAGCATCACCCGTTTTGATGTGAAAAAGGCCGATGAGCAGATGAAAAATCTGGAAGATGAGATTAAGGCGGTTAAAAATCATTTAAAACACCTTACCGATTACGCCATTGCCTGGTATCAGAAACTGAAAGATAAATACGGAAAGGGAAGAGAACGTAAAACCGAAATCCGTTTGTTTGATCGGGTAGAGGCTTCGAAGGTGGCACTGGCCAACGTGAAGCTATACATGAACCGGGAGGATGGATTTATCGGATCGGGTTTACGTAAGGATGAATTTGTGGCCGATTGTTCGGATATCGATGAAATAATTGTCTTCCGTGAAGATGGTAAATGCATCATCACCAAGGTAGCTGATAAAACCTTTGTGGGCAAAGGCATTATTCACGCCCAGGTATTTAAGAAAAACGATGAGCGTACCATTTACAACATGATTTATAAAGATGGTGCAAGTGGTACATCATATATTAAAAGGTTTGCCGTAGTTGGGGTAACACGCGATAAGGAATACGATTTAACCAAGGGATCGAAAGGTTCGAAGGTTTTATACTTTACCGCTAACCCAAATGGTGAGGCTGAGGTGGTGAACGTTGCCCTGAAACCGCATTCTAAACTGCGCAAGCTTCAGTTCGATCAGGATTTTGCAGAAGTGGCCATTAAAGGGCGTGGATCGCAGGGAAATATCATTTCGAAATATCCGGTCAAAAAAATCATTCTGAAGAGTAAAGGGGTTTCTACCTTATCAGGTCTGAAAATCTGGTACGATGATTTATTAAAACGCCTAAATGTGGATGGCCGTGGAAAATACCTGGGTGAATTTGATGGCGATGATCGTATTTTACAGGTTCATAAAGATGGTTACTATGAATTAAGTTCTTTCGAACTCAGCAATCACTTTGATGATGGACTGATTTTGATTCAGAAATTTGACCCGGAGCGGATTTTTGCTGCTGTTCATTTCGAAGGCAAGGCGCAGAACTATTTTATCAAACGTTTTGCATTTGAACTGCAATCTGTTGGCCGAAAAACTATTTTCATCAGCGAGGAGCAGAAATCGAGGTTATTGTTCCTTACCTCTAATCCGGCAGCGAAAATTATCGTTGATGTTTTAAAAGGCAAAACCCAAATTCCTGAAACTTTGGATTTAACCCTGGCAGAACTGATTGATGTTAAAGGCTTAAAAGCAAATGGCAATCGGCTATCCCCTCATGATGTACAAAAAGTGGTGTTAGAAGAGCCTGAGGTAGCCATTGAAGAACCAGAAGAAACAACGATTGAAGAAAGTGAGGATGAGGAACCAGCGGCTGATGAAGAAGTGAGCAATGAAGAAACGGTAACGGATAACGAGCAGCCTGAAGCAATAATTAAGGATGAACCTGTTGTGGTGCAGCCAAAGCCAAAATTCGAACGTGCAGAAGTGCCTGCAGTTAAAGCCGATCAACCAGAAGTAAAAGAAAAACCTGCTGCGGTAGAAAAGCCAGTGGTGGAAAAACCTAAGCCAGAACCTGCGCCTGTTAAAAAAGAAGAAGTTAAAACTGAAGATAAACCCGAGGCAGAAGAAAAACCTGTTAAAAAGATCGATTTCGAGATCACCAATCCGGATGATATCGATATTGACGATAAAGGGCAGCTGGGATTATTTTAAATCTTACCAAGATCGTTATCCCGGCCGTATGTTCCAAAGGAACTGCTTCGCGGTGATTTTTTTAAGCTTAACATCGTTTGATGGCCATCAGGAGATAATAAAAAGCCAATATAGCATCCGAAATCATGTGATTTATGGTGCTATATTGGCTAACTTATTTTAATGAAGCGATACTATTTTATCGCTTTTTCAAATGCACTAATTCCACCCACTATAGGTAAAGTAAGTGTGGTTGCATTTAAATCAATGGTTAGCTGTGTTCCGGCTTTTGGCCAAAGCGTAAATTCTTTATCACTCGAAAAAATCATCAGGGCAATTTTTTTACCTGCAGGTATAATCTGATCATCTGGCTGAAGGTTAAATTTGAGTTCGTAAAATTTGCCGGGTGTTAAAGGCGCACTTTCACTTAGCGACTTATTGTTTTGAGGATCGGCCCAGCCACGTGTAATTACATTATCCATTAATTTTACGCCGTTTCCTTCCGTCCAGGGTAGAGCAACCAACCAAACCGAGAAATTGGCGGCCAGTTTATTGCTGGCCAGCTTAACTGTAAATTGTGTTAAGCCCGATAGGTGAACAGCTTCTTTTAATGTAGGACTTACATAAAGCAAGCGGTGTTCTGAGTTTTCGGCTTTTGCGAGGTCGCTACCTGAAAAAGAAACATCATCTGTTAAAGTTTCAGCGGCTTGTTTCTGTGGTTTAGCAGTATATAGGCTTCCATTACCATTTCCACCGGATCCCAGGAAAAGTTTTACATTACTGGCATCTGGGTTTGGGTAATCGACATATGGTGTTGGGTTCGAATTGGGTTGGTTTTCCCTCACGATCCAGGCTTTGGGATCTTTCTCTACACCATTTTCGATTCCAAACAAATAACGGGTAAACCACCTGTTCATCATTTTCATGGGCGGCGGACCACCGTGTCCTTGCTGGTGATAAAAAATCTGCACAGGTAAACCTTTGGCCTCGGCTGCTTTATAAATCCGATAGCTATGTTCAGGCATTACATTCCAGTCGTTAAAACCGTGCGACATCAGTAAGGCTGCTTTCATCGGTTTCATGGCATTTAAATAATCTCTACCTGCCCAAAATTTATTATAATCGCCAGTTATGCGATCCATTCCCTGGGCCATCTCGCCATCTCTTATCGTTTTATTTCCATAGGCTCTTTTATCTTCTGCACCACTGTGTATGTAATCGTATAACACATCAACATCTTCTCCTAAATATCCACCCGGACTTCTTACTAGGCCATTTGAGCGGTAGTAATGGTAATAGGAGGTGTTTGGTGCAATGGGAATGATTGCTTTTAACCCATTAACTCCGGTAGTTGCTGCGGCTAGCGGTATGGTTCCGTTATACGAAGTTCCTGTCATTCCAACATTTCCGGTACTCCAGTAAGCTTTAACTTTTTCGTTCCCATCTGCAGTGGTATAACCATTATCCTTTCCACCCAGCCATTCGATAACGGCTTTTGGAGCCAGCGATTCGTTTATTCCACCTACTGTTGGCGATCCTTGCGATAGTCCGGTGCCGGGTGATGAAGAGTGTACTACAATAAAACCCCTTTTTACCCATTCCCTAATTAAAGAGTTTGAGATAATTGGTCTTTTACCTGTACGTATTACCTCAGGGTGTACACGAGTTACAGATGATTTTTCGCCAATTTCGTGTTTTACATCCCAAAACACCCCCTTCTCATTTCCGGCCGTTCCGGCATAATAAGGGCTTGATTCGTAAATAACAGGGAGTTTTAATCCCTCCGTTTCGGTCTGGTAAGGTCGTGTTACATCAACATGCATACGGTCAGGTTTTCCATCTCCATCGGTATCAAATGTTGTTTGTACCCATAAATCGGTACGGATCCACTTGTCGGGCGTATCAAATAAGGTTACTATTTGTGCCTCGCCATCTTTAAATACAGGAAGGGTTTTAGCAGTTTCGTTTTTTTCTTGTGCAAAAGCAGAAAAAGCCAGTGGAAATAATAAAATAGGAAGTTTAAATAATTTACCTTTTTTAAAATTAAGGTTTATCATGGTTTTAAGATTTAAATAGTTTATTGGTGTTTCTTTTGTGTTGTAAAAACAAAAAAGAAGATTTTTTTTGAAACTTGCTGCTTCGAAATTAATTAATTATGGTTAGATAATGTTATTTTTTAAATGTAGCCCGTAATATTTAATCATCCGGATGAAAAAGAACAGATAGGTGGTCACTGATTATTATTTCTTATATTTGCCTTGCTCAAAGGGGTGCTTTTTGATGTTGCAATGTCTGTTGCCATCAATTTGCTGAGATTATACCCATTTAGAGGTTTAAGCCAAAAGGTTTAAGGTATAGGGTTTAACCTTAGGCCCTAAGCCTCAAACCTTACACCTTCTAATGAACCTGATGCGGGTAATGCCGCCGTAGGAAGAGGTTAAAATTTACAAAACTGTTTCGCCCCGAAAACGGTATCTAATTATTTTACCGGCTGCAAAGCAAATTATTGTAAATGAATTTTCAAGATTGGTTTAAGCTTTTTCAGGAGCAGATTTTACACACCTCATTAATTGAATGGCTGGCTGTGGGTTTTGGGGTATCTGAGGTTTTATTGGCGAAGAAAAATAGTATCTGGCTTTATCCAACAGGAATAATTTCGATCCTGTTATCGATGTTTCTACTCTTAAATGTAAAGCTGTACGCAGAAACCTTACTCAGTATTTATTATCTGGTGATGAGCGTATACGGCTGGATAATCTGGAAAAAAAGAAAACAGGAGGGAGAAAACCAGGTTTCGTGGTCGAGCAATAACGAATTAACCATTGCTGTTTTAATTTCTGTTATTGGTTTCGGGGTGCTTTATCTTGTATTGAGGCATTATACCGATTCAGATGTGCCTGTTTTTGATGCCTTTGTATCTTCTACAGCCTGGGCGGGCATGTGGCTGTTAGCCAAGCGTAAAATCGAAAACTGGATATTCCTGAACATTTCTAATATTGTGGCCATTCCGTTGCTGTTTCATAAAAAGCTTCCACTTATGGCCTGTTTAACTACGTTTTTGTTTACCGTAGCCATATTTGGATTTTTAGACTGGAAGAAGATCATTAACAAAAGCAAACTCAAACTGGCTTAATTATCTTCTTACCCAAAGCACAAAAAAAACATGCAAGAAACATTAAGCACCACCTGGCAGGAAAAAGTAAAAACTTATGCTGCACGTTCAGAAGAAATGGGTAAACTTCATCCCGAAATTCTGGAGCTGGCATATCAGGAAAATTGGTTTAAACTTTTTGTGCCAGAAATTTACGGAGGGCCAAACAAAAAACTGCCCGAAATTTTAAGATTGGAAGAAGAATTGGCTGAAGCCGATGGCAGTTTAGGCTGGACCATCACACTTTGTGCAGGTGCAGGTTGGTTTGCCGGCTTCTTAAATCCTGAACTGGCTGAAGAGATTTTTGCCGACCGTGAAGTTTGTTTTGCCGGGAGTGGTGCTGTGGGTGGGGTAGCCATTAAAACACAAGCAGGTTATCTGCTTAACGGAAAATGGAATTATGCCAGCGGTGCATTGCATGCAACCATATTTACCGCCAACTGCACGCTTAAAAATGAAATTGGTGATGATATTTTGGATGAAAATGGAGAACCTGAAATTACATCATTCATCCTTAAAAAAGAGGAAGTAAATATTTTGCCGGGTTGGTCGTACTTCGGTTTAATAGCCACAGGAAGTCATGCTTTTGAAGTTTGCGATTTAAATGTTGATGAAAACAGGACCTTTAAAATTAACCAGCACATCGAGGTGAAAGATGCCGGCTTTGATTATCCCTTTTTACAGCTGGCAGAAACTACGTTAACGGTAAATAGTTTAGGCATGACCAATCATTTTATTAAACTGGTAGAACAATCTTTTTATTCGCGTTCTGGATTAGGGAGATATAGCGAGGCACAAATTTTGTTTTTTAACGGTGAGCTTAACCGTTGCAAAGAAGAAGTGTTAAATCTTCGTACAAAATTCTACCATATCTTTGATGAATCCTGGGATCAGTTAATAGATGCTGGCGAAATTGCTGAAGACAAGTTAATTGAGGTGAGTTCAATTAGTCGTAAATTGGCCCATGCCTGCTGGAAGTCGGCAGCTACTTTATTTCCGTACTGTGGTTTAGACGCTGCAAAAAAAGAATCAGAAATTAATAGGGTTTGGAGAGATATCCATACTGCAAGTCAGCATGCCTTACTTACCTTCGAAATTTAACTATTCCAAAAGCTCCGGCTTAATTTTATCTTTAAAATCAGTAGCGAACTTATTCAGTTTTGGTTGTATCACAAATGCGCAATAAGGTTTCCCCTGATTGTGGTTGAAATAGTTCTGATGATAGTCTTCAGCTTCATAAAATTCAACTGCGGGCGAAACTTCTGTCGCAATAGGCTTGTCGAAAATATGCTGGCGGGTTAAATCTGCTATCATTTCTTCCGTCTGCTTTTTCTGATCTTCATTTTCGTAAAACACCACGGAGCGATATTGTGTACCAACATCATTACCCTGCCTGTTTAAGGTTGTTGGGTTATGGGTTTTAAAGAATACCAATAGAAGCTCATTGAACGAAATGACATTTTCATCAAATGCGATTTGAATCACTTCTGCATGACCGGTATCGCCATTACAAATTTCCATATAGGTAGGATGCTTTAAATCTCCCCCCATGTAGCCCGATGTAACCTGGCTTACCCCATTTAACGTTTGAAAAACGGCTTCGGTGCACCAAAAGCAGCCTCCGCCAAATGTTGCTGTTTGCATATCCTACGTATATAAAATCTAATCCAATTTTTAATCAATCAAAAAAAGACATTTTTTTGATATTAAAGATTGGTTGCTTACCGATTATTCCTGTAAGTTTTAAGTAGAAGCTGTTTGGATAACATTTAGGATAATACATTAAGAAATGTATCTATGCAGAAGGCAAATAAAAAGCCTGTAATGGTTATTACAGGCTTTCAAATTTATTGATATTGAATATATATCGGTTTTGGTGTAAGCTTTAATAGCTCTTCAGGAGTCATCAAACGCTTGGGCTCTTTCTTTAAATCATTTTTATAAAATAGCTTGAAGCCGGTAAACTGTACCGGTTCGCTCTGTATAAAGTGGCGATAAGTACCTTTTTTTAATTCCGGTTCGCCCCATCCATCCATATGCATTACCACCTGCACCTCAGGACGTAATTTAATATTAGGCGAATTGGTTACCATCTTCTTTGTAAAACGGTGCAATACAAAAACTTTTGGAGGCAAATTGTATTTTTTAACAATATCTGCTAAATAACCGGTTACATAATTAACATCGGCAGCATCGTAGGTGCCAATTTTTTTACCTGGTAATGATCCGTCTTTCATTGAAAATTCAGGATCAATACCTAAATGAACATATGGCAGTTCCAGGTATTTTGCAATATGAGGCAGCTCTGCTTTAATCGTACTTAAAGCGACCTGAAGATCCAGGAATACAATGGTGTTAGGTTGCATTTTGGCAATTTTTAAAACAGAATCAATCTGTTTATTACCCATTCTGTTAATGTATTTTCCATCTTTACCTGGTGTTCCGCTGGCTACTGCAGCAATATAGTGCAGGCCTGGTTGTACCGGCGTAGAAGGATCAGCTTTTTCCCAATGTTTAACCTCTGCATTTAAACGCTGCCACATTTCTTTAGGTGCATATTCGCCAAGTGCACCCATTTTTTTCGAATGCAGGTTTCCGTAATAAACAACAATGCGTTTAAAAGGTAAAATCGCTCCGGCTAAAGGATAAGGTTGTTTTTTTACCGGCCATCTTCCGGTAGTATCTCCGTTTGCCAGTTTCTTTACCAGCGAATCGTAAAGCTTTGGATCAACCGGTTTCATTACGTTAACCGTTGAGTCTGTTTTCTTTTTGGTTGAATCAGATGAAAAGATTTTACCGATACCGCCACTGCTCTTGCCGTCTGAATTACAGTTGGCAAATAAGCTGATTGCGGCAAAACCAAGTATTAGTGTGCCTGCTAATTGAGGGAATTTCATAGATATTATAAGTAATTAAAGTTTAAACAGTTTTCCGAATCTGTTTTGATGAAAGTAGGGTGGAAATCTGGTAGTTTAAAATAAAGTAATCAACATTTACACATTGCAGAATTTGCCAAAAACACCCAGAGGCAATTTAATGCCCGATGTGGCCTGTAGAAACAGTTCTCCTGTTTCGAGGTTTTTAACAGATGGGAATGATGTGCGGATTAAATTTTCTACAATTACCGAAGAAAAACCTAAAGAGTAAGTATTTAAGATTAAGAAATGTTCTTTTTCATCTAGCAGTTGTACTACATCCTGCATCATTTCCTGGATATGATCTTCGAGTTTCCACTTTTCGCCATTAGGCCCGTGGCCGTAAGCAGGTGGGTCTAATATGATTCCGTTGTATTTTTTGCCTCTTTTAAGCTCTTTTTTAACAAATTTTAAAGCATCTTCTACCATCCACCGGGTATCTTTCAATCCCGAAAGTTCCTGGTTTTCATTTGCCCAGGTAACCACCTGTTTAATCGAATCTACGTGAGTAGTTTCGGCACCTGCCGCATTGGCAATTAGTGATGCCGCACCAGTATAAGCAAATAGATTTAAAACTTTAGGCTGTGGCGTTTTAAATTTTTTAATCGAAGCAGAAATAAAGTCCCAGTTTACAGCCTGCTCAGGGAATACGCCTACATGTTTGAAAGAGGTTAAGCCTAAGCGGAGTTTAATACCCACTTCGTTGTTTTTATATTCTACATGCCAGCGATCTGGAATTGATTGATTTTTTTTAACCCATTCACCAGAAGTAGCCGAACGCCCCCTGAAAGTAATATTGGCCGCTTTTTTCCAATCCTGTTCGGAGTATGTTTTTTTCCATACGGCCTGAGGTTCAGGACGGATAAGGGTTACATTTCCAAAACGTTCTAATTTTTCAAAATCCCCGCAATCTATCAGTTCATAATCTTTCCAGTGGGTTGGGGCAAGTAATTGTATCATGTATTTAAAATAGCTTTAAATTAGGATAATTTTTGATGTATTGATCGTCAGTTATTAGGATTAGCTTATCTGCTAATGCTTGTGAAATAATCAATCTGTCAAAAGGGTCCCTGTGAATTAGCGGTAAGGCTAAATATTTGTCGAAGTGGTGTTTTTGTATGTTTAAAACAGACAGGTTAAATTGATCTATTACTGCATACATTTCATCCAAGTCTCTGGTAACAATTAGCTTTCCTATATTAAGTTTAATAATGATTTCCCATAAACTGGCAATGCTTATGAACTTATCATTCTTAGTATCTTCAATGCTGTTTATTACTGATACTTCAAGACCATTATCTTCATTAATTAAGGAGATAAAAATATGAGTATCTAGCAGAAGCCGCATTACATATACTCTTTTAAGTCATCTAATGGCTCGTTAAAATCTTTAGGGATAATAAAAAGGCCTTTTGCAGCGCCGTATAAGCTTTTTGGTTCTTCAACAATGTTTTTTTGTTCGCTTTTTGACTTTGGAAAACTCTTCGAATGTTTAGCTTTTAAAAAATCAATAAAATCTTCTACCTCGTTTACCATGCTTTCTGGTAAGGTTTCCAATTTGTGAATGATATTTTTTGTGGCCGTAGTCATGTACAAATATAAGAATTTTCTTAAAATTTATCTTTTGCAGCTTTCATGAAGCGGCTGGCGAATACGAAATCGTTTAATTCTTTAATGTCAGTATGTGCAATTTCCTTGTTGCTGCCTTCCCAGAATTTCTTTCCTTCATGCAGGAACAAAATATAATCGCCAATACCCATTACCGAGTTCATATCATGCGTTACCACGATAGTTGTGGTTTTATATTCTTCTGTAATTTCCTGGATCAACTCATCAATTACGATTGAAGTTTTTGGATCTAAACCCGAGTTTGGCTCATCACAGAACAAATACTTCGGGTTCATCGAAATGGCACGCGCAATACCTACACGTTTTTTCATTCCACCCGATAATTCTGCCGGGAACAATTTGTTTTTACCTGCAAGATTTACGCGCTCTAAACAAAAATCAACTCTTTCAAGCTTTTCTTTTCTGCTTTGATCAGTAAACATATTTAGAGGAAACATGATGTTTTCTTCAACTGTCATACTATCGAACAAGGCAGAACCTTGAAATAACATGCCAATTTCTTTACGCACTTCAATACGCTGTTCGTAGGTCATGGGTGTAAAATCACGGCCATCGTATAACACCGAGCCCGAATCTGGCTGATGCAAACCCACCATACATTTCAGTAGAGTTGTTTTTCCTGATCCGGAACCACCGATAATTAAATTGGTTACACCTTCTTCAAACTTTCCGGAAATGCCTTGTAATACATCATTTCCGGAGAACGATTTATAAATATCTTTAATTTCGATCATTACAATAAAAGTTGAGTAACTAAATAATCGCAAACAAGAATAGAGATACAGCTAATTACAACTGCTCTGGTACTGGCCTGCGAAACTTCTAAAGCACCACCACGAACATAAAAACCTTCGTAAGCCGGAACTGAGGTAATAATGAAACCAAATACAAATGCCTTCACCAAAGCCACGGTAATGGTATAAGGGTTAAAATCAGTGGTTATACCTTGAATATATTCAGCCGGGGTAACAGCACCAGAAATAGAACCGCCAATATATCCACCGGTAATACTTAAGAACATAGAAATGATAACCAACATGGGTACCATGGTTATGCCTGAAATAATTTTAGGGAGGATGAGGTATCCAGGGGCATTTATACCCATAATTTCTAAGGCATCAATCTGCTCCGTAACACGCATTGAACCAATTTCTGATGAAATGGCCGATCCGATTTTTCCTGCCAGTACAATTGCACTAATGGTTGGGCTTAACTCCAATATACTGGAGTCGCGGTTTACAGAACCAATAATTGTTTTTGGAATAAAATCGCTAACCAGCTGGAAAGCAATTTGTAAAGTCATTACCGCACCGATAAAAGTAGAGATAATCGCAATTAAACCTAAAGAGCCTACACCAACATAATCCATTTGTTTGGCGATTTCTTTCAGGTATATTTTCAGTTTTTCCGGCTTTCTGAATACAGACTTGAGTAGCAGGATGTATCTGCCGAAATTGGTAAAATTCATTCCGTATGTATTTGCTTAATTTAAATGATCGTTCTATACTACTACAAAGAAACGATAAAAATTTGTCGCTCTTTGCTAATTGCAAAAATATTCGTGGTTTTGAATATAAATATGGTTTTTTGTTAACAAAAATTAAACCATAAATAATGAAAGCTGTAATAACCGGAGCAACTAAAGGAATTGGTAGAGCTATTGCGATTAAATTTGCCCAAAATGGATACGATTTAGTTTTGGTAGCAAGGGGTTTAAACGAACTTGAAAAGCTAAAACAAGAACTAACCCCTTATGGGAATGCTGTTTTTACTCAGGCAGCCGATTGTTCAGTTAAAGAAGAAGTGTATGCTTTTTTAAATTCTACAGCTATAAATTTAGATCAGGTAGATGTTTTAGTAAACAATGTGGGGATCTTTTTACCTGGCAGCCTGCTTGATGAGGATGACGAAACATTCGAAAAGCAACAACATTTAAATACGAATGCCGGTTATTACATCAGTAAATTTTTTGGCAGAAAAATGCGCTCAGCGAAGCGGGGCCATATATTCAACATCTGTTCGGTGGCCAGTAAAGCACCTGTAAAAAATGGAGGCAGTTATAGTGTAACAAAAGCAGCGATGTTAAGTCTTAATCATGTATTGCGGCAAGAGTTAGCACCTCACAATGTTAAAGTCACTGCTTTTTTGCCAGGCTCTACCAAAACTTCATCGTGGGAAGGAACAACAATTCCGGATGAAAAATTTGTACAGCCTGAAGATATTGCAGAAACTTTGTTTACCATTTTAAACTTAAGTAAAGGGGTAAATGTAGATGAGGTTTTGATTACTCCGCTTGATTTTTAAACACAAAATGAACAACGTTATGGAAAAGAAGCTTTTTAGAAACGAACACGATAAGATGATTGCCGGTGTAGCTTCGGGACTTGCAGATTACATGCAGGTGGAGGTTACCATAATTAGATTATTGTTTGCATTATCGGCTATATTTATGGCTGGCGGCGGCTTAATAGCCTATATAATTATGTGGATTATTGTTCCGGTTAATAACGATCCGGCTGCAAGATTCTCGAAATTTAACGATTACTTCGGTAATAAAAATCCAAATGCACAACCATTTGGAACGGCCGATCCTTTTGCCGGGCCTGCAAATGCAGGAAATCAAAATTGGACGCAACCTGTTGATGGCGGGCAGAAAACACCTTTCGAAACCCAGCCCAATTTTGACAAATTCAATAAATCTAGTGATACTGGCCGCACGATAGGCGGATTAGTATTGTTAGTAATAGGCTGTTTCTTCCTGATGCGCGAAATGGATTTTATACCCGATTGGTTTAGTATCCGCAATTTATTCAGGTACATGTGGCCATTGATCTTTATTGCACTGGGTGTAAGTATTATTGCTAAATCAAAAAGAAAAAACGATTGGGCGGCCTTTCAGAACCAACAGGAAGCTGAGCAGAAAAAAACTGCCGATTTTACCGAAACTGTTGTAGAAAATGAGCCAGCAACACCAGTTAACAAAGATGATAATTCAACATCCGCTAACCCTCAAGTATAAATAAAATGAAATTAGATAGATTAATTTGGGGTATTATCCTGCTTTTTATTGGCGGTGTACTTCTACTCGAAAACTTTGGCGTAATCAATTTTTATTGGCGCAATGTTTGGAGCTTTTGGCCGGTATTCTTAATTATTGCAGGCTTAAATATCCTGTTCAATAAAAACAATTCGCAAACAGGAAGTATCATTTCTATTGGTGTTTTAGTGGTGGCCTTGTCGTTTCTTTTTTATAAAGGACAGCAGGTTCCGGAGCGTGGCAATTGGTGGGGACGTCATTTTAAAAAAGATGTCGACATTAATATCGAACACAATAATGGCGACAACGATGATGACGATAATGATAACGACACTTCGTATAATCATTTAAGTTTATCCGAGCCCTTTGTAGCTGCAGATAATGCGAAAAAAACGGTATTAAATATTTCTGGAGGAGGCATCTCATTTAATCTGGATGGCGAAACCACTGAGTTGATCAATGCCGATGTAAAGAAAAAACATGGTAACTTCTCTTTAAAGAAATTGCTTACGGATAGCGCTACCGTGCTTACTTTCCAGATGGATGATAAAAAGAACAAATGGAACTTTGGCGATGGTGATAACGATGTTAACTTTAAATTAAATAAAGAGGCCAACTGGGATATTTTAATGAAACTGGGCGCTGGTGAAGCAAACTTCGATTTTGCCAGTTACAAAGTACGCACCTTCCGTTTTGATGGTGGAGCAGCAGCTTTGGATATTAAATTCGGAGATTTATTGCCCATAACCGATGTAATTGTGAAATCTGGTGTGGCCGATGTAAAAATTAAGGTGCCTGTCAACTCAGGTTGCCGGATTAAAACCAAAACCGGTTTATCAGCTAAAGATTTCGAAGGTTTCGAGAAATTGAGCGATGGTGTTTATGAAACCTCAAATTATAAAGCCTCGACCAAAAAAATCTTTATTAATTTAGATGGTGGATTGAGTAACTTTGAAGTAAGCAGATACTAGAAAGGTTGAAGGTTAGAAGGTAGAAGGCGTAAGGCTTCATTAACGGAATCTTTATAAAATGCTGATCTTACCGTCCTAGAATCTCATAATCCTGATCCAATCTAATGAATCCTGATCAATATATTGTAGTAATTAATGGAAAGCCACAAGGCCCGTATAATTTAACCGACCTGAAAGATTTAAACATCAGTGCGAATACTTTTATACGTAAACCCGGAATGGACGATTATAAAGAAGCTCATGCAATTCCCGAATTGCGTGAGCTTTTGGGTTTTAGCTATCAAAAAACTGCGCCTCAATATTTTGCCGCTTTCGATCAAAGGCTGCTGGCATCGGTGATAGATCACTTTATTATTTTTGGAATATATAGCATCATTATTTTAACGAGCTATATTTTTATCGAAGGCAAAGATCAGCGGATTATGGCTTTTCTCATTCCGTTCCCATCCATATTTATCATTAAACTTATTTATGGCAGTATTGCCGAAGCATCAGCCGGTCAGGCCACCATTGGTAAAAAACTCCTCAATATTAAAGTAACCGATTTAGAAGGTAGCCGGGTTTCATTTGGTATTTCTCTGGTCAGGAATTTTTCTAAAATATTATCTGTAATTCCTGTTTTTTTTGGTTATCTGTATAGCTTTTTGAATAAGAAAAACCAGTGCTGGCACGATATTGCAGCTAATACTTTGGTGATCAAAGACAGGTTGATATAAGTTAGAAAAGCAAAGTCAATACCACTATTTTCGTTAGCCGGGCTGTACGCTATATCTCCGATGAAAAATCGGAGGATGCCGCTGTCATCCCGTTTATTAAACCTGGGCCGGTGCAATGGTGCCAAACCTACCCACCGTTAAAAAATAACCCGATCAAAGCGGGAGCAGGACTGCAATTGCCAGGCAATATGGCTCTTTCATTTCCAAAAAAAAGCTTTGAATTTTTGTTATAAGATCAGGTCGATTTAATTACAACATTCCAACATTAAAACATTCCAACAATCCTTATCTTTGCAAACAGATGGAAAATATATTGGCAAAACATGATCTGGCTGGCGGATATTGCAACAGTTTAACCGCTTATTCGAGGTATTTAACCCGTGAAGTGAACATTGGTGATATCGCCTTAGGTGGGCATAATCCAATCCGGATCCAATCCATGACAACTACCGATACCATGGATACTTTGGGTACCGTAGAGCAGACAATCCGCATGGTAGAATCAGGCTGCGAATATGTTCGTATCACTGCGCCAAGCATTAAAGAAGCTGAAAATCTGGCCAATATTAAAAAAGAACTACGCTTCCGAGGTTATAATGTGCCGTTAATTGCCGATATCCATTTTACGCCTAATGCAGCCGAAATGGCCGCGCGTATAGTAGAAAAGGTAAGGGTTAACCCAGGCAATTATGCAGATAAAAAGAAATTCGAGAATATAGAATATACGCAGGATGCCTATAATGCAGAGTTAAGCCGGATTTACAAAAAGTTTATTCCTTTAGTAAAAATTTGTAAAGAGTATGGTACGGCCATGCGCATCGGCACCAACCACGGATCGCTTTCCGACAGGATTATGAGCCATTACGGCGATACGCCCCGCGGAATGGTTGAGTCGGCAATGGAGTTTATCCGCATGTGCGAAGACCAGAATTATTATAACCTGGTGATCTCGATGAAAGCCAGCAATACCCAGGTGATGGTTCAGGCCTATCGTTTGCTGGTAGAAACCATGGCTAAAGAGGGGATGAATTATCCTTTGCATTTAGGCGTTACTGAAGCCGGTGATGGAGAAGATGGCCGTATTAAATCAGCCGTTGGTATTGGAACCCTATTAGAAGATGGCTTGGGCGATACCATTCGTGTTTCGTTAACCGAAGATCCTGAATTTGAAGCACCAGTAGCTAAGGCTTTGGCAGACCGTTATGCTTTAAGGAGTCCGAAGAATGAAGTCGGAAGTCCGGAGTCGAATGATCTACGCTCTACGCTCCACGCCCCACGCTTAACTTACAATCCTTACGAATACAACCGCCGTATTACTAGCCCTGTTCAGCACATTGGCGGCCATCATCATCCGGTAGTGATGATCGATGTTTCGAAAGAAAATTTAAAAGACCCTTACTTTTTAAGTGCTGTTGGCTATAACTACAGTGCAGGTTTAGATAAATATAATTTAGCCGATCAGGCTTGCGATTTAGCCTTTTTAGGTGATAATTTGCCATCGTTCTCTTTCCCCGGAAATTTAAAGCAAGTTTATAATTACCAAACCTGGTTACATCTTAAAGATAAAAATAACTGTCACCCTTTATTTTCTTTTGAAGCTTTTAAAGAGGCAGAAGTTAAAGACGAATTTTTAAACTTTGTTCAAGTTGATGCCAAGCAATTAACCAATTTAACAATTAACCAGTTAAGCAATGTTGTATTAATTCTCGAAACATCAGCAGCACACGGCATGGCCGAGCAAAGATCATTTTTTGTTGCTTTACAGAAGAAAAACATCCAGATCCCGGTTATAGTAAAAAGAACTTACCAGGATGTAGATGCCGATCATTTAATGCTTTATGCTGCAACTGATATCGGCGCTTTATTTACCGATGGCTTTGGAGATGGGGTGTGGATTGATGCACAAGGTCAAAACCTTTCGCTGATTAATTCAACCAGTTTTGGGATTTTGCAGGCTACACGCACACGCATTAGTAAAACGGAATACATCTCTTGCCCAAGTTGTGGTAGAACACTTTTCGATTTGCAGGAAACCACACAGTTAATCCGCTCCCGCACCGACCATTTAAAAGGAATAAAAATCGGTATCATGGGCTGTATAGTCAATGGTCCGGGCGAAATGGCTGATGCCGATTACGGTTACGTGGGTACTGGCCCTGATAAAATTACTTTATACCGTGGTAAAGAAGTGGTAAAGAAAAATGTAACGACTGCCTATGCCTTAGACGAACTGATCGACATTATCAAAGATGATGGCAATTGGGTAGAAAAGGTTTAAAATGCGCTCCGTGGTTTGTGTTCCCACAAACCACAATATTGTCATTCTGAGCGCAGCGAAGAATCTGTATCTTGATTGAAACACTTATTCCTTGATCTGTGAGGATACAGACCGAGGAGTTTCGTATAATGATACTAAATCTCATTCTGAGCTTGTCGAAGAACCTTAAGATAAGCTCAACATGACACTCGAAAAGCAATCAATGCTATGCCGTTTAATTTCTGACCAATAAATCCTAAATTGCCTTAATGAATATCCCGGAGTTTCAATCCCTTTTTATCGAACTTAGAAACTGGCTCGCTGGCAAAGGCCTTGCCGGTGGCGAACTCATTTATTCTTATTTTTTTATAGGGCTTATTGGGGTTGTTTTATTTCTGTTTATCACCATATTTTTAACCCGACAGGTTTTTATCGGTGTGGTAAAAAGTGCCAAAACAAAGTCAGACTGGCAAAAAGCTTTGTTCGAATTTAGGGTTTTCAGAGCTTTTGCTTTAATATTTGGTGCCTACATCATTTATAATGTTGTTCCCTATCTTTTTATCGATTTTAAAAACTGGCTGTTTTATGCTTTAATATTTGCTAAAATCTACATGGTGTTAGCGGTGATGTTTGCCGTAAATGCATTTCTGAATGCTTTGGTTTCCATTATGGAATCATCAAAGAAATATGCCGATAAACCTGTTCGGAGTTACAAACAGGTCGCCAAAATTGTGTTTTACATTGTTGGTTTTGTGCTCATCCTGTCGATTATCCTGGGCGAATCGCCGTTATATGTTTTCGGCGGATTTGGAGCCGTTACTGCTGTTTTTATTTTGATTTTCAGAGATCCGATTTTAGGTTTTGTGGCCTCAGTACAGATGAGTGCCATCGATCTGGTGAGGGTAGGCGATTGGATTACTGTAGAGAAATATGGTGCCGATGGCGAGGTAACCGAAATTAATTTAACTACCATTAAAGTAAGAAACTGGGATAAAACAGTAACTATTGTACCGAGTTACGCCATTGTAAGTGAATCGTTCAAAAACTGGCGGGCGATGGAAGAAAGTGAGGGGAGGAGGATTAAACGGCACATCAATATTAAAATTTCGAGCATTAAATTCTGCGATGAAGAATTGATTGGTAGACTGCAAAGTATCGATTTTCTGAAAGATTACCTGAAAGAAACACAGCAATTTATCGAACGATACAATGCGGAAAATACGGTAGATCCCAATAACCTGGTTAACGGCCGCCACATGACCAATATCGGGACTTTCAGGGTGTATGCAGAAAAATACCTGGAGAGCAATCCGCATATTAATACCGATTTAACCTTCATGGTGCGTCAGTTACAGGCTACAGAAAATGGTCTTCCCATTGAGATTTATGTATTCTCAAAAGAAAAAGGCTTAAAACGTTTTGAAGAAGTTGCTGCCGATATCTTTGATCACCTGCTGGCTGCGGTGCCTTATTTTGATCTCGAAATCTTCCAAAGCCCAAGCGGAAGTGATATGCGTAATTTTGTGAGAAGAGGGGATGATTAACATTGAAAAAATTAGAACTCCCATAAATAATTTCCACCTAAGTAGTTTCTTAGGAAAACCAAAGAAATGATAATCAAAAAGACTAAAATTCCCTGAAGTGTAACGTTTTGTGCTAATTTATTATTGAAATAAAGAATTATTGCAAGCAAAATGCCTAAAGTACTGGTGATTAGTCCAAAAAAATCATCCTTAAAAAACCGAGCTTTACAAACAATAATTACATCAGGTTTCCGCAAACCATAATATAAGATAATGCCGGTTATTTTTGACCTATAGATTAACAGTGAATCATTTTCATTTATGATATTAAAAAGCTGGGCTGGGATTTTGTATTTTTTATTAGAGGTTTGTGCGGTAAAAATATGTGCTCTTCCGTTTTTTGAGCGATGCCCTTCAGAATCATTAATAAACTCGGCTTTTAATTTGACAGGTGAAAAATTACTATCAAAAGAAATAATAAAACAGAAAGATAACGTTAGTCCAATTAAGATCTGCTTAAATATGGCTTGATTAAAGCCTGAGAGGTTAATTTTATCTTGAGCCATAATTTATAATAGCCCAAGATAATTAATTTATTCTTCGTTTATAAAAGTGATTACCTTTTCGCAAACCTTAAACAAAAGTGGTGGCAAAGTTTCGTTGGTGTAGGGCTGCGTAGCACCATAAACGTGATTGGCACCTTCAATTTTAACCAATCTGCTATTTGGGTTGGCCTCTGCCAAAGTTTGTGCAGTTTCAAAAGGCACATTCACATCATCATCGCCATGAACAATTAACCAGGGAATGTTTACGCGTTTTGCTGCATCTAAAATATTCAATGCTGCTGCATTTTCTTTAAAATCTTGCAGTAAGGTAACATTTAACGGCATCTGCTCTTTGGTACGGGCATTGGTTACGAATATTTTGCCATTCTTTTTCCACTCAGCTTCCTGCTCTTTTTTCCACAGACTGCTAAAATCGCCAATGGCACTCCAGGTAATCAGTTTGTTAATTCTTAAATCGTTCGCAGCCTCGATGATTGATAATCCACCACCACGACTATGGCCTATCAGGTTCACTTTGGTATCTTTACCGTAGGCTTTTTCGATAAAATCGAGCATCGCATTGAGGTCAAATAGTTCTTTCGATACGGTATTGCTGGCAAAAGCATCCATATCAGTTACATCTTTCGGATCATCAACCGGAACTCCACTATGCGATAAATTGAACTTAACATAGCGATAACCGTTGCTGGCAAAATACCGGGCCACTAAATTGTGTGCCCCCCAATCTTTAAAGCCTTTAAAGCCATGTACAAAAAGTACAATGGGGGTATTAGGGTTTTTCTCATCGAAAGTAATATCGCCGATAATTAATTTTCCGTCAGCACCACTCAGGCTAAAATTGCTTTGCGTAATCATAATTTAAGGAATTGGTATAGATTATAAACCTACGAAATCTTATTTTGTTGTGTATTTTTTGTGTTTAAAACAGAAGCATATTGACCACAACTGTGAGTATAATAGCCCTGATGGAAATGGAAATCCCTTTTGGATAGGTAAATTGTTTTTTCGCCAGGTTTATCCAAAAGGATTGGAATGTACAGCAGGACAAAGCCTTTCCTATTCTCACTGACATTGCGCTTCAAAAAAAGAATACTTTATAAATTATTCTTTAGCGTAATAATACCACGCCCATCCGATAAACAGGAACTGCAAAGGCAATCTTACCCATGCAATAAGCGGTGTGACCAGTATTTTACCCAATATGAATGGTGCCATCCGGATCATGTAGATATGCGCGGGTAAAAAGGCAATCAACATCAGTATAATTAACAGTGCTGCTAGCTTTCTGGTCTTCTTAATCAACAATAAAAGCCCAAAAACAATTTCCAATATCCCCGAAAAGTAAATTAAAAAGCCAGGAGCAGGCAACCATTTTGGCATAATTACGTAATATACTGCAGTGGATAAAAAGTGGTTACATCCAGCCAGGACGTAGAAGAGGGCATAAATCCAAAGAAAAATGATACGGATTGGTTTGTTCATGTAAATCAATGTGCTTTGATTAATCTTTAAGTCCTTTATTTAAAACCGTTCTAAATTGATGTAAATTACAGGTTAATGACAGTCACATGCCTTCACCATGTTACTTTTGTATCCCGATAATAGTTAATAACGGAAGCACTTGGAATATTTAAAAGTAATAGCTTTTACGCATCACCACATCGACCTGAAATCTTTAGGGAAATTAGTTATTTGTGATCAGAGTTTAGATAGCAGGTTGAAGAATGTTCAAGCAGAACTTCCCGTTAGCGAAATTTTTTATATTGGAACATGTAACCGTGTAGAGTTTGTTTTCCTTACCAAAGAGAAAACCGACAAGGAATTTGTAACCAGATTCCTGACTGTTTTAGACATGGGACTTCCTCCTGAATTTATGGAGCGTTTTCTTGATAATGTTTCTGTTTACGAAAATGAGGAGGCTTTTAACCATTTACTGAGGACATCATGCTCTTTAGAGAGTTTGGTGGTAGGTGAAAAGGAAATTCTTGCTCAGATCCGTAAAGCTTACGAAAACTGTCGTGATGCAGGGTTTACAGGCGATTACATGCGTATGATTATGGACCGCGTGGTTAAAACCGCAAAAGAAGTTTACACACACACCAATATTTCAAAAAATCCGGTTTCTGTTGTTTCATTGGCGTACCGTAAGTTAAAAGAGTTAAATATGTGTGGCAACTCACGTATCTTGATTATTGGTGCTGGCGAAACCAACCAAAATATTGCAAAATACCTCAACAAACATAAATACTCTAATTTCTCGATTTTCAACCGTACATTTTCTAAGGCCGAAGCATTGGCAGGCGAGCTGGGTGGTAAGGCTTATCCTTTAGCCGCACTTGAAGATTTTAACGAGGGATTTGATGTAATCATTACCTGTACTGGTTCTACCGAGGCGATTATTACCGAAGCGTTATACGCTAAACTGTTAAATGGCGATCAAGGTAAAAAGGTAATTGTAGATTTGGCGATCCCGAATGATGTTACGCCAGCCGTGATCCATAACAACCCGGTACATTATATTGAGGTAGAATCGTTGAAAGAGGTGGCTCGCAAAAATATCCAGGAGCGTTATAACGAACTGGTACATGCCGAAGAAATTATCAGCAACAACATTACCGAATTTTTCTCTGTTTTAAAACAACGTCGTATCGAACTGGCGATGCAGGAAGTGCCAAGAAAGATTAAAGAAATCAAGAATACAGCCATAAACGGTGTGTTTGCCGATGAAATTAGTCAGATGGATGAGGCCTCGCGCGAAGTTTTAGAACGTGTGATGAACTACATGGAGAAAAAATACATCAGCGTTCCGATGGTGATGGCCAAAGAAATTCTGGTCAATCAATCTTAAGGTTTACTGCAAAGAACGCTAAGTCCAAACATCTTTTGTCTTTTAGCTAAATCCTGAAACCAATTCCCTTGTCGTCATGCTGAACTTTTTTCAGCATCTTTCTTGCAATCATCTTACATTCTTGATATGGTTCAACAGCCATCTAACATAAATAACATTTAAATTTTATTTATGGGGAACGTGTGTCGCTTAGCGATTAGAATGACAAACCGATTGCGTAATGTCATAGAAATCCTTTAAATTCCTTATTCTGTAACCTCACTGTCTCATTTTTAAACAATTCATGGTATAAACCACTAATTAAATTAAATTTGCAACTCATTTAACCTTTATAGTGAAGAAATTAACCATCGGAACACGCGGTAGCGACCTGGCTTTATGGCAAGCAAATCATATAAAAGATGAATTGGCTGCAATTGGAATAGAAGCAGAAATAAAAATCATTAAAACGCAGGGCGATAAAATCCTGAATTTAAGATTAGATAAACTGGAAGGCAAAGGCTTTTTTACCAAAGAACTGGAAGAAGAGCTTTTGGGTGGAACAATTGACCTGGCTGTACATTGCCTTAAAGATTTACCCACTGCACATCCCGAAGGATTGATTATTGCTGCCTTACCACCACGTGAAGAAGCAAGTGAATATCTTTTGATTTTAAAAGATTGTGTAGATGTTTCGCAAAAGCTTTCGTTAAAAAAAGGAGCAATGGTTGGTACTTCATCTAATCGACGTAAAGCGCAGTTATTGGGCTTACGTCCCGATTTAGAGGTTGAAGACCTACGTGGAAATGTGCCTACCCGTATCCAAAAACTTCGTGATGAAGATTACGATGCCATCTTAATTGCTAAGGCTGGTGTGAAGCGCTTAAATCTTGATGTGAGCGATTTACATGTGGAAGAATTGGAAACCACTGAGTTTATACCGGCACCTGCACAGGGAGCCTTGGCTATTCAGATCAGGGAAAACGATACCGAACTTTTTGATGCACTACAAAAACTGCATGATCCGGAAACGGCAGAGACTGTAACTGTAGAACGTAAGGTTTTAAACCTTTTCGAAGGTGGTTGCCACATGCCTTTAGGTTGTTATTGTAAAAAGGAAAACGGAAAATTCGAAATTTGGACTTCAAAGGCCGAAACTGCTGATCATTTTCCTGAGCGTTTGTTTTTACGTGCAGAAAGTACCGAAGGTTTGGCAGAAAAAATTGTAGCCAAATTTAATGTAGAAAGAAAGAAACCCGCAAAGGTTTTCATCTCGCGCGAGATTGGCGAACACAGTTATTTCCGTAGGGCATTAGAAAATAATAATATTGAAATAGAAGGACGTTCGTTAATCCGTACGTTCCCGATCGTAACTGTTTTAGATCAGTTTATCTTAAGACATGTGGATTGGGTTTTCTTCAGTAGCCGCAATAGTGTAGAATATTTTTTCAACTTAAAACCAGTATTGCCTAAGAAAACGAAATTTGGTGTAGTGGGAAGAGGTTCGGAAGATGCTTTGCGTAAGTTTGGTCATTTTGCCGATTTTGTTGGCGAGAGTGGCGATATTACCGAAGTTGCAGAAGATTTTGCGCAATTGGTTGGCGGTCAGCAAATATTGTTTCCAAGAGCACAGGATTCTTTACAATCGATTCAAAAATCATTACCGGCTGATGCTAAAATAATCGATCTGCCAATTTACGAAACGGTAATAGAAGATGATATTGATCAAAGTTATGCCGATGTATTGATTTTTACCAGCCCATCAAATGTTGATGCTTATTTCGCTGATAATTTATTGGAACCCGGCCAGCAGGTAATCGCCATCGGAAATTCTACCGGTAAGAAATTTGATGAAATGGGCGTGAAGTATGCATTGCCTTATTCGCCTGATGAAATTGGATTGGCTGAAGCAGTTTTTGGGATAGAGATGAGATAGGAAGGAAGAAGGTTTAGGGTGTAAGGTAAAAGGCACAAATCAGCGGAAAACCATTTATGAAATCCAAAATTTGTGTAATTATCTAATCTGATCAATCCGAAAGAAAAAAATATAGGATATTCAAGTCTTGATACTCGATACTAAAATGTCGATGCTTCAGCTCTTGATACTAAATACTTGAAAAAATGTTAAATCGTCCGCGCAGATTAAGGAAAAATCCTTTAGTGAGAGAGATGGTAGCCGAAACACGGTTATCGAAAGATATGTTTGTGTACCCTTATTTTGTGGTGCCAGGCAATAATGTAACCCACGCTATCGATGCCATGCCAGGGGTAAACCATTATTCGGTTGATACGCTGGTAAAAGATGTTGAGGCTGGAATGAAAAAAGGCCTTAACAAAATTATGCTTTTTGGTGTTGGTGATGAAAAATCGGAAGATGCAAAGTCTGCTTATCACGATCATTCTTTAGTACCAACGGCGGTTCGTGAGCTCAAAAAACAATTTGGAGATGATTTATATGTCATTACCGATGTTTGCGTTTGTTCTTATACCACCCATGGTCATTGCGGTATTTTAGAGAACGATTATGTTCAAAACGATAAAACGGTTGAAGTAATTGCAAAAATGGCTTTAACGCATGCCGAAGCTGGGGCGGATATGTTTGCGCCGTCGGACATGATGGACGGAAGGATTGAGGCGATGCGTAATCTTTTAGATGAAAACGGTTTTGTAAATGCAGCCATTATGAGCCACGCTACAAAATTTGCTTCTGCCTATTATGGTCCTTTTAGGGAGGCTGCAGACTGTGCGCCAAGTAAAGGCGACAGAAAGGCTTATCAGATGGATTTCAGAAACCCGTTGGAGGCGCTGCGAGAAGCCGCTTTAGATGAACAGGAAGGTGCTGATGTATTAATGGTGAAACCAGGTTTAGCCTATTTGGACATTATCCAACGGTTAAAACAAGATACCAATTTACCAATTGCAGTTTACAACGTTTCGGGCGAATACTCAATGGTAAAAGCAGCTGCCGAACGTGGCTGGATAGACGAACAAAAAGTAGTGATGGAAACCATGCATGCCTTTGCCCGTGCTGGCGCAAGTATTATAACTACATATCACATTAAAGATATTTTAAATAACAATTGGCTATAGAGGTGGAAGGTAGAGGGTTTAAGGCTTAGGGTTTTCCTTGCTAATCCGATATTTCCATTTCATACACAATAAATAGGTATTTAGTGTTTTATAAGCTTAGGCTTTGTGTCTTAAACCTTAAACCTTTTGCCTCATACCTTAACAAAAGATGTTAGATTCATTAAAAAAAATGTTTTCAGGCAACGAAGCCGATATTCCGGTAAATACAGGAAGTAAACCTGATATTTCGAGGGTAAAATCTGCCGAGTTATACGAGAAATCAAAAACGTATTTCCCTGGTGGGGTAAACTCACCGGTAAGAGCTTTTAAATCGGTTTACGGTACACCTCTTTTTATCGAAAAAGGTGACGGCTGTTATATATGGGATGCTGATGGCAATCAGTTTATCGATTTCTGTGGCAGCTGGGGACCATTAATTTTGGGACATAACAATCCTAAAATCCGCGAGAAAGTTACCGAGGTAATGCAGAACGGAATGAGCTTCGGCGCACCGACAGCTTTAGAAAATGAATTGGCTGAGCTGATTATCAAAAACAACCGTTTTGTTGAGAAAATCCGTTTTACGAGTTCTGGTACCGAAGCGGTAATGTCAGCGATACGTTTGGCAAGAGGTTTTACCAGTCGTGATAAAATTTTAAAATTCGAAGGTTGTTACCACGGTCATAGCGATTCGCTTTTGGTTAAAGCAGGTTCAGGTTTGGTTACTTTTGGCGAAACTTCTTCTGCAGGTGTGCCAAAATCTTTTGCTGAGGAAACTATTGTTGTTCCTTTAAATGATAAAACGGCTATCGAGCAAGCTTTTGCCCAGTTTAAAGATCAGATTGCTGCGGTAATTATTGAAGGTATTCCGGCAAATAATGGTTTAATTATCCAGGATGAAGAATATATTCATTTCTTGCGTAAAATCTGTACGGATAATGGTTCCCTTCTGATTTTTGATGAAGTGATTACCGGTTTCAGGGTAGGTTTTGAAGGTGCAGCTGCCCATTACGGTGTTACACCTGATATTGTTACTTATGGCAAAATTATAGGTGGCGGCTTACCTGTTGGGATGTACGGTGCACGTGCTGAAATTATGGCACATATCTCTCCTGATGGTGGGGTTTATCAGGCCGGAACCCTATCCGGAAATCCGGTGGCTATGGCAGCGGGCATTGCCACTTTAACAGAACTGAATAAATCAAGCTTTTACAAAGATTTGAATACCAAAGCGCAAGAATTTGTGGCCAGTATTCAGCGTTTTGCAACCGCACGTAACTATAAATTTAAAGTATTTACCATTGGTTCTATCTTCTGGTTTGCTTTTACGGATAAGGATAAAATCCAGTCGGCTGATGATATTGATGCAGGCAGCATGGAGAAATTCAAAATTATGCACCGTGAGTTATTAAATCGAGGAATTTATTTAGGGCCATCGGGATATGAAGTTGGTTTCGTATCTTCAGCACACACTAAGATCGAATTAGAGAAAGCGAAACGTGCTATTTTTGAAGCGTTAGATCTGGTGTTTAAGAAATAAGTTTATTTGAAAGATCGTCATTCCTCCTCGCAATGACGGACGAGAAAATAATCTGTGTCATCCAAAAATCTGTGTAATCAACCGAAGGGAATGAAGAAATCCATTATCATATTTTACGCATTATTGCTTTATGCACTGATTCAGCTCATTTCTTGGGGAACATTGGTGGTGCGTTTGCAGCCAAGCCGCATGACCATGATTATGGGCGAAGGTTCGGTATTTTTATTTTTGCTCTGTATTGGCGGTTATTTTCTTCACCAATCGTTAAAACGTGAAGATAAATTAAGGGAACAGCAGCAGAACTTCCTGATGTCGATTACGCATGAGCTGAAATCGCCTTTGGCGGCAATAAAACTCTCAATCCAAACCATTGTTAAACGGGATTTGGATAAAGCGCGCCAAACTTCATTGCTGAACAATTCGTTAAAAGATATTGAACGCTTGGATGATCTGGTGGAAAATATGTTGCTGGCCACCAAGATCGAAAACCGGTCCTATACTTTTCCTAAAGAGGAATTTAACTTCTCCGAATTGGTGTATAAAATTACAGATAGGTTACAGGTTCATTCTTGTGGATGCGAACAGATTATTAATGCCAAAATTCAGCCAAATTTGCAGGTGGTAGGTGACAAATTTGCCTTATCGTCAGTAGTAACCAATTTAATTGAGAATGCGGTGAAGTATTCTAACCCATGTGATGAGATAAATGTGCATTTAAACAAGGTTGATGGGCATATTCAATTAAGTGTGATGGATCAGGGGCCGGGTATTTCAGATGCCGAAAAAATGTTGATATTTGATAAGTTTTACCGCGTTGGTAACGAGAATGTCAGAAAAGCGAAAGGAACAGGTTTAGGCTTGTTTATTGTGAAAGAGGTTTTACAATACCATGATGCAGATATTACAGTAAAAGACAATCTGCCTCAAGGAAGTATTTTTGAAGTAACATTTAGTTAATCTCAATTATGTCACAAAAATTAAGAATTCTATTGGTAGAAGACGAGGATCACTTGTTAGATGCTATCAAATTAAACCTCGAACTTGAGGGTTATAAAGTTCACGCCGTTAAAGATGGCAAAACCGCTCTTAAAATTTTTAAAGAAGAACGCTTCAATCTAATTATTTTAGATGTAATGTTGCCTGAAATGGATGGTTTCCAGGTTTGCGAAACAATCCGTTTAGAGAATGCAGAAGTTCCAATTATGTTTTTAACAGCTAAAAACACTTCAGAAGACCGTGTTTTAGGTTTGAAAAAAGGTGCTGACGATTATTTGGTTAAACCTTTTAACTTAGAGGAATTAATTCTTCGTGTAGGTATTTTGGTAAAACGCAGTTTAAAATCTGATGATTTAAAAGAATTGAATTCTTATAAAATCGGTGATAAAACAATCTATTTTAACTCTTTCGAATTGAAACATGATGATGGTACCATCACACCGTTAACCAAAAAGGAAACGATGTTATTGAAACTGTTAATCGAGCGTAAAAACGATGCGGTTTCAAGAGAGCAAATTTTAGAAACCGTTTGGAATTATGATGTTTATCCATCAACCAGAACGATTGATAACTTTATTTTAACGTTCCGTAAGTATTTCGAACCAGACCAGAAAAACCCAGTTTATTTCCACTCAATCCGTGGTGTAGGCTATAAATTTACTGATAGTCATTAATGTACAATAATAAGGGTAGATATGCTTTAATGGCCGTTTTTGTGCTTGCTGGGTTGGTTTGTGTTTTTTATCATCAATACCAGCTGGCCGCTGTTTCAGGGCTGTTATTTGCCTTTGTTGTTTGGAGCCATTTTAAGCACAGTTCGGTTTTGATGGCATCGAAGCATTTTAAGAATAACGAATTCGGCAAAACCAAAGCCTTATTGGCTGAGGTGGTTAAGCCAGAACGCCTGGCCAAAAGCCGAAGAGGTTATTACGAATATATGCAAGGTAAAATGGCTTTGAGGGAGCATGATTCTGATAAAGCAGAATATCATTTTCAGCTTGCGAGTAGATTTCCCTTTGGTGGAAAAAACGAGAAATCTTATGTGTTAATCTATTTGGCCACTATTGCCTTGCAAAAGGAAGATAAGGAGCGGGCTGAAGCATATACCAAATTGGCCAAAGAACTTGCTGAAACGCAACGCTCGAAAGACATTATCGTTAAAATTGAAAAAGAAATAAGCAAATTATAATATTAATATTGTCATTTTGAACAAACGAAGCACCAGTTTTTGATAAAAAGGTACTTCGTTTTTTTTTTATTTATACCTTTGCAAAATTAAAATTTTTAGGCCACTCGTCATGCTGACCTGTAGCGAAGCCGAAAGCTACGCAATAAATTTAGCTCAGCATTTTTTTATTATTAAGACCCTGAACTGAATTCAGGGTGACGATTAGTGAGATACCAAATACAAATCATGAAGAATAACTTATTTTTAGACGCAGCATTTTCAAAACAAACCGAACGCCCACCAGTATGGATGATGCGTCAGGCAGGTCGTTTTATGCCACAATATTGGGAAATTAAAAACAAATACTCTTTTTTAGAGATGTGTAAAACCCCTGAAATTGCAGCAGATGTGACCATGTTACCTGTTGATTTGTTGGATATTGATGCTGCGATTTTATTCTGTGACATTTTGGTAACCGGCGAGGCCATGGGTGGCGATTTGAGTTTTACCCAAGGTGTAGGACCTAAGTTTGCCAATCCTGTACGTACGGCTAATGACATCGAAAACTTAAATGTTGATTGTTTAGACGAATTGCAATATGTTGCTGATGCGATTAAAGTAATTCAACAACGATTAGATAGCAGAATTCCATTAATCGGTTTTGCAGGTGCACCATTTACGGTAATGAGTTATTTAATTGAAGGTGGTTCTTCTAAAGATTTTAAATTAACCAAACTCTTTATTCACAATCAACCAGAGCTGGCCCATAAACTTTTGGCTAAAATTGCCAAAGTAACGGCTGATTACCTGAATCTTCAGATTGCTGCTGGTGTTAACGCTGTTCAGATTTTCGACAGTTGGGCGCTTGCTTTATCATGGAATGATTACCAGGAGTTTTCTCACCGGTACATCCAGGAAATCATTGCTAACTTGAACAGAAAAGATATCCCGGTGATTTCTTTCTGTAAAGGAAGTTCGGTTTTTGCACCGATTATGGCAGAAGCTAAACCAGATGTGATTTCAGTTGACTGGAACGCTGATTTATTGAACATTAAAAATGCTTTGCCAGCTGGTATTGCCGTTCAGGGAAATTTAGACCCACATATTTTATACGCAGATAAAGCGGTAATTAAAGCACAGATTCATAAATTATTCGAACGCCTGCGCGGTACGGAAGGTTTTATCTTCAATTTAGGTCACGGTATTATGCCAGATATTCCTTTCGATAATGTGAAGTATGCAATTGAGGTGGTAAAAGAGTTTAGGTATTAAACGAATCATTTGATTTTTGTATATTAGCTATGTAACTCCAATAATATGACTGTTAAATCTTTAAGTGATGAGGATAAGCTGCCGATTAAACAATTAATTAGAGCAGTTAATAAGAAGATGGAAGATGTTCTTAGGGTTGTTGATGCCTTAAATTTAGGTAGAACCGAAGTTAAAGCGGATGGTGTTTATAGAACATTCAATAACGGTGATACAGTTAAGGTAGCAGAAGGTAAATTTAATAGAAGAAGGGTTTCTGCAAAGAGAATTAAACTTTTTTAATGCCCCAACAGCCTAAATTGAGAATTTTTGCCGGTCCTAATGGCTCGGGTAAAACTACTTTATTTGATTCTATAAAATCGAGCTATTTTTCTACCAGAATTTTTGTTAATGCAGATTTATTGGAAGAAGAGTTTAAGAAGAAAAATTTTCTCAACTTATCTGATTTTGAAATAGATGCTACGAACGAGGATTTTGAGTCGTTTTGTTTTCAAAGTGGACTTTTTACAAAAGCAGGTTTCAGTAAAGACAGTTGGAATTTAATTGTTAGAGAAAATGTTGTTGTTAAAAATATAACATTTGCAACGGTTTACAATTCTTACCATTTTGCGATTATAGCAGATTTTATTCGATATTCATTAATCAGAAGTAAAAAATCATTCAGCTTCGAAACCGTATTTTCACATCCTTCAAAATTAGAGCTTATTGATTTTGCTCATCGTAATAATTATAAGGTCTATCTTTATTTTATAGGTACTGAAACGCCAAAGATGAATTTAGAGCGTGTAAAGGATAGGATTTTGAAAGGCGGCCATTTAGTTGAGGCAGAAAAGATTGAGAAGCGTTACTTTTTGACAATGGACTTATTAATCGATATGCTTAAAAAGGCAGATGAAACTTATCTTTGGGACAATTCAGGAATAAAACATGACTTTGTTGGAAACATTAAAGATGGAATTTTGAATCTGGAAGTTCTTAATGTTCCAAATTGGTTGGACAATTATATTTTGAATAAGATTAAATGATAGAAGCCTTACTGCCATATTACCAATATTTCAAAGCAGTACATATTGTATTTGTAATTAGCTGGATGGCTGGATTGTTTTATATCCTGAGCCTTTTTATTTACCACACAGAAGCGAACGATAAACCCGAACCCGAAAAAAGTATCCTTCAAAAGCAGTTTGTTAAAATGGAGGCAACTTTATGGAAAATTATTGCCACTCCGGCCATGATTATTTCTGTTTTGGCAGGCGCATCTATGTTAACTTTAAATCAGGGCTTGCTGCAGGCCGATTGGATGTGGGTGAAGCTTGCTTTTGTTGTTGGCTTACTCATCTATCATTTCATCTGTCAAAACATCGTTAAACAGCTTAAAAACAATCAATATAAGCTAAGCAGTTTTCAATTGAGGTTGTGGCGTGAACTGGCGACCATCTTTATGATCGCTATTGTATTTGTGGTGATTCTTAAAAGTGCCATTAACTGGATTTATGGTTTAATTGGCATCATGGGGGTAGCGATGGCCATTATGATTGCAGTTAAACTGTACAAGAACTATCGTAAGAAACGTGGAGAATAATCTTTGTACCACAAAGTCACTAAGCCACCAAGAATATTATTTTTAATTAATGGTGTTAAAAAAGCTTTGTGCTCTTTGTGCCTTAGCGATCAACCCCTATTAACTTTGTTTCCTTTGCGTAAACTTCGCGTTCTTTGCGGTTAAATAAACCAAAAACTATTCTAAATTTGGGCGATAAAATCAAAGCGCATGTTTACATCTACAGGTCTGAAAAAGACCTTACTCTTCATATCTTTTCTTTTTAGTACTTATTTCGCTTCGGCTCAGTTTAATCAATTGGCTTTTGAAAATAGAATCCGCCCCGATAGCAGCTTAACCAACGAGGTTCACTTCAACTTTTACAATTTAAACTACGTTCGTAATTACGAGTATACCAACGATTTTCATGATGGTTATACTTTGTACGGTACGCAGTTGCAGCCACAAATTGTTTATTATGCGCATCCAAATCTGGCCATCACCGCGGGTGCATTTATCAGAAAGGACTTTGGAAGGAACGGGGTCTCAGATGCGAAACCTTTATTTAGCGTAAAATACCATAAAAGAAACCTCACCTTAATTTTTGGAAGTTTAGAAGGCAACATTCAACACAAATATATTGAGCCGCTGTACGATTTCGAAAGAACCATAACCACACCGATTGAATACGGAACACAGTTATTGGTAGAACGTGAGAAATTTACTTTAGATGCCTGGATAGCCTGGCAGAAAATGATTTATAAAGGCGATCCGGCAAAAGAAGAAATTATCGGAGGTTTATCAACTGAAAGCTTTTTAATTAAAAATGATGACTGGAAATTGAGTATTCCAGCGCAGTTTTTAGCTTTCCACCAGGGTGGGCAGATTGATGTACTTAAAGAAATCCCGATTACGACCATGTTTAATGGCGCAACAGGTATAAAATTGCATAAAGATATCAACAGCAATATTAAACAGGTATATACGGATAACTACATAGCGGTTTACAAAGATTTTTCGCCGGATAAAAGAAGAGCCTACCAGGGTGGTTTTGGCTTATGGTTAAATGCCGGTGTAGAAAGTAAATGGGGAAGCCTGGTAGCTTCTTACTGGAAGGGTAATAATTTTATTTCGATTAAAGGGATGCCATTATACGAATCGGTATCTGATAATCTATATAGTCCAGGTTTGAAGCAGAGCGCCAGAAACATTGTTTCGTTGCGTTATGCTTACCAAAAAGAATTAATTCCGCATTTATACCTTGATGTGCGTTTTGAACCACATATCGATTTAGACCATACCGATAAACAACTTCAGTTTAATCACTCATTTTTCTTAACCTACAAACAGGATTTTAAATTGTTTAAGGTGAAAAAGGAGGGAAGGTAGATGGTAGAAAGGTTGAGGGTGATTAAACTCATAATAAATTTTAAACACTAACTCAAATTCCTAAACCTGATAGCAGTGAAAATCCTTTTTTCTGCAGCAAGCTTCAATATGGTGTCATGCTGAGGTACGAAGCATCCGCAACTGATGAAACAGATGCTTCGTGCCTCAGCATGACAGCAGTATAAAAAAGATTGTAACGAATAGCAGGACTAACGTTTCAAAAATGCACCTGCCATTGCTTTCCAAAACAAAAATCTATATCTTTCTTGAAAAATATTTTAATCATATCTATTTGATAATCAATAGATGTGATTCTTATTTTAACTTTATTTAACTTTTTTTTCTCTCCTCATGCAACCATTGTTTGTAATCTGCCATCTTCTATATACAAACACACAATGAAATTGACGCGAAGCTATACGATAAACGATTTGATGGAAGGCTGCAAGGCTGGCGACCGGAAGATGCAGGAGCTGCTTTACAAGCAAACGGCATCGAAAATGTTGGCCGTTTGTATGCGCTACGCCAAAGACAGGATGGAGGCAGAAGATGTGCTGCAGATGGGCTACATCAAGATCTTTCAAAAAATAAAAGAGTATAGAGGTGATGGTTCTTTTGAAGGCTGGATTAGGAGAGTAATGGTGAATACTGCGATTGAGAGTTACCGTAAAAATTTACGCAGCTTAAACGTAGTAGAAATAGATGAAGCTTACGAGCAACCATCAACCGGATTTGATTTTGGCACCTTAGGGATGCAGGATTTAATGAAGGTGATACAAAAACTGGCAGATGGTTACCGCATGGTTTTTAACATGTATGTAATAGAAGGTTATTCGCACAAAGAAATTGGAGAAACGCTTGGCATCTCAGAAGGCGCGAGTAAATCGCAATTGTCGAGGGCAAGAGCAATATTAAAAGAAGAAATTATAAAAATGGAGGGATTTGGTTATGCAACCTATACGGGATAAGGATTTTGATCAGTTATTTAAGGATGCTTTTGCTGACGCTGAAGTAACACCTTCGAGGGATTTATGGAGCAATATCGAAAGCGAAATAGCGCCTAAGAAAAAAAGGATCATACCTGTTTATTGGTTATCGGCAGCAGCAGTGTTATTAATTGCTACACTTGGAATTTTGGTTTATCAACAACAGGATACCACTAAGGGAGGTAAGCAATTGGCAGGTAACACCATTGAAAAAACTAAGCCAACAGTGCAAGAACCGATGGTTAAAGATGCTGCAAAGATTGTTGATCCAGTTGAAAATATCGCACCAGTTTTACCAGTTCAACCTAAGGCAGCGAGCGCCATTGCCAAAACCAAAGTGAAACAAGAAGTGAAACCGGTTATAGAAAAGGAAAAGCAAACGATAATTACTGCACCTGATATGCAAAAACAGGAAACCGCAGTAGCCAAAGTTGAGGAACCTAAAAAAGATATTAAAACAAAAATTGAGGAGGCGATTTTGCAGCCAAAAGAGGAAACCTTAATTGTTGCTAATCCTACAACTGTTAAAACAGATGAGCCTGTTAACGATAACGAGCAAACCAATAAAGGCATTCGTAATGTTGGCGACGTGGTAAACCTGATTGTTAACAAAATGGATAAAAGAAAAGACAAACTGATCCAGTTCCGTACTGATGATGATGATTCTTCTTTGGCATCGATAAATATTGGCCCATTTAAAATAGGTAAACGCAATAAGAAATAAAGAGTTTTTAATGATCAGTTAACAGTGTCTAACATTAAACATTTAAGTTTTACAACAATTAACATAACAAACACACAGATATGAAACGTCTAATTTATACAACACTTTTGGTAAGCGGGCTTGCCGGTGTTATGGCTCCAGGTGCTTTTGCTCAACAGGATAGTACCAAAAAGAAAATGGATTATAGTGAAGGACATGGCATCATCATTAAAACCAAAGCTGCAGATTCAGTTAAAAAAGGACGTTTCGTAGGTGGAATTACTTTTACAAGGGTTGATTTGGGCTTCTCCAGATTAATCGACAATGGCAGCTTTAACTTATCTCCAAACAACGATTTCTTGGATTATAAAGGTGGTAAAACCAGTACATTCTCTTTCGATGTGTTACAATTGGGCTACCGTTTCAACTCTAACTTTAAAATTTATGTAGCAGGTGGATTCGACTGGACATTAATTCGCTTAAGAAAAGATATTACCATTGCTAAAAATTCTAACGAATTTGTATACACCGATCAGGCGCCTGTACATTTTTCAAAAAACCGATTCTCGAGTAGCTATGTGCATATTCCCTTAAACTTCGAATTCCGTACTAGCGAAAACAAAAACAGCAAAAGATTTTACCTGGTTTTAGGCCCGGAGGTGAGCTTTTTGTTAAACGGAAAAATTAAACAGATAAGTGAGGAACGTGGTAAAGAAAAACAATATGATAGCTATCACTTTCAATCGGTTCGTTACGGCGGAACCATTAGGTTTGGTTATGGTGGTATAGGTTTATTTACCAAATATTACTTTAACGATATGTTTACTACCGCACAGCAAGCTGGTTTAAAGAACATGAGTTTCGGGGTTACCTTTGGCTTGAATTAACCCCTAAATCCCCTACAGGGGACTAATAAATTCTCCCAATGGGCAGAGAAAATTAATGCACAAATAAAACAGATCCTGTTTCGGTTAGGCGAGACAGGATTTTTTGTTTTATAATGTTTTTAGAAACATCGTAGGGGTTAGCACACTTAGTTTACTTTTTTTGTAGTCTTTAGTATTTCGCGTAACTATAACATTAATTGATCCATGGTTTTCAGCAGAAAAATTCTGGAGGGCATCTTCAAAATCAGAAAATTCGGAATCGATGGATTGTAAGATAACCTCTTTGTTCACAATTATTACATCCAAAAAGTTTAATAAATCCTTTATGCCTTGTAATATCGATTTAGGGCTATGTTCTTTTCTTAATAAATAATAGATGTTAGCAATAGCGATCCCAGTTACAAAACCTTTTAGTTTTCCAATCTCACACAATGCTAAAACTTTTGATGAATCGTCAGAAAAAGGTTTTCTATCAAGAAAATAGTCAAGAATAATATCTGAATCTATTAATACATTACTGATTTTCATTATTCAGGTATTTTTGATATCGCTCTTCTCTGATTTTATTTAATTCTTCTTTATAGTTAAAATCTGGAGACATTTTAAATGCACCTTTTAACGATTTCACTATTGGCGGGAGCTCATCATCTTTGCTCGCGACTTCTTCCCTTTTGGTTACAGCTTTTAAATAATTTTCTACCACCGCAGACAGGCTTCTGCCTTGCTGTTCTGCATAAGCTTTAGCTTGTTTAATTACAGACTTATCTATGGTTAAGGTTAGTTTAGTGTTCATGGCTCTATAATTACTGATGTCAAGATATATTGATGTAAAGATACATAGATGTCTGTATACGTGCAAAAATAAAATATAACACACGTGTAATTTTGTTTACGCTTAAACCCTCCTCCTCAAAACCCTCTACCTTTTTCTTATCTTTACCACGTGAGCAATACCATAATCAGTGTTAAAAATTTAACCAAGCAATATCAGGCAGAACAAGCCGGCGGAATTAAAAATGTAAGTTTCGAGATTAAACAAGGTGATGTAGTGGCCATTATTGGCGAGAGCGGAAGCGGAAAATCGACCTTACTGAAATCCATTTACGGGCTGTTGAAAACCGATGAAGGTGAAATCTTTTTCGAAGATAAAAGGGTTAAGGGACCTGATGAACAACTTATCCCGGGCCATAAGCAGATGAAAATGGTTACACAGGATTTTTCATTAAATATTTATGCCAAGGTTTACGATAATATTGCCTCACAGTTATCGAATACCGACCTTAAAACCAAAGCCGAGAAAACGCTCCAGATTATGGAACACCTTCGGATTTTACCACTTCAAAATAAAAAAATTATTGAACTGAGCGGGGGAGAGCAGCAGCGTGTGGCCATAGCAAAAGCTATGGTGGCCGATACACAGGTTTTACTTTTAGATGAGCCTTTCAGCCAGGTTGATGCCCTCCTTAAAAACCAGCTCAGGGCAGATATTAAACGAGTAGCCTCAGAAACCGGTGTTACCGTAATTTTGGTTTCTCACGATCCGGCTGATGGTTTGTTTCTGGCCGACCAGTTACTGATCCTGAAAAACGGAGAACTGTTGCAAACAGGAAAACCTTCCGAAATTTATCAGCATCCAAAACATATTTATACGGCCCAGATTTTGGGCAATGCTGTGGTTTTATCTCAAGCTGATGCTGAAAAAATTGGTTTAAAAACAGAAAGAAATTCGGTGGTATTTTACCCTGAATGGGCCGAAATAAGCAATAGCTGGAGCAGCAGGCGGTTTGAAGTAAAAGATGTGTACTACAAAGGTTTTTATGACGAACTGCTTTTAGAAAGAAATGGGGTCAGCATCCGTGCAATACAACTGAACAGAGGAGCGCACAAAAAAAACGACTACGTTCAATTGAACATTAGTCGTTTTTTAGCGTTTTAAAATATTAACTATAAATCGTTTCCAACAAGGACTATCTTAACCCTTACTGTTGACGTTGGTTTTATTGGAGTTGTGGCCTGGTAATCTGAACTTTGTACATCAATAGATACGCCACCTTTGTATACCTCATAGCTATAAGCATCTACATTATAAACAAATGGTAGGGCGATGTAACTTGCGCCGCTATTGTAAGAAATGTAAACTAAAGTTCCTTCATTATCAATATGGAACTGGTCTATTTCTGGAACGGCAATATTCGCGGAAAATGTTTTTCCATCACTACTTAATACCCAGGCATTAGCAGAAATATCTCTAACTACAGTTAAAATTGCGTTGCTCGGTTGAACAATAGTGTCTTTTTTGCAAGAAGCCAGACCTAGTGTGGCTATGCAAAGCATTAAGATGGTAAGTTTTTTCATTGTGATTAGTTTTTATTTGTGTGTGTGATATGGCTATTACAAATCTGCTGCCAAAAAAAATAAATCGGAGATTTATGGATTAATTATTGTGCAACAGATTAAATACACAAATATTAGCACCCTATTTTTCTTATGATGAAGCTCTTCTTTCGCCTCTTACCCTGGTTAATTTTAGTCGTTGCAGGGTATTTATTTATCTCTAAAAAGTTTAGTATCAATACCTCTGTAGAAAGTAAACACCAGCTTTTGGTCGATAAAATTGAAGCTATTGGCAAATTAGAGCTGGTGAGGTACCAGATTAGCGATGTTTTAGAACACAAAAATAAAACAGATTTTTTGCCCGAAGCCAGTGTGTTGCTGATTGTTAAAGCCGAAGCCGTAGGCTGTATCGATTTAACGAAAATTACCCGCGAAGATATTGATATTGAGGCGGACACTGCTGTAGTAAATTTACCACAGCCTGAAATATGTTATGTAAAAATAGATCATAAAAACTCCCGCGTTTACGATACCAAGATGGCTTTCTTTCGTGAAGCTGATTTAGTAGACGAAGCGTATAAAGCAGCTGAAAGGCAAATTACTGCTGAAGTTAAAAAATCAACCATTTTAACGCAAACCAAAACCAATGCTACAACAGTACTTAAACCGATTATTGAAGGATTGGGCTATAAGAATGTGCGGTTTACCTTTGAATGAGGTGGAAGGTAAAAGGTTTAAGGCGGAAGGTTCCTAGCGATCGACACACTAGATCACGTCATCTCGACTGAAGCGCAGTGAACTGGTGAGATCTAAATCAAAAATGTCTCGAGACAGGTTTAGCTTAGCTGAGCACTACGTGGTTCTCGACTGCGTTGCACTCCGTTCGAAATGACGGCATTTATTAATATATACCCAAACTTCCCGACCTCCGTCTTATTTTATAAAATCTTCCCTATGTGGATTAAAAATATCGATTAGTAATCCAGCTGTTAAACAAACCACGCCATGGAATACATTTGATGGCGCAAAGAAAACGTCGCCTTCGTTTAAGATTTTTTTACCATCGCCCATGCTCACCTCAAAACTTCCTTTAGCTACATAACTCATTTGCAAATGAGGGTGATTGTGAATGGTCCCAATGGCATCTTTTTCAAAGTCTACTTTAACCAACATCAGCTGATCATCATAAGCCATAATTTTGCGTTTAACGCCTCCGCCTAAATCTTCCCAATCGATATCATTGTCAGAAATTAATGCTTTGTTGCTTAAGTCTTTGAAATTCATTTTTTATAAGTTATGTCATGTTGAGCTTGTCGAAACACCTGGATTGTCCTTCGACAGGCTCAGGATGACAAATTAGAATAATTGATCATCATTCCTACTAAAGTGGGAATCTTAAAGCTTATTGCATTACGATTCCCAATCAAGTTGGGAATGACGACTCCTACTTTGTATACGCTGCGAAAAAACTCTTTGTTCGCTGTGGTTAAAATCCTTAAACCAAATATTCAAACAAAGTCTGGTCCTGGTTTAATTCGATAATTTCAAATTTAAAATCTTTCATGCGCTGTAATAAACTGGCATAATCGTTTTTATTAGAAAGTTCGATACCAACCAATGCGGGGCCATTTTCTTTGTTCGTTTTTTTAATAAACTCGAAACGGGTAATATCATCCTGTGGACCTAAAACCTCGTTTACAAATAATTTTAAAGCACCTGGTCTTTGCGGGAAACGTACAATGAAATAATGTTTCAAGCCTTCGAAAAGTAACGATTTCTCTTTAATCTCCTGCATGCGCTCAATGTCGTTATTTCCACCGCTTACAATACAAACCACCGTTTTACCTGTAATCTGGTCTTTAAGCTGATCTAATGCAGCCACAGAGAGTGCTCCGGCAGGTTCAACTACAATGGCATCTTCATTGTACAACTTTAATATGGTTGTACAAATCTTTCCTTCAGGAATTAAATGCATCTGATCCAGCAGCTCCTTACAATATTCATAGGTGATGTGGCCAATTCTTTTTACAGCGGCACCATCCACAAAACGATCTATCTCTTCTAAGGTAAAAGGGCCGCCATATTCCATTGCCGTAACCATTGATGGTGCACCCAGCGGCTCAACACCAACCAGTTTCACTTCAGGTTTAACGGTTTTCATATAAGCGCTTACGCCTGATGCTAAACCACCTCCGCCAACCGGCATTACAATCATATCCAAATCAGGCAGATCTTCATAAATTTCTACACCAACCGTTGCCTGTCCTTCAATTACTTTTTCATCATCAAAAGGTGGAATAAAAGTAGCCGATTTTTCAGCACTATAGGCCAAAGCTTCTTTTAAACAATCGTCAAAAGTATCGCCCACTAAAACAACTTCAACATTGTCGCCACCAAACATGTAAGTTTGTTTAACCTTTTGTTTCGGTGTAATTTCTGGCATAAAAATAACGCCCTTAATACCAAGTTTTTTGCATGAATAAGCTACACCTTGCGCGTGGTTACCTGCACTTGCACAAACTACACCGTTAATTAATGCATCTTGTGGCAAAGAGCTAATTTTATTGTAGGCACCACGTAATTTGTATGAGCGTACAATCTGCAGGTCTTCTCTTTTTAAGTAAATATTGGCATTGTAATGCGCAGAAAGTCCGGCGTTAAACTCTAAAGGCGTACGTTTTACCACGCCTTTTAACCGTTGCGATGCAGATTGAAAATCTAATGTATTCGGTGTTGTTGTATTCATAATTTAGTATCAAGAAGTGAGATTTTAGTCAAGACTTAATTTCACTTATATATTTTTTGTAAAGCAGGCTTCGGTGTTCTATTGGTTATTGAAGTCCTGCTTTACATTTTATTCCGCTGCGCTTCATGCCCATTCCAATCAGGTTTAGGGAGCAAGCTTGTGTTTCAAACTTAAATCCTCCCCCTGCCCCCTCCAAAGGGGGACACCCCTCAAAGTTTTTAAGGCAATTCGCCAATCGCTTTTAGCTTTAGTCTTTAACCTTTTGGCTTTTTAAGCCAAATGCAAAGCAACCAATTGGTTTAAATCCTGGTCGTTTATACCTTGTTTGCTATCAGCCAAAACCAAAAATTGTTTATAAACAATATCTAAATGATCTTTTTCCAATTTATGGCCTAAACGGTCTAAATGGTGTTTTAAAGCATGGCGTCCGCTTCTTGCAGTTAACACAATAGTTGCATCAGGGAAACCAACATCTTCTGGTTTAATAATTTCGTAGTTCTCGCGGTTTTTCAAGAAACCATCCTGGTGGATACCTGAACTATGTGAAAATGCATTGCCACCCACAATTGCTTTGTTCGGTTGCACCGGCATATTCATCTGGTTACGCACCATGTGGCTCATTTCATAGAAACGGGTCGCATCAATCTGGGTATTTAAACCTAAAATCTTGTGCGTTTTCAAAATCATGACGACTTCTTCCATTGATGTATTGCCTGCACGCTCTCCGATACCGTTAATGGTACATTCTACCTGGCGTGCACCATTTTGCAAACCTGCGATAGAATTTGCTGTAGCCAGGCCTAAATCGTTGTGGCAGTGCACAGAGATAATGGCTTTGTCGATATTTTTTACGTTTTCTTTTAAGAAAAGGATTTTCGAACCATATTGGTCTGGCAAGCAATAACCGTTCGTATCGGGAATATTAACCACAGTTGCACCGGCAGCAATAACTGCTTCAACCATTTTGGCTAAAAATTCAATATCAGCACGACCGGCATCTTCTGCATAAAACTCAACATCTTCCACAAATTTTTTCGAATACCTTACGGCTTCAACCGCACGTTCTAAAATTTCTTCGCGGGTACTGTTAAATTTATGTTTAATGTGGAAATCAGATGAACCAATCCCAGTGTGAATACGCGGTCTTTTTGCATAACGTAAAGCATCAGCAGCAACATCAATATCGTTTTTATTTGCACGGGTTAATGCACAGATTATGGGGTTGGTTACCGCTTTTGATAATTCAATTACACTGTTAAAATCCCCAGGACTAGATACCGGGAAACCAGCCTCAATCACATCAACACCTAAAAGCTCAAGTGATTTAGCGATTTCTACTTTTTGGTTTGTATCTAACTGGCAGCCTGGAACCTGCTCACCGTCACGCAATGTCGTGTCGAAAATATAAACTTTGTTCGGGTCGTGAATCATAATCTTAAGTTTAGGAAGTGATTAATTTTTGAGATAAGAATTTAAGGACCAATTTGCCCATTTCGGCTGTGCCTAAAACTTTAAATCGGTTGGTACTTTGGTCGGCAATATCATGTGTTCTAAAGCCTTCTTTCAATACCTGGTCGATGGTATCAACCAATAATTTGGCTTCTTCTTTTAGTCCGAATCCAATTTCTAACATTAATGCTGCCGATAGGATAGAAGCCAATGGATTGGCTAAATCTTTACCAGCAATATCGTGTGCAGAGCCATGGATAGGCTCGAAGAAACCTGTGCTTTCGCCAACAGATGCAGAAGCCAGCATACCCATTGAACCTGCAATTTGCGAAGCCTCATCTGTCAAAATATCGCCAAATAAATTGGCCGTTAAAACCACGTCGAATTTTTTAGGGTTTTTGATCAATTGCATGGCTGCATTGTCGATAAACATGTGCTCGGTTTCTACATCAGGATATTGTTTTGCAATTTCCTGAACAGTTTCGCGCCATAGGCGGGAACTTTCTAAAACATTTGCTTTATCTACTGAACATAATCTTTTGTTACGTTGTTGTGCCGCCTGGTAAGCTTTATGTGCAATGCGTTCTACTTCGTAACGGTGGTAAATCATCAGATCTGAAGCCGTATTGCGATCTTCAGAACGTGTTTTTTCGCCAAAGTATACGTCACCGGTTAATTCGCGGAAGAACAAAATATCGGTTCCTCTCAAAATTTCCGGTTTGATGCTCGATGCCTGAAGAAGTTCATCAAATAGTAATATCGGGCGGAGATTGGCAAATAAACCCAGTTCTTTACGGATTTTAAGCAAACCTTGTTCTGGTCTAACTTTTAAACTAGGGTCGTTATCATATTTGGCGTGGCCTATTGCCCCAAAGAGGATTGCATCACTTTGTCTTGCTTTTTCTAAAGTTTCGTCTGGTAAAGGTTCACCAGTAACTTCAATAGCCGCATGGCCCATTAAGGCCTCTTCAAACGCAAATTCATGGCCAAAAATCTCGGCAATTTTTTCTAACGCTGCTTTTCCCCAAGTGGTCACTTCGGGTCCAATACCATCTCCAGGTATTACTAAAATGTTCTTCTTCATTGTACTAAACGTTTTCTAGTATAGTTTCGACGACTTTTACTTCGCCTTTTTCTAACAATATTCTTTTTTCTATGCAGGCTGGCAGCTGCGATTCAAAATGGCCAACATAAATTAAGGTCATCCCATTGCTGCACAATTCATCAACCAACTGGTTAAAATGTCGTGTTTGCTGCTGGTCTAAACCCTGGCAAGGTTCGTCCAGAATTAATAGTTCAGGATTTTTTATAATCGTCCGCGCTAACAATACCAATCGTTGTTTACCGAGTGGAAGTGCGGTTAATAATTCATTTTTGTTTTCGGTTAATCCAAAATATGCAACAAGTTCATCAACCTGTGTGCTTTTAGTGTAGGGTAATACCTGAAATAAGCCAACCGTATCGTAAAAGCCCGAGGCAATACTTTGCCAAACGGTAGCAGTGGCATCGAAATACCAGTGAAACTCGGGCGATATCAATCCGATATGCTGCTTAATATCCCATATACTTTCGCCACTTCCACGTCTGTTGCCAAATAAATAAAGTTCGTTGGCATAAGATTGGGGGTGGTCGCCATTTACCAGGCTCAGTAAAGTAGACTTCCCTGAACCGTTATGGCCTTGTAAAAGCCATTTTTCTCCAGCCTTAATTTCCCAGTTGATATTTTTTAAAACCTGTTTCTCGCCATAGCTAATGTTCACATTAACCATTTTTACGATATCCTGAGAACTGTAAACAGGCGATTCTTTTAGGAAAGCCGGAATTTTCCTCAAGTGGATTTCGGTGTTTGCCACACTTTCCAGAGTCTCCACCTTAATAAGCTGTCCATCTCTTATCTCAGCAAAAGAATTGATGCTGGTTGGTAATTCGGTCTCATTACAGATCAGGATCAATTGAACACCTTCTTCTGAAACCTGATCCAATAAAATGTTCAGGTTTTTACGCGAAGCAGCATCAAGACCAGTGTACGGTTGGTCTATAACAAGCAATTGTGGTTTTAACCATAAGGCTTTAACCAGTTGCAGTTTTTTATGTTCACCACTGGATAATTCGATTAATTGTGAACTGGCGAATGTTGCAAATCCTAATGCTTCTAAAATGGGTTCAACCTGATCGAAGTGCAAGCCTTTTTCTTTACCATAAGAAACCAATTCGGCATGAACGGTTAACGTTTCTTTGGCCTGCTGACTGGTGTAACGTTGTTGGTAATAAAAATTGGCAACGCCCTCTAAATTTTTAAACTGATACCAGCTTTCTACATAAAGCACTTCTTTTGGAAGTTTGCTCAGTTCATCGAAATCAATTTCTATGTTTCCCTGAGTTTGAATCAAGCCTGCAATTGCTTTTGCTAACGATGTTTTTCCGGTTCCGCTTTTACCACCTATTACATAACTTTCGCCAACATTCATTTCCCAATACAAATCCTTTAGCACCGCTTTATTGCTGTAACTTAAGTTTAAATCCTGTATGTGAAGGAATGGTTTAAACATTATTTTTCTCCTTTCGGGATGATACGCTGATTTTTTTACTTTGGTCTTTATGCTTTAGTCTTATACCTTTTTCAGGCCTTCAGGCTTTTACCTTCTACCTTCTTCAAATTCTTCAATTAATTGTTTTTGGTTTAAGATGAAATCGATATCATCATAACCATTGATCAAACACGATTTTTTGTAAGGATTGATCTCAAATGATTCCTGAGCACCAGTTTCCACTATCGTAACGGTTTGATTTTCTAAATCAACCTCTAAGGCCGATTTTGGATTGTTGTCAACCGCCTTGAAAATCTGCGCCAGGAACTCATCACTTACCTGGATGGGTAATAAGCCATTGTTCAAAGCATTTCCTTTAAAGATGTCTGCAAAGAAACTGCTGATTACGGCATCAAAACCAGCATCTTGAATAGCCCATGCAGCATGCTCGCGACTACTGCCACAACCAAAGTTTTTTCCGGCTACTAAAACCTGACCGCTGTAGGTAGGATTATTCATCACGAAATCAGCTTTAGGCTGGTTATCGTTCTCATAACGCCAATCGCGGAACAAATTTTCGCCAAAACCTTCGCGGGTAGTCGCTTTTAGAAACCGCGCAGGGATAATCTGGTCGGTATCGATGTTCTCTATGTTTAAAGGCACTACTGCCGATGTTAATTTTGTGAATTTTTTCATTTTTTAATGATGATTACACAGATTTAAATGATTTCACCGATTGAGGGGCGATTTCATTGATTTAATATTTATAATAACCCTCAGTCTTCTACTCGTGTAAAGTGTTCAACTGTTGGAAAAGGATCATAAAAGTGATGTAATAACTTTTTCCAATCCTGGTATTCTGCTGATCCTCGGAAACCTTCGGTATGTGCCTCCAGTGTTTTCCAGTTTACCAGCAGGATATATTTATTTTCTACCTCTATACATTTTTGAAGCTGATGCGAAATGTAACCTTCCATCGAAGAAATGATTTTTTGCGCTTCGTTAAAAGCTTGCTCAAAATCAGCTGATAATCCAGCTTTTACATTTAATATGGCAACTTCTAGAACCCCCAACCCCCTTAAGGGGGCTTTAAATTGAGTGCTGGTAATATTATTATTCATCTTGCTAAAGTCCCCTTTAGGGGATTTAGGGGTTAACCTTCTACTTTATCCAACAAATCCCTTACGTCTGTAATTTTTCCTGTTACGGCTGCTGCGGCTGCGGTAAGTGGACTGGCCAATAAGGTACGTGCATTTTGTCCTTGTCTGCCTTCAAAGTTTCTGTTCGATGTAGATACACAATATTTACCTGCAGGAATTTTATCTTCATTCATTCCTAAACAGGCACTGCAACCCGGCTCGCGTAACTGGAAACCAGCGGCCTCGAAAATTTTATCCAAACCTTCGTTTTTAGCCTGTTGTTCTACCTGTTTCGATCCCGGAACAATCCAAACGGTCACATTATCTGCTTTGCGTTTATCTTTAACAAAATCGGCAACTTCTCGTAAATCTTCAATGCGAGAGTTGGTACAGCTTCCAATAAACACATAATCAACCGGTTTTCCGATCAAAGATGAATCGTCATCAAAGCCCATATAATCCAATGCTTTCTGGTACGAAAGTTTTTCTTTTTCTGGTTGTGCACCAGTTGCCGGAATATGTTCCTGAATGCCCATTCCCATTCCAGGGTTGGTACCATAGGTAATCATTGGAGCAATATCTGCAGCATCGAAGGTTAAAACGCTATCGAATTTCGCATCAGCATCGCTGTATAATGTTTTCCAATAAGCTAAAGCTTTATCCCACTCTTCGCCTGCAGGCGCAAATTCTCTTCCTTTAATGTAATCGAAAGTGGTTTGGTCTGGTGCAATTAATCCACCACGTGCACCCATTTCGATACTCATGTTACAGATCGTCATACGGGCTTCCATACTTAAAGCCTCGATTGCCGAACCTGCATATTCGATAAAATAACCTGTACCGCCAGCGGCAGAAATTTTGGCAATAATGTATAGGATAATATCTTTTGCCCCAACACCTTTTCCAAGTTCGCCGTTTACCTCGATTTTCATGGTTTTAGGTTTCGACTGCAATAAACATTGCGTTGCGAAAACCTGCTCCACCTGCGAAGTACCGATACCAAATGCAATGGCACCAAAAGCACCATGTGTGGAGGTATGGCTATCGCCGCAAACCATTGTTTTACCAGGTAAAGTAATGCCCAATTCAGGACCGATAACATGCACAATGCCTTGAAAAGGATGTCCTAAACCATAAAGCTCTACTCCAAATTCTGCGCAGTTTTTCGTTAACATATCAACCTGATAGCGCGAAAGCTCCTCTTTAATCGGCAACAATTGATTTAATGTAGGTACATTATGATCGGCAGTTGCTACAGTCTGCTTCGGACGAAAAACAGGTAAGCCTCTTTTGCGTAAGCCATCAAATGCCTGCGGAGAGGTTACCTCGTGTATTAAGTGTGTATCAATGTATAAAATATCAGGAAATCCTTCTTCACTTTTTACAACGTGAGCATCCCAAATTTTTTCTACTAATGTTTTTGACATTTTAACCCCCTAGCCCCCTAAAGGGGGAATTTAAGTTTGTAATTATTATTTTTATAAGACCTGTCCAAAGTCCCCTCTCTTTTAGGAGAGGGGATTTAGGGGTGAGGTTATGCTGTTTTAATCGCTTTCATCGCGGTCATTGCTTTACGCAAAGTAGCTCCGATTTGTTCTACTTCGTGTGAACGGATCGCCTCGTTGATATCAATTAATTTTCTGTTGTCCACTGCGCCATCTTTACCTTCGTTGAAATTTTTACCCACTAAATCAGTATCTACTTTTTTCATGAAATCACCTAAAAGTGGTTTACAAGCCTGATCGAATAAATAGCAACCATATTCAGCAGTATCAGAAATTACGCGGTTCATTTCGAATAATTTTTTACGTGCAATGGTGTTGGCAATAAGTGGTGTTTCGTGTAACGATTCGTAGTAAGCCGACTCTGGTTTAATACCTGCCTGTACCATGGTTTCGAAAGCCAATTCAACACCGGCACGAACGAAAGCAACCATTAAAGTGTAGTTATCAAAATATTCTTGCTCACCGATTTTAACATCACCTGCTGGTGTTTTTTCGAAAGCGGTTTCGCCAGTTTCAGCTCTCCATTTTAATAAATTTTTATCGCCATTTGCCCAGTCTTCCATCATGGTACGGCTAAATTCGCCACTCATAATGTCATCCTGGTGTTTTTGGAATAACGGACGCATAATGTCTTTCAATTCTTCTGAAATTTCGAAAGCTTTGATTTTAGCCACGTTGCTTAATCTGTCCATCATCGCAGTAATACCACCTTGTTTTAAGGCTTCTGTAATTACTTCAACGCCATATTGTACCAATTTAGAAGCATAACCGGCGTCGATTCCTTTTTCTACCATTTTATCGAATGATAGGATTGAACCTGTTTGTAACAAACCACACAGGATGGTTTGCTCGCCCATTAAATCAGATTTCACTTCAGCTACGAAAGATGATTTTAACACACCAGCTCTGTGACCACCTGTACCAGCGCAATATGCTTTTGCCTGTGCCAATCCTTTACCTTGAGGATCGTTTTCAGGGTGAACTGCAATTAAGGTAGGAACACCAAAACCACGAACATATTCTGCTCTAACCTCGCTACCCGGGCATTTAGGCGCAACCATAATCACGGTTAAATCTTTACGGATCTGCATACCTTCTTCTACGATATTGAAACCGTGAGAATATAATAAAGTAGCACCTTCTTTCATTAAAGGCATAATTGCATTTACAACAGCAGTGTGTTGTTTATCAGGAGTAAGGTTAATTACTACATCTGCATTCGGAATCAGTTCTTCGTAAGTGCCAACTGTAAAATTGTTTTCAGTTGCATTTTTCCAAGAATCGCGTTTGCCTTCAATTGCTTCCTTACGTAAAGTGTAGCTTACATCTAAACCACTATCTCTTAAATTTAAACCTTGGTTTAAGCCTTGAGCGCCACAACCTACAATTACCAGTTTTTTGCCTTTTAGTGCGTTAACGCCGTCTAAAAATTCGGAACTGTCCATGAAGTCGCAAACACCTAATTGGTTTAATTTTTCTCTAAGAGGTAATGTGTTAAAATAATTTGCCATTGTTTTTTATTGGTTAATTTCTATTTAATTATCAATTATATTTTGTTTTTTCATTCGGGTTGATTGCACAGATGGTTTGATTACACAGATTTTTTTATCCATTTTCCATCTCACATCTTCCATCCCTTACAATACTTTCTTTAACGCCCATGCGTAACCATAATGTACGTTATCATGGCCAATAGTTGTGATCAGAATTTCTTCTATGCTATTCATTTGTACACCATAGGTAGCGGTTGTGAAAGGAGTGATGTTCGAAAATTTTCCATTTGCATAATCTTCTTTTATTTTTTCAATGCTCGCTAATGCGATGGCTTTCAATTCTGCTACTTCTTCTTCAGTTACCGTATAAGATGGCTTGGTATCCTTTTTATAATACTCGTTAAATTTTACCGAAGCAGCATCTTGTAGTACACCCGTGCGCACGTAGCAAAGCGTTTGTGTACTCACTACAATGTGCCCGAAATTCCAGATGATGTTGTTGTTATAACCATCAGGAATTTTATTCAATTCTTCGATTGTTAAACCATCTATTAGCTGAATAAATGCCTTGCGCGAGTTGATTATAAAATCAAATACCTGGTTCATCATATTATATGCTGTATCTATCTAATTATCGTTTTGTTTTTCAGCTTCGGTTAATTCTTCGTTAAAGGTAATCTTGTTAAAGAACGGGTCGTTTACGGTTACGGCCCAGGTTCCGTAAAAAGTTTTTTCTAAACCTGGTCTGTTGTATTTGTAATTCTTTGCTGTTATTTCTTTATGGAATTCCTTTAAACCTACACAGTCAACATAAACATGTGCACCAGGAGAACTGTCTCCATGATGCTCGCTCAAATGTAATTCAATACCATTTAACGAAATCTGCATATAAACCGGAGTGTTTTCTTCAAAAGTATGTTCCCAGTCTATTTTAAAGCCCAACCAGTTTACGTAAAATTCAACTGCTTTATCGTAATCGAACATTCTTAAAATCGGTATGGCTTTATTGCATTTCATATTCTTTGATTTTTAACCGCAAAGCATGCAAAGATTTTTTGCAAAGATCCTTAAACGTTTTGCTTTGCCTTCAACCTTACACCCTCAACCTTCTACCTTACATAGTGAAAATCTTCTGTCCTTTTTCTAAAAACTCGTTTTCTACCAATTCTTCACCTGGTTCGAAAGCTTCAAATTCTTTCAGTTTTTCGTGGAATCCTGCGCTGTCTTTAATAATGGCTACTCTGGCAGATCTCACAAATTCAATCAGTTCGTAAGGTTCCAAAGCTTTTACCAAAGCATCCGTTTCTTCCCTGTGCCCCGTTACCGCAAAAACAGTATAATCTTTACGGATCACTACCGCACTGGCACCGTACTGTCTTAATAAACGCTCTACCGTTACTTTTTCTGCAATTTCATCAGTAGAAACTTTGTAAAGTGCCAGTTCCTGCCAGATAATTTCTTCGTTGGTGTTGAAATAAACTTTCAATACCTCAATCTGTTTTTCAATCTGGCGGGCTAGCTTTCTCACCACTTCGTAACCTTCGTGGATGACGATATTGAAACGGTGTATCCCATCAATTTCTGATGGAGAAGTATTTAAGCTTTCGATGTTGATTTTCCTTTTGGAGAAAATGATTGCAATCCTGTTTAATAAACCGATGCGGTTTTCGGCATAAACCGTAATGGTGTATTCCTGCTTTCCGTCTAAATCGGCTTTATCTATTTTATGTTCTATTGTATTTTCAGTACTCATGATAATTTCTTTTTTACCTTAAACCTTAGGCCTTTGAACCTTCTACCTTATTTCAGCCTGATTTCACTTACACTCATTCCTTGTGGAACCATTGGGAAAACGTTGTTTTCTCTACCAACCATTACTTCTAATAAGTAAGAACCTTCATGGTTGATCATGGTTTCTAATGCCTGTCTTAAGTTTGCACGTTCATCAACTTTGCTGGCTTCGATGTAATACGATTTTGCTAAAGCGACAAAATCAGGACTGGTGATATTAACAAAAGAATAGCGTTTATCATGAAATAACTGTTGCCATTGGCGAACCATACCTAAAAAGCGGTTGTTCAAAATCAGGATTTTTACTGCCGCACCAAATTGCATAATGGTACCCAATTCCTGAGGCGTCATCTGGAAACCACCATCACCGATAATGGCGATAACGGTTTTGTCAGGTGCACCATATTTAGCACCAATTGCAGCTGGTAAACCAAAGCCCATTGTGCCTAAACCACCTGATGTGATGTTGCTACGGGTATTGTTAAATTTAGCATAACGGCAGGCTACCATCTGGTGCTGACCAACGTCAGTAACAATTACGGCATCGCCACCACAAATTTCGTTAATGTTGCGCAATACTTCGCCCATGGTCATTTCATCACCTGTTGGGTAAAGTTCTGGAGTAATGACCTGATCAATTTCCTCCTGATTGTACTGTCTGAACTTAGCCAACCAATCTTCGTGTTTATTTTCGTTAACTAAATTGGTTAACAGGGGTAAGGTTTCTTTACAATCGCCCCAAACACCAACTTCGGCTTTAACATTTTTATCAATCTCCGCAGGATCGATATCCAAATGCACTACTCTAGCTTGTTTGGCATATTTATCTAAACGGCCGGTTACACGGTCATCAAAACGCATACCGATGGCAATAATTACATCGGCTTCGTTGGTTAACACATTTGGTCCGTAATTACCATGCATACCCAACATACCTACATTTAATGGATGCGAAGTTGGAATAGCACCTTCGCCCATAATGGTCCATGCGGCAGGAATTCCGGTTTTATTAATAAAAGCTTTAAATTCTTCTTCAGCACTACCTAAAATAACCCCTTGACCGAATAATACGAATGGTTTTTTAGCTGAGTTGATTAATTCGGCTGCCTGCTCGATATATTCAATCCTAACTTTTGGTTTCGGGCGATAACTGCGAATGTGGTTGCATTTTACATACTCAGGAAATTCCTCCAGCTGTAATTGTGCGTTTTTGGTTATGTCGATTAAAACCGGGCCTGGTCTGCCGCTTTTAGCGATGTAAAAAGCTTTAGCCAATACCTCCTGGATTTCTTTAGCATCAGTAACCTGATAGTTCCATTTGGTAACCGGAGTGGTAATGTTAATCACATCGGTTTCCTGAAAGGCATCTGTTCCCAATAAGTGGGCGAAAACCTGTCCGGTGATACAAACTAATGGCGTACTGTCTATCTGTGCATCTGCTAAACCTGTAACCAGGTTGGTTGCACCTGGTCCGCTGGTGGCGAAAACAACACCCACTTCGCCGCTTGCACGTGCAAAACCCTGAGCAGCATGGATACCACCTTGCTCATGGCGAACCAGTATGTGTTCTAATTTATCGGCATAATCATAAAGAGCATCATAAATAGGCATGATTGCTCCTCCCGGATAACCGAAAATGGTGGTTACACCTTCTTCAATTAATCCATTCAACAAAACCTGCGAGCCTGTTCCTTTGAATAAGGTTTTTGAGGTTTCTGCTTTCGCCTCGTTTTGTTGTATTGTATCTTGTGCAGTTTCCATAGTTATGTTTTTGCGGTTCTACTATTCTTTAATTTTAAACCCAATTCTTTGTCTGTCTTTCCACTTTATTTGTGCAATTTTTTCATCAATTAAGTTTTCCATTGCCTCATAAAGTTCGTTTAGCTGAACATCATGTTCACCAATCCGTTCTTTAATTTCTGTTAATTGTTCGTTAAGGTTGCTTTGTTTCAGCAAAATTTTACGAACATCAACAAAAGCCCTCATAATGGCAATGTTCATGTTAATGGCTTTGTCGCTATTTACAACACCGCTTAACATGGCTACCCCTTGCTCGGTAAAGGCATAAGGTAACTTTCTGGTGCCACCCCAACTTGAAATCACAATTTGTGATTTCAAGTTGGGGTGATCCTTTATCACAATTTGTGATGATGCACCCTGGTTAATCGCTTCTATTTGAAATTTTATATTTTCAAATTCTGCAGAAGTCAACTGAAACATGAAATCTTCCGGAAAACGTTTGATATTACGTTTTACAGCCTGATTTAATACTCTTGTCTCCACTTCATAAAGTGATGCCAGATCAAAATCGAGCATTACCCTTTCTCCCCGGATTTCATAAATCCTATTCTGAATACTTTTAATTATTTGCATAATCTATTTTCTTAGTAATCAATTAATCTGGGGGATGATTTTTTGATTTTAATATTCGTCAGTTACACAGCCACTCGCTGCGTCTGAAACTGTTTTAGCATATTTATATAAAACACCTTTTGTTACTTTTAATGCTGGTTGCACATAGTTTTTTCTACGCTCGGCAATCACTTCATCACTTACTTGCAGGTTGATGATGTTGTTTACCGCATCAATCAAAATCCGGTCTTCATCTTCTACTAGGCCAATTAAACCACCTTTGTAAGATTCAGGGGTGATGTGTCCAACCACAAAACCGTGCGTACCACCTGAGAAACGTCCATCAGTAATTAAAGCCACCGATTTACCTAAACCTGCACCAATAATGGCTGAGGTTGGTTTTAACATTTCCGGCATACCTGGTGCACCTACCGGACCAGAATTTTTAATTACAATTACATCACCAGGCTGAACACGTCCGCTTGAAATTCCCGCGATTAAATCGTGCTCACCATCAAATACACGTGCAGGACCTTCGAATTTTTCACCTTCTTTTCCACTGATTTTTGCTACTGAGCCTTTTTCTGCCAGGTTTCCATAAAGAATCTGCAAGTGACCTGTTGCCTTAATTGGCTCACTTAGCTTCTGAATGATTTTTTGATCATAATCCATAATCGATTTTACATCAGCCAAATTCTCAGCTACAGTTTTTCCGGTTACGGTCAGGCAATCGCCATGCAACAAACCCTCGTTTAATAAATATTTCAATACTGCCGGGATACCACCATATTGATGCAAATCCTGCATTAAGTATTTTCCGCTAGGTTTAAAGTCGGCAAGTACTGGTGTTACATCGCTCATGCGCTGGAAATCATCCTGGGTGATTTCGATGCCGATGGCTTTACCCATTGCAATAAAATGTAGTACTGCATTGGTACTGCCACCTAAAATGATAATAGAACGAATGGCATTTTCGAATGCTTTTCTCGTCATGATATCAGATGGTTTGATATCTTTCTCTAATAAAATTTTAATGTATTTACCCGCATCTAAACATTCTTGTTTTTTCTCCTCGCTGATTGCTGGATTTGAAGACGAATAAGGCAAACTCATACCTAAAGCCTCAATTGCTGATGCCATGGTGTTTGCCGTATACATGCCTCCACAAGCACCTGCACCAGGGCAAGTATGTTTTATGATGCCCTGATAATCTTCCTCAGAAAGGTTGCCACATATTTTCTGCCCCAAAGCCTCGAAAGCTGAAACGATGTTCAATTCTTCTCCTTTGTAATGTCCGGGAGCAATTGTACCACCATAAACCATAATTGAAGGACGATCTAAGCGTGCCATCGCCATAATGGCACCAGGCATATTTTTATCACAGCCAGGGATAGAGATAATGCCATCATAATATTGGCCACCGCAAATGGTTTCGATACTATCGGCGATTACATCGCGGCTTACCAGCGAGTAACGCATACCATCTGTACCGTTGCTCATTCCATCACTCACTCCAATGGTGTTAAAAACCAAGCCCACTAAATCATTCTTCCAGACCCCTTTTTTTACATCTTTTGCAAGATCGTTAAGGTGCATATTGCAGGTGTTACCATCGTAACCCATACTTGCAATACCGACCTGTGCTTTAGCCATATCAGCATCAGTTAATCCGATTCCGTAAAGCATAGCTTGCGCTGCCGGTTGTGTTGGGTCTTGTGTAAATGTTTTACTGTACTTGTTTAATTCGCTCATTGTTTAAAAGTGTATGTATGCTGTTGTATTTCAATTATTTCTTTTCGAGGCAAAAAAAAACCGCCTCTTTTTGGGAGGCGGTTTCGATTTGGTATATTTTTTATATTATACGCAACGATTTCCACCTCTCTTTTGAGAAATGACAATAATTAGGTTGCTAATAATGTTTGTGTTTATATTCATGTCTTTGATGAATCACAAACATACTAACTATTTAAAAAAAGCAAAGAACTATTTTAATCTTATTTATTTTTTTACGCCGATTACAATTCCTGTTGCCCAAACCTGCTTGGTTAATTGCAGGTCATCACGGGATTCTAAATCTTTAATCAATTTAATTGCCTTATCCTGATGACCATCAGGCCAATTGGATTGAGGCAGCATATCATCAATGATATAAAGTCCACCGGTGTTAAGCATGGATATCGCCTCATCTAAAAGCAAATATTTTCCATGCCAGGTATCAGCAAAAATATAATCGAACTTTTTGTCTTTATTCTTTTCGATCCACTCCGCACCATCGGTATCAACCAATGTTAAACGATCGTCACTGCCAAGAAATGTTTTGGCAATGGCTAAAAATTTAGCATCGTTATCAATCGAGGTAAGTGTACTATCTTGATCTAAACCATCTAAAATCCACGAAGTAGATAAACCTGTTCCGGTTCCAAGCTCCAGAAATTTACCTGAAGGTTTAGTGGCTGCAAGTGTTCTGAGTAAAGAGCAGGTCAACACATCAGATGCCATGTCAAATCCTGATGCTTTTGTTGCACCATTAATTTGCTGGTAGGCCTTCGGGAAGTGTTGATTAATTTCTTCAGTCATCTGCTTTTTGGATCTTTTTATTTTTGGTTGATGGTTTTTTGACTCATGGTTTATGGCCGAATTGGCTATCAACCATTTAACTATAATCTGTCAACCAATTTTAAATAATCACTTCATAATTTACCTTTTCCAATACCAGGTTTTTATAGGCACGTTGTATGGTATAACCGATAGATTCTCTCCATATTGGACGATAAACAATATCATCAATTGAGGCAATGCCAGCTATCTCTGTTGCTGTTCCGCATAAGAAAGCGCTGTCGGCATTTTTAAGATCTTCTATGGTTAGTTTCTTTTCAATACACTCTATATCCAAAACAGTGCAAAGCTCTTTTACTGTTGCACGGGTAATACCTGGTAAAATGTTTCCTAAAGATGGTGTAAATAATTTTCCGTCTTTTTCGAGGAAGATATTGGCTCCGGATGCTTCAGCAACAAAGCCATGCATATCTAAAAGCAAAGCTTCATCGTAACCTTTAATATTTGCGGCTGTAGTAGCTAAAATAGAATTAACATAGTTTCCACTCAATTTCGCTTCCATTGGAATTGATTTTGGGTTTGGTCTTTCGTAATCGGAAACGGTTAATTTTAATAATTTGTTGCCTGAATATGCATCCCATTCCCAGGCACAGATTAAGATCGAAACTCCACTCGGTTCGTTTAATTTCATGTTCGGGTGGCAAAATACCAAAGGGCGGATATAAGCATCTTTCAGTTTATTCAACTGAAGTAATTTATAGGTTGCAGCAATTAATTCTTGTTTATCCCATGGGAAAGGAATGTTTGCCAGCTGGCAAGAACGCTCTAAGCGGTCGAAATGTGCGGCAGCTTTGAAAATACGGTTGCCGTTGTGCGTTTTATAGGCTCTAATACCCTCGAAAGCAGCATAACCGTAGTGTAGCGACTGTCCGTAAAGGTCAGTACTGCTATTTACAGCCTTTTCAAACTGTCCATCAAGGTAAATAATCGTATTAGAATTATAGTATTTCATAATACTGTGTTTTGTTATTTAAAAAAAGCGTCCCGTTTGTATCGGGACGCTTTAGGTATATTTAGTTTTTTAAAATCTATTTAAACTGCGTCCGCTTGTTACCCCATAAAATGTTTAGGAGTAGGAGGTTAAGTAAAATGACAGGTAACAGCACTACATTGCCAGCTGCTTTTGCAGTAGTATATGTAGAAAAGATGTTATGCTGAGTGGTCATTATTATCTTATTGTTTATAAAAACCAATTTAGTTTTTGGTTCATTAATATGCAAGAGAAATCAGAAAAAAGTTAAATCAGTATATTATTCTTGTAATTTAGTCATAATCGAAATATTATTCTTAATCAGGGTTGTATTAGTTATTTAATGCCGATAGCCTTAGACTAAATATCAAAACGGTATACGGTCTGTTTGTTATGCTTGCATTATAAATTTTCTATTTTTCTGCCTAAAATGACCAAAAGTGCGCTGAAAATTGAAAATTCAGACAATATTTGGGCGTAGAAATGTAAGGAAAAATTCAAGCTTTTATATGGGCACGCAGTTACCGTTATACCCATTTACTACTTATTGAAAATAGTTACGTAATTTAATCGCATAAACTATCGCGATGAAAATAATTTATATCTTTTCGGTTCTTTTAATCGGATTATTCGTTAGTTGTTCTTCGACCGATTCGACACCCAATCTTAAGGGGGGTAATCAAACCATTTTAACTTCTGATACGGTGAAGTTATCTGTTAAGGTATCGGGCAAGGGGCCGGTTTGTATCTATTTGCATGGAGGCCCTGGTCAGGATTTTCTTTCCTTTGAAAAAATGGGTGGCGCCAAGCTCGAAAAATGTTTAACGATGGTTTATCTCGATCAAAGAGGATCTGGTCACTCGCAAAATGCAAAGAATTATAGTTTAGACCGGCTTGTTCAGGATGTTGAAGAACTGCGGTTAAAATTGGGAGTAGAAAAAGTGTACCTGCTTAGTCATTCTTTTGGTGGTATCCTGGCCATTAATTACGCGCTTAAATATCCTGAACATTTATCTGGTATGATCATGGCGAATACAATAGCCCATTTTATGAATCCGTGGCAGCTGCAGGAGCAAATAGCTTTTGGTTATAAATTATTGAAAAAAGATACCACTATTCGTGAAACTGATTTTAAAAAATTAATGGATCAAGCGGCTTTGGTCAGAAAGAAATTGAGTGCAGCACATCTCGGATATAAATATATTGCCAACGATGTAAATACCATTGTTAAAATGGATAGCATTGAAAGTTCATATAAGCGGACATCAGATTTTGGAATGACACTTTTTATGCCATTAATGGATCATACAAGAATTCAGAAATATCCCGAGTATTTTAAAAATTATGCTTTACTGACCAGCGAGATTAAAACCGCTACCTTAATTATAACGGGTAAGGACGACCATGCGGTTGGCCCGGATTATTATAAAAATTACAGGTTTCCGAACCAGGCAGTAGTACAGATAGATGGTTCGCATATGCTTTATTATGAAAAGAATAAGGAGTTTACTGCTGCTGTTTGTGGGTTTGTTAAGTAGGCAGATAAACAAAAAGCCTCCCAGATTTTTAAATCGGGAGGCTTTCTAAATGTTTAATTATTTTGCTTAAGCGATACCTTCGGCTAAAACCACAATTTTGTTGTGGATCGCTTCAACTACACCGCCTTTAATAAAAAAGCGTTGCTCATCAGCTTTGTTTGCTTTTATAATAACTTCTCCATCTTCTAAAGTAGAGATGATAGGGGCGTGGTCTTTTAAAATCTGGAAAGAACCTAAAGTACCAGGAACCGTAACTGCTGTTACTTCACCTTCGAAAACTTTTTTATCTGGAGTTAATATTTCTAAATTCATTCTTTTTTTCGTTTGGCGTGGAGCGTAGAGCGCAGCGCGTTAAAACGCTTAGCCCTTAATGCTTAACGCGTTTCTTAGTTCGCTTCTGCTAATAATTTTTTACCTTTTTCGATCGCATCTTCAATGCTACCAACCAAGTTAAATGCAGCTTCTGGGTACTCATCAACTTCACCATCCATGATCATGTTAAATCCTTTAATGGTATCTTTAATGTCAACCAATACGCCTTTTAAGCCGGTAAATTGCTCCGCAACGTGGAAAGGTTGAGATAAGAAACGCTGAACACGACGTGCTCTTGATACTACTAATTTATCTTCTTCAGATAATTCGTCCATACCTAAGATCGCGATGATATCCTGTAATTCTTTGTAACGTTGTAAAGTTTCTTTAACACGTTGTGCAGTGTTATAGTGCTCATCACCTAATACAGCAGGAGAAAGGATACGTGAAGTAGAATCTAATGGATCTACCGCAGGATAAATACCTAACTCGGCAATTTTACGTGAAAGTACGGTAGTTGCATCTAAGTGGGCAAAAGTTGTTGCCGGAGCCGGGTCAGTTAAATCATCCGCTGGTACATATACCGCTTGTACTGATGTAATTGATCCACGTTTTGTTGAAGTAATACGCTCTTGCATTAAACCCATCTCAGTTGCCAATGTTGGTTGGTAACCCACGGCTGATGGCATACGACCTAATAGAGCCGATACCTCAGAACCTGCCTGTGTAAAACGGAAGATGTTATCAACGAAGAAAAGGATGTCTTTTCCAGCGCCTTCGCCATCACCATCACGGAAATATTCTGCAACCGTTAATCCTGATAATGCCACACGTGCACGTGCACCAGGAGGCTCGTTCATTTGACCGAAAACCAATGTTGCTTTAGATTCTTTTAATTTTTCAGTATCAACAGCTTTCAAATCCCATCCACCTTTTTCCATTGAGTGTAAGAATTCGTCACCATAGTTAATTACACCTGACTCGATAAACTCACGAAGTAAATCGTTACCCTCACGAGTACGCTCACCAACACCTGCGAATACTGATAAACCAGCATAAGCTTTAGCGATGTTGTTAACCAACTCCATAATTAATACTGTTTTACCTACTCCAGCACCACCGAATAAACCGATTTTACCACCTTTTGCATAAGGCTCTAATAAATCGATTACTTTGATACCTGTAAAAAGCACCTCAGTTTCAGTAGATAAATCTTCAAACTTAGGAGGAGTTGCATGGATAGGGCGACCGTCTGTTTTATCAACTGTGTTGATACCGTCAATCGCTTCACCAACTACATTAAATAAACGACCTTTAATTTGGTCGCCAACTGGCATTTTAATCGCAGCACCAGTATCAACTACGTCCATTCCACGAACTAAACCGTCTGTAGAGTCCATTGAGATCGCACGTACGCGGTCTTCACCTAAGTGCTGTTGAACTTCTAAAACAATTTTTTGTCCATTTTCTTTCGTTATCTCTAACGCATCAAAAATTTTAGGTAGATGGGCATCATTAGCAAAGCTAACGTCAACCACTGGGCCGATAATTTGTGCTATTTTTCCTAAGTTAGGCATATCTGTTGTGAGTAAATTTATTACAGTCAATGAATTAAAGCTGTTTACAGGGGCTCCAATTCGGTTGGCAAAGTTAAGTTATTCTTACTTAATTTTAAATATATATTATAAATTTTTTCAACATGGTTTTTATAGATAATTTAGAGCCATAAATAAGGCATATGAAAACCATTTTAACAACAGGCAGCAACGGTCTTTTAGGGCAGAAATTAACTGAAAAAGTACTTGCCGAAAACAGGGCGAAGCTGGTAGCCACTTCAAAAGGCGAAAACCGCTATCCGGTAAAGGACGGCTATGAATATGCAGAAATGGATATTTTAAATGCTACTCAGGTTAGTGAAGTTATTGAAAGATACAGCCCTGACGCCATTGTGCACACTGCTGCGATGACCAATGTTGATACCTGCGAGGCTAATAAAGGACTTTGTCACCAATTAAATGTAGACGCCGTTCAAACATTAATATCAATATGTGAAGAAAAAAATATTCAGTTGATTCATTTAAGTACTGATTTTGTTTTTGATGGTGCTGATGGGCCTTATAAAGAAGAAGATGCTGTTAATCCGGTAAGTTACTATGGCGAATCGAAAGTACTGGCAGAGGAGCTGTTGAAAAACTCAAAAGCAAATTGGGCAATCTTAAGAACTATATTGGTATATGGGATCACCAGCGATATGAGCCGAAGCAATATTGTACTCTGGGCCAAAGGGGCTTTAGAAAAAGCATCGCCTATTAATGTAGTAAACGACCAATGGCGTATGCCCACTTTGGCTGAGGATTTAGCAGAAGCCTGCTTGTTAGCTGTAGAAAAAAACGTAAGTGGAATTTACCATGTGTCGGGTAAAGATTACATGAGTATTGCAGATTTAGTGCGAAAAGTTGCCGATTATTGGGGCCTTGATCAATCTTTTATTAATGAAATCAGTTCTGCAAGTTTAAACCAAGCGGCTAAACGACCCATTAGAACAGGTTTTGTTTTGGATAAGACGATTAGAGATTTAGATTACCGTCCGCATAGTTTTGAAGAGGGATTGGTAATTTTAGACCAACAGATGAAAGGTTAGTTTTGAGTCTAAAGTCTAAAGTCTTGAGTCAAGAGTCAAAGCAATCAAACAATTTAACAATATATTTAACCCATAAAAAAAGACATAATGGCATTACAAGTTGGCGATACCGCCCCTGATTTTAAATTATACACTTCTGACTTGACGGAAATTTCGCTTTCTGGTTTCAAAGGAAAAAAAGTAATTATTCATTTTTTCCCGATGGCTTTTACCGGAACGTGTACCGAGCAATTATGCACCATGCGTGATAATTTCAGTTATTATGAAGGAATAAATGCACAGGTAATCGGCATTTCAGTTGATTCTCCGTTCTCTTTGGCTAAGTTTAAAGAAGTGCAAAGTTACCAGTTCCCTTTACTGTCTGATTTTAACAAAGAAGTATCAGCAGCTTACGGTGCATTTTATGATGAATTTGTGTTCGGATTGAAAGGAGTTTCTAAAAGAGCAGCTTTTGTAATCGATGAAGAAGGAAAAATAGCTTATGCAGAAGTTTTAGAAGATGCCCATGATTTGCCTGATTTTAAAGCAATTAATGAAGTTGTAGCTAAATAACTTAGCGCTGAATGATATAAATTCATTCATCAAAAATAGCACTTGATATTAACCAATAAATATAAGCTCTAGATTTGCTAGAGCTTTTTTATTTAGGAATGTTGCTGTTGCTAATATTAAGATGCATATTGAGTTTTATTTTTAGATCTAAATATGGGGTTAATTCGATTTTTGTTAGCACTTTCAGTTGTCGCTACTCATTGTGGTTCTATTTTTGGATTTCAGTTTGTTGGCGGGCCAGTAGCTGTGCAGTCCTTTTTTATCATTTCAGGTTTTTATATGTCAATGATACTGAATGAAAAGTATACTGGTGTAAACAATTCCTTTTGGCTTTTTATTTCGAATAGATTTATCCGGCTTTACCCTGTTTATTGGGTGATTTTATTAGTAACTATTTTCGCCTATATTATTTTGGGTTTTACGACCAATTGGAGGGTATTTCCGGTTTTCGAAAGCTATCTATCCGTCAAGACTAATTTTATTTCTTTTGCTTATCTTATTTTTACACATCTCGTCATTTTTGGGCAGGACATTATGATGTTTATGGGGATAAGCCCCGGTAATGGTAGTTTTTACTTTACACCGAAGTTTTGGGAAACTACCCCACAACTCCATACTTTTCTATTTGTTCCTCAAGCATGGTCTCTGGGCCTGGAACTTACGTTCTATTTGGTAGCCCCATTCATATTAAGACGTGGTGTAGGCGTTGTAGTTATTTTAATATTTTTGTCACTATTTCTAAGGCTTTTTATCTATAATTTTTTGCATTTAGAAAATGATCCATGGTCCTATAGGT
>NZ_JBWKYI010000021.1:0-100488 GCF_059423705.1 Pedobacter sp. GW460-11-11-14-TSB4
ATATAGATTTTTACCGTTGATAAAAAGCTCAGTTTTGTGTTGATTTTCCGGCTGCAATTTTGGTCGGAAATATATTTTTTAAATAAATTTTGAAATATCATTAACAGCTGTAAATTAGGCCTATGTGTAAATCACTATAATATTTAACCAAATTTTTATACTTAAACGAGCTTCAAATATGAGAGTATTTTACCTGTTAAAACAGGGGCTTTTGGTGCTGTTAGTTTTTTCAGCATTAATGGTAAAAGCACAAACCGGATCGGTGTCTGGTAAAGTGCTTGATGAAACCGGCCTGCCATTACCTGGCGCTTCTGTAGTTGTAAAAGGAACGACAAGAAGTACATCAACTGATGCGAATGGTAATTATAAACTAGGAGGTTTATCGGATGGTTCGATAACCTTATCTGCAAGTTTTGTCGGTTATCAAACCCTTGATAAAGCCGTAAGCATTTCAGCAAATGCTACTGTTAATTTTCAATTGGTACCCGATGCACAAAAACTGAACGAAGTTGTGGTGATCGGTTACGGTACTGCAGAAAAGAAAAACCTAACCGGATCTATTACCACCGTAAGTGCGAAAGATTTTCAAAAAGGCGCAATTACCACACCTGAGCAATTAATTCAGGGTAAGGTAGCAGGGGTGAACATCATCTCTAACAGCGGTCAACCTGGAGTAGGTAGCCAGATCCGTATCCGTGGTGGAGCATCATTGAATGCCAGTAACGATCCGTTAGTGGTAATTGATGGGGTGCCATTTAGTGGTAATACCATCGATAATGCGCCAAGTCCGTTATCGTTGATTAATCCGAACGATATAGAAACCTTTACCGTACTGAAAGACGCAAATGCAACCGCTATTTATGGTTCAAGGGCATCAAACGGGGTAATTTTAATCACCACTAAAAAAGGTGGTTCTGGTGCACCTGTAATTAACTTTAGTACCAATAACTCCATTGCAACAGTGGCCAGAAAAGTAGATGTACTGTCTGCTGATCAGGTTCGCGCCTATGTTAATGCGAATGGCAATGCGACACAAAAAGCCTTGTTGGGAACGGCAAATACCGATTGGCAGGATGCCATTTACCAGCGTGCATTTACCTCTGATAATAACCTGAGTATAGCAGGTTCGTTCAAAGGTGTGCCTTACCGTGTTTCAGCAGGTTACTTAGATCAGGATGGTTTATTGATTACCGATAAGTTAAAACGTGGAACAGGTTCAATTACTTTATCACCAAGATTGTTTAAAGATCATTTAAAGATCGATTTAAACTTAAAAGGATCGTTAACCGATTCGCATTTTGCAAATGCTGGTGCAATTAACTCAGCTATTCAGTTCGATCCAACACAGCCAATTTATGCAGACAATAAATACGGTAATTATTTTGAATGGACACAAGGTACAGGAAGTGCAATGGTTCCGAACCCAAATGCACCACGTAACCCTGTTGCATTAATCAGATTACAGGATAATAACGGTAATGCTGCACGGAGTGTAGGTAACGCTAAATTCGATTACTCATTTCACTTTTTACCAGAATTACACGCGAACCTAAATCTTGGTTACGATGTATCTAAAGGTTATGGTAGCATTGCTGTGCCAACTTACGCTGCTCAATCTGCAGCAACAAGCGGCTCATTTTCTAGGGCTTTAAAAACAGAAGCTGATAAATTTTCTGAGTTCTATTTAAATTATGCACATACCGTAGAAAGCATTAAAAGTAGATTTGATGTAACTGCTGGTTATGGTTATTATGATATTGCCACCACTGGTTATAACTTTACCAACTACACCGGGTTAGGTGTACCAATCGTTACCCCGGTTTTCCCATTTTCTGTAGAACGTAATAAAATGCTTTCTTACTACGGAAGATTTAACTATACTCTTGCTGATAAATACATCCTGTCGGCTACGATGCGTGCCGATGCTTCTTCAAAATTTGCTGAAAGCAATCGCTGGGGATATTTCCCTTCAGTGGGTTTTACCTGGAGAATTATCGGAGAAAATTTCCTTAAAGACAGCAAAGTGTTATCTGATCTGAAATTGAGATTAAGTTATGGCGAAACAGGTAATAAGGATGGTGCTGATATTGGTAACTACAATTACATCGCTAAATATTATGCCAGCAGCAATACAGGTCAATACCAGATTGGCAATACTTTTTACAATTATTATGCCCCGGCTGGATATGATCCTGATTTGAGATGGGAAACCACTACTACTTATAATGCAGGTTTAGATTATGGATTTTTAGGCGGAAGGTTATATGGTAGCATTGATGTGTATTATAAAAAAACTGCCGATTTATTAAGTAAGATTACCATTCCGGTAGGAACAAACTTTAGCAATGAACTGGTTACCAACGTAGGTAATATGGATGTTAAAGGTGCAGAAGTAAGCTTAAATTTTACGGCCGTTAAAACTGAAAATACCACCTGGGATTTTGGTGTAAATGCCTCTTACAATAAAAGAAAGGTAACCAATTTAACCCTGAACCCGAACTCTGGATTTAAAATCGATGCTGGTGATATCTCAGGCGGAACCGGTATCCACTTAAAATACAATGCGGTTAATCAGATTCCTCAATCCTATTTTGTGTACAAACAGGTTTATGATGCAGGCGGCAAACCATTAGAAGGTGTTTATCAGGATTTAAATGGTGATGGTACGATTACTACTGATGATCAGTATTTCTATAAATCACCGGATCCTCAATTTACTTTTGGTTTCAATACCTCATTTACCTACAAAAAATGGAGTGTTAATACGGTTTTAAGAGCCAGTTTAGGCAATTACGTTTATGATAACGTGAGTTCGAACTTTGGTATCAAATCAAACCTGTTAAGTTCGGTAGGTATCCTGAATAATGCCAGCAGTGATATATTGAATACTGGTTTTACCAATACGCAATACCTGAGCGATTACTATATCAAGAATGCATCCTTTCTGAAAATGGATAATTTAGGTTTAGCCTATAATATTGGCAAACTATCTAAAGATGGAACCGCAACGATGAGAATTTCGGCAAACTGCCAGAATGTTTTCGTTGTAACGAAATACAAAGGTCTTGATCCGGAATTAGCTACAGGTATCGATTATAACCTGTATCCACGACCAAGAACATACACGCTAGGTTTAAACGTTGGTTTTTAATAGAAGAAAATAAAATGAAAAGCTCATTTAAAATAATATTGGCATCGGCGGTTTTAGTGTTATCATTAAACGCATGCAAAAAAGACGCATTAAATCTAACACCAACCAACGATGTAACAGCAGATATTGCTTACGCTACGCCTGCAGGTTACAAACAACAGTTGGTGAGGTTATATGCAAATTATGGATTAACAAGTCCATCGGGTTCAGATAACAGTGATGTTGGGGGCTTAAACTCAGGTTTTGCAGATTTTTTAAGGTTATTCTGGACCTCGCAAGAATTGGTGACAGATGAAGCAGTGTGTAACTGGGGCGATACCGGTATTCCTGAATTAGATAATGCAACCTGGTCTACCGATAACCAGTTTTTAAGGGGGTTATACTCACGCAGTATTTCGCAAATTACCCTGGTTAACGATTATTTACGTCAAAGTACTGCCGATAAACTGGCTTCACGTAATATTACCGGAGCCGATGCAACTAATGTTGCACGTTATCGTGCAGAAGCCCGTTTCTTACGTGCCTATCAGTATTGGGTATTGTTAGATGCATTTGGAAATCCGCCATTTGTTACTGAAGCTGATGAAATTGGAAAGGTTAACCCTAAACAGATTCAGCGTGCAGCCTTGTTTGCTTATGTGGAATCAGAATTGAAAGCCATAGAAAGCGACCTTGCTGAACCACGTGCGAACGAGTATGGCCGTGCCGATAAAGGCGCAGATTGGGCATTGCTGGCCAGGTTGTATTTGAATGCGCAAGTTTATACCGGTACTGCAAAATACACTGAAGCGATTACCTATTCAAGTAAAGTTATTGCGGCCAGTTATACTTTAAATCCGAGTTATGCCAATCTGTTTAAAGCAGATAACAATATCGGAAACACCGAGAATATATTAACCATTAATTATGACGGTGTAAACGGAACCAATTACGGAGGTACCACTTTCCTGATCAACGCAGCAGTTTATGCATCAGCTGATGCTGCAGGTATGGTGGCAGGTGACTATGGTGTGCCAAATGGTGGTTGGGCCGGTAACCGTACCCGTCAGAATTTACCAGCCTTATTTCCTAATACTACAGGATCTATTGATAAACGTGGTGTTTTTGTTGGACCGAAAGCCACAATAGATGCCATTTCAGATCCTAATGATGGTTTAAAGGTAACCAAGTTTAAAAATGTAACTTCCGGCGGAACAACGCCTGCATCATTAAACGGAACATTCAGTTCTTTAGATTTTGCCCTTTTCCGTTTGGCAGAACAATATCTTATTTATGGAGAAGCAGTCGCCAGAGGCGGTTCGGGTGGTAATGTAACAGATGCTTTAACTTACGTGAATAGATTACGTCAAAGAGCTTATGGCAATGCAAGCGGTAATGTTAGCGCAGCAGCTTTAACAACTGATTTTTATTTAGATGAAAGAGGTCGCGAGTTGTATTGGGAAGGTCACCGTCGTACCGATTTAATCCGTTATGGCAAATTTACCGGCGCTACTTATTTATGGCCGTTTAAAGGTGGTGTAAAAGCTGGTACTAGTTTGCCTGCTTACCGTAATCTATATCCGATTCCGAATGCCGATTTAATTGCAAATCCGAATCTGGTTCAAAACACTGGTTATTAATCTCATAACATATGAAATCAATATTATTTAAATCCTTAGCGGTATGCTGTTTAGCGGTATCGCTTTGGTCTTGCAAAAAAGACGAAACGCAGACGGTTTCGAATGTAAGCCCTGCGGGTACACTTACTGCCTCGGCTACGAGCTTAAGCTTAGTACAGGCAAATGGAACAAAACCTGCGTTGACCTTAACATTTCCTGCATCAACCGTTACGGGTTACACGGTTCCGGTAACCTCTACCATTCAGTTTGATATTAAAGGAAAAAACTTTGCTTCGCCTAAAGAATATGTAATCAGTACAACTTCCTATTCGCCTACGGTAAACGATTTTAATACCATGATGTTAGCACTGGGTGCAACTATCGGTACACCGGCGCAGGTAGAAGTAAGGTTGAAATCAGGTGCTGCGGCAAATGCCATGACCTATTCTAATGTAATTACGTTAAGCGCTACCCCTTATTTAGCATCGGCATGGATTTATGTACCTGGCAATTATCAGGGCTGGAACCCTTCAACAGCTGATAGTTTGGTGTCCTTAACCAGCAATGGCATTTATACCGGAATCATCAAGTTTGATGGTAGTCCGTTTAAAATTACACCAGAAAAAAAATGGGATGTAGCTTATGGCGATGCAGGTGGTGGTACAATTAGTACCTCTGGAGGCGATATCAGTTCAGTATCTGCAGAATTCAAACTACTAACCGTTGACTTAAATAAGAAAACCTATACCATTGCAAAAGCCGACTACTGGTCTGTTATTGGTAGTGCAATTCCTGGCAGTAACTGGGCAGTAGATACCGATTTAAAATTTATTAATGATGGAAAAGGCACCTGGCAAGCGAAAATTGCTTTAACAGCCGGTGCTTTTAAATTCAGATTAAACCACGATTGGACAACCAGTATTGGCAACAATGGCGCTGATATCATGGTAACCGATGCCGGAACCTATACTTTAACCTTAACCGTTAATGCTGATGGTAAAACCGGATCATACACCATGGTTAAAAATTAATCATTAACTAAACTATTCCTGTAGAGATCGTTTGATCTCTGCAGGATTTTTAAAATCATTAAAAAGTTTTAGCATGATAAAATCGCTTACCTCAGCTACCTTTTCTTCCGTTATTGCCTCTCCCTTTAATGCTCAAACTAAAATCCACGCAAATGTGCCGGGATTAAAAAAAATATTCATTGTCCTGGTTGTACTGTTTAGCAGTATCAATCTCTTCGCCCAAAAGCTGGAGCGTGTAGAGCCCATGTTCTGGTACGTGGGGATGCATAATCCTAAATTACAGTTACTCGTGCACGGCGATAACATTGCCCAAACCACAGTAGCCTTAACTTATCCAGGCGTTAAGCTGGTTAAAGTAAATAAAGTAGAAAATCCCAATTATCTATTTCTCGATTTAACAATTGCCGCTACCGTAAAATCGGGTAGTTTTCCAATCAATTTTTCTGTAAATGGCAAAAAGATATTCAGTTACACTTACGAATTAAAAAACCGCGATAAAAGCGCGGGTAGAATTCAGGGCGTAACCAACAAAGATTTTATTTATCTGCTTATGCCCGATCGTTTTTCGAATGGCGATAAAAGCAACGATGTAGTTCAGGGTTTAACAGAAATGGCATTAAACCGCGATAGCATGTACTACCGTCATGGTGGCGATATACAAGGCGTAATTAACCACCTCGATTACCTGAAAGATTTGGGTGTAACTACAGTCTGGATGACTCCGGAGGTAGAAAACGATATGCCACAGGCTTCTTACCACGGCTACGCAGTAACTGATCACTATAAAATAGATCCCCGTTATGGCACAAATGCACTTTACAAAAAGTATGTAGAGATTGCCCATGCCAAAGGATTAAAAGTAATTAAAGATATTGTACACAACCACATTGGTACACAACATTGGTTTTATAAAGATTTACCAATGAAAAACTGGTTAAACCAATGGCCAAAATATACCCAAACGAGTTACCGCGATCAGACCGTGATGGATGTGCATGCCTCTACGGCAGATCGTAAACAGATGTTAGATGGTTGGTTTGTACCTTCAATGCCCGATTTAAATCAAACCAATCCTTATGTGCAGAACTACCTTACCCAAAATCACATTTGGTGGATTGAATATGCTGGTATTGATGGTTTGCGTTTGGATACTTACGGGTATAACGATCCCGTTTATATGGCCGATTGGGCTTTAAAAGTTCAGGCGGAATTCCCTCATCTATCTGTTTTTGGTGAAACGTTGGTGACTGCAGTGGCCAACCAGGCCTTTTTTACAGGAGGAAATACCGTTAACCGTGGTTTTGATACACACCTTCAAGGTATAACCGATGCCACTTTGAAAGATGCCATTTACGAAGGAATAAATGGCAAGAACGGTTGGGTTGACGGAATTAACCGTTTGTATGCCACATTAGCGCACGATTTTCTTTATAAAAATCCAAATACCAACTGCATCTTTTTGGATAACCATGATATGAGCCGCTTCTATTCGATGGTGGGCGAAGATTTAGATAAATATAAAATGGGAATGAGCATCCTGTTAACCATGCGCGGCATTCCTGAAATGTATTACGGAACAGAAATTTTAATGAAAAACTTTTCCAATCCCGATGGTTTAATCCGTTCTGATTTCCCTGGTGGATGGGAAGGCGATAAAAAAGATAAGTTCATCGCTAATGGCCGTACCAATAAAGAAAATGATGCCTTCAACTTTGTTAAAACCTTGGCAAATTTTCGCAAAAGCAGCGCAGCACTACAAACAGGTAAACTGATGCAATTTGTCCCTCAGGATGATATTTATGTTTATTTCCGCTACAATGCAGAACCAAAAGGAACAGTAATGGTTATAGTAAACAATATTGACAAAGAAAAAATAATAAATACCGATCGTTTTGCCGAAAGAACAAAAGGGATTACAGCCGCTAAAAATGTAATCACAGGTGAAAACATCGATTTTAAAAGCATTAAAGTGCCTGCTAAAACAACATTGGTTTTAGTATTAAATTAATTCCCGTCGACTTAAGTCGACGACTACAGATAAAAAATATGCTAGAAATACTCCCGACTTCGGACTCCGGACTTCCGACTAAAATCAAGGCTTGTCTTTTTGACCTCGATGGCGTCCTGGTTGACACCGCCGTTTATCACTACAAAGCCTGGAAACGTTTAGCCAACACCATGGGTTTCGATTTTACAGAAGAGCAGAACGAACAGTTGAAAGGTGTTAGTCGCGTAGAAAGTTTGAATAAGATTTTGGCCTGGGGTGGTATAGAAAAAACAGATAGCGAAAAGGATGAGCTTGCTGGCTTAAAAAATAGCTGGTATGTAGATATGATTACTAAAATGACACCTGCAGAAGTTCTACCTGGAACGGTTGATTTCTTAACGGCGATTCATAAAGCGGGTTACAAATTGGCTTTAGGCTCGGCAAGTAAAAACTCAGGAATTATTTTGGAGAAAACAGATCTTGCTCATTTCTTCGATAAGATTGTTGACGGAAACATGGTGACCAAATCAAAACCCGATCCGGAAGTATTTTTAAAAGGAGCCGAACTCTTAGGCTTCGCACCTGACGAATGTGTGGTTTTTGAAGATGCTGTTGCGGGTGTAGAGGCTGCAAAAAGAGGCGGAATGAAAGCCATCGGTATCGGCGAAAAAAGCGTGCTTACCCAGGCAGATGTAGTCGTAAGCGGATTAGACAAATTAACAGTTAAAGACCTAGAAGAATTGTAAAGGAGTAGCAAGTATTAAGTAGTAAGTATCAAGTAGTAAATTTATCTTGATACTCAATTCTAATTACTTGATACTAGTTACTCGCTACTTGACTAAATATGAAAAATTACATTAAAGCAGATGAGTGGAATATTATCGAAGAAGGCTTTGATCCACATTTAAATAAAATTTCCGAAAGTATTTTCAGCTTAGGTAATGGCCGTATGGGCCAGCGCGCCAATTTTGAAGAAACTTACACCGGAGAAACCTTACCTGGAAATTATGTTGCAGGTGTTTATTATCCAGATAAAACCCGTGTGGGCTGGTGGAAAAACGGGTATCCGGAATATTTTGCAAAAGTATTAAACGCAGCAAACTGGATAGGCATTGAAGTAAAACTAGATGGTGAAATCCTTGATCTGGCAACAGCTGAGGTAAGCGATTTTAAACGTGTGTTGAACATGCATGCCGGATACCTGGAGCGTACTTTTACGGCAAAATTAAAAAGTGGTAAAACCTTAAAAGTTAAATCAACCCGTTTTTGCAGCATCGCTGATGATGAAGTGGGTGCCATCCGTTATAGCATTACGCCGTTAAATTTCGATGGCAGATTAACATTAATGCCTTTTATTGATGGCGATGTTAAAAATCAGGACAGTAACTACGACGAAAAATTCTGGGATAAAGTTGCAGATGAAATTTCTGGAACAGAGGCTTACATTAAATTAAGAACTAAGAAAACTGAATTTGAGGTTTGTACCGGGAGTAATATTGAACTATATAAAAATGCGGAGAAATTAGCGATTAACCCAGAGGCGGTTCGCAAAGAGAAATTTGTGGGGCAAACTTTTTCTCTTGAGGTAAAAGCAAACGAAGAGATCAGTTTGGTCAAAATTGCGGCGAATTTATCTTCAGAAAATTATCCAAAAGAATCACTTCTAAAAGAAACAAAATCGATAATTGCCAAAGCATCTGCCAAAGGTTTTGATACTTTATTAAAAGAACAAACTGAAGCCTGGGCAAGCAAGTGGGAAGAAAGTGATATCATTATCGAAGGTGATGTTTCAGCCCAACAAGCCATTCGTTTCAATATTTTTCAGCTTTTTCAAACCTACACTGGTAAAGATGACCGCTTGAACATCGGTCCGAAAGGTTTTACTGGCGAAAAATATGGGGGCTCTACCTATTGGGATACAGAAGCCTATTGTGTGCCTTTTTACCTGGCAACAGCCCCACAGGAAGTAAGCAAAAACCTATTAGTTTATCGCCATAAACAATTGGGCAAGGCAATAGAAAATGCAGCGAAATTAGGCTTTAAAGATGGTGCCGCACTTTATCCAATGGTGACGATGAATGGTGAAGAATGCCATAACGAGTGGGAAATTACATTCGAAGAAATCCACCGGAATGGGGCCATCGCTTTTGCCATTTTCAATTATATCCGCTATACAGGCGATGAAAGTTATCTTTCTGATTTTGGTTTGGAAGTATTGATCGGTATTGCCCGTTTCTGGAAACAACGTGTTAACTGGAGCAACGATAAACAGCAATACGTAATGCTTGGCGTAACTGGTCCAAACGAATACGAGAACAATGTAAACAACAACTGGTACACCAATATTTTGGCTACCTGGTGTATGAAATATGCAACCGAAGCTGCCGAAATCGTGAAAACGCAGCAGCCAGAAAAATATAACAGTTTATTAAAAAGCTTAAATTTCGATCAAAAGGAATTTGCCGATTGGGCAGATATTATCGAAAAGATGTATTATCCGCAGGATGAAAAATTGGGTATTTTCTTACAACAGGATGGCTACCTCGATAAAGAACAAACTTTAGTTAAAGATCTGCCGGCGAGCGAACGTCCGATTAACCAGAAGTGGAGCTGGGACAGGATTTTACGTTCGTGTTTCATTAAACAGGCTGATGTTTTACAGGGATTATATTTCTTTGAAGAAGACTACGATCTGGATACTTTGAAACGCAATTTCGATTTTTATGAACCGCGTACCGTACACGAAAGCTCATTATCTCCTTGTGTACACAGTATTTTAGCGGCAAAATTAAATGACGAAGCACGCGCCTATGAATTTTATCTGCGTACTGCCCGTTTAGATCTGGATGATTATAACAACGATACCGAAGATGGTTTGCACATCACTTCGATGGCAGGAACCTGGATGAGTGTGGTAGAAGGTTTTGCAGGTATGCGTGTGCGTGAAGGTAAACTGCAGTTTAATCCTTTCTTGCCAGGCAAATGGAAATCTTTTTCGTTTACCATTGGTTTCAGAGGCGCTACCTTAAAGATCAATATTACCGAGAGCGGCATCAGCATCAAAAACAATGCAGCGGTTGATTTAGAAATCGGCATCAGAAACCAGCTTTATAAATTGGCGGGAAATACCGAAATTGAAGTGAATAACGCAGAATTGGTATGAGAAAGGTAGAGGGTTTAAAGGTGGAAGGTAGAGGGTTAAAATCACTCGGTTTAACTAAACGAGATAACAGTCCCGCGTTTCATTTGTCCCCCTCTAGAGGGGGTAGGGGGATGATTATATCACTTTCCCTTACCTTTGCAATTCTCTCACTATCATCCTTTGCACAAAAACAGTCTACAAAAATGAACGATAAGCAGATCGTTATTTACCAGTTATTGCCCCGTTTATTTGGGAATAAAAATACAACCAATACCCCTTACGGAACCATTGAACAAAATGGTTCTGGTAAGTTTAACGATATTACCGATAAAGCTTTAGACGGTATAAAAGAACTCCATGTAAACTATGTGTGGTATACCGGCGCATTGGCCCATGCAAGTTTAACCGATTATTCGGCCTATGGAATTAAACCTGATGACGCCGATGTGGTAAAGGGTAGAGCGGGATCTCCTTATGCCATCCGCGATTATTATGATGTAGATCCCGATCTGGCGGTTGATGTTAAAAACAGAATGAAGGAGTTTGAAGCACTGGTGAAAAGAACACATGCTAAAAACTTAAAAGTGCTGATCGATTTTGTTCCCAATCACGTAGCCAGAAGTTACCATTCTTATGCAAAACCAAAAGATGTAGTCGATTTTGGTGCCCAGGATGATGTAACCAAAGCTTTTAGCGCCAGCAACGATTTTTATTATAGCCCTGGTCAGCCTTTTGCATCGCCAACTGGTGGGGCAACACAAACACCGCTTTCGGTTTTGCAGGACGGTAAGTTTAATGAGAATCCGGCAAAAGCTACCGGTAACAATGTATTTTCACCACAGCCTAAATACGATGACTGGTACGAAACCATTAAATTGAATTATGGGGTAGATTATCAGAATGGCGAAAAACAATACTTCAATCCCATTCCTCCGGTTTGGTTAAAAATGCGCGATATTTTAACCTATTGGACCAACAAAGGCGTGGATGGTTTTAGATGTGATATGGCCGAAATGGTGCCTATTGCGTTTTGGAACTGGGTAATTCCACAAGTGAAAAAAGTGAATCCTGATTTGATTTTTCTGGGCGAAGCCTACAATCCAAAAGTTTACAAACAATATTTAGATGAAGGTAAATTCGATTACCTCTACGATAAAGTGGGTTTATACGATGGACTTAAAAAACTGATCAGAAATGAACCAACTGCAGATGTAGCGGCGATTAAACACGTGTGGCAGGTAGAGAGTGCTGGTTTTGGCAAACATATGTTGCGCTTTTTAGAAAATCACGATGAAGAACGTATTGCATCAGCAGGATTTGCAGGCAAGGCCGAGCTGGCTTTACCTGCAATGGTTGTTTCGGCAACATTAGGTGCTGGTCCGGTGATGCTTTATTTCGGGCAAGAGGTGGGTGAGCCCGGAAAAGGACAAGAGGGTTTTGGCGGAGATGATAACCGAACCACTATTTTTGATTATTGGGGTGTTCCAAGCCACCAGAAATGGATGAATAATGGCGCCTTTGATGGTAAAAAATTAAGTGAAAACGAGCAGAAATTACGCGCTTATTATCAACAGTTATTAAAAGTTACTTCATCGAGTGATGCCGTAATGAATGGTGAAATTTATGAGGTGCCGGTTACAGGTAATATGAATAATCGCATGTATGCTTTTATCCGTTACTCAGGTAAACAACGTTTATTGGTAGTGGCCAATTTTGATCGGACACAAACCTTAACCGCCAATATCGAAATCCCTGATCAGATTTTAAAAGTTAAACATTCATCTCCGGTTACAGATTTGTTAACAGACAGAAAATTAAATATCCCGGCCGGAACAAGCATACCCGTAAGCCTTGCACCCGTTAGTGCACAGGTGATTGAATTTTAACCAATTGCCATGCGTTAAGCGTCACGCGTTTGGCGGTAGAGAATGGTGTAGATGAAATATTTAAATTAATTTATTAACCGAATAGGACGCCATGCGCCCAGCGCTAAGCGCTTAAACTAAACAAAATGAGCTTAAAAACAATATTCGAGAACCCAAAATTAACACTTGTACAAATCATCAACATGAGTGTTGGTTTTTTTGGGATTCAATTCGGTTGGGATTTACAGCGTGCAAACATGGGGCGTATTTACGAAAACCTTGGTGCCAATCCCGATCAGGTTCCTTTATTGTTTTTGGCTGCGCCCTTAACCGGATTATTGGTGCAGCCGATTATTGGTTACCTGAGCGATCGTACCTGGCATCCAAAATGGGGTAGAAGAAGACCTTATTTTATGATTGGGGCCATTGTGAGCAGCATTGCTTTAATTTTTATGCCGCATAGCAGTGTGCTGTGGATGGCAGCTGGTTTGCTTTGGATCCTGGATGTTTTTGGGAACATTGCCATGGAACCTTTCCGTGCATTTGTGACCGATAAATTACCCGATAGTCAGGTGAACCGCGGTTTCATTATGCAAAGTATGATGATTGGTTTGGGTGGAAGTGTAGCTTCGGCCTTACCATGGATTATGAACAATGTATTCCACTTAACCAATACCGCCGAACAGGGAAGTATTCCTGAAAATGTAAAGTTCTCTTTTTATATAGGCGCTTTTTTCTTCTTTGCTGCCGTATTGTGGACGGTTTTTACCACCAAAGAATATCCTCCGCAAGATGTAGATTTTAAAGAAAAAGTAAAAGAAAGCAATAAAGGTTTTGGTGGTGGTGCAAGGGAAATTTTTCATGCCTTAAGGAACATGCCAAAAAGAATGCAGATTGTTTCTTTGGTTCAGTTTTTTACATGGCCAGGTTTGTTTTTAATGTGGTTTTATTATACCACAGCTGTTGCCGTGAACGTTTTTGGTGGGAAAGATGCTGCCGACCCGGTTTACGCACAAGGTGCCGATTTTGGCAGTTTAACCCTCGCTTATTATAGCGTAATTACTTTTCTGTTTGCTTTGGTATTGCCAAAAATTGCAGATGCGCTAGGGAGAAAAACCACACATGCTTTATGCTTAATTTGTGGGGCAATTGGTTTAATCAGTGTGGCCTGGGTTCATGATAAAAATATGCTGTATCTCTGTATGACAGGGGTTGGTATTGCCTGGGCCAGTATCCTTTCTATGCCTTACGCCATGTTAAGCGGTTCTTTACCTAAAGATAAAATCGGGATCTACATGGGTATTTTTAACTTTTTTATTGTGCTGCCCGAAATTATTGCTTCACTTGGTTTTGGCTGGTTAATGCGCAATGTACTTAATAACGACAGGCTTTTAGCTGTTCAATTGGGTGGTGGCTTAATGATTTTAGCCGCTGTAATCTGTTATGTATTTATCCGTGAACCCAAAAAAACGGATGAAGTTTTAGCTGCCAAACTTGGAGTAGAAGAAAATAGATCAGTATAGATATTCCATGGTCTGTGCCTCCCACAGACCATTTGATTGATGTCCGTGGTTTGTGTGCTCACAAACCATTAGCGGGTATTTCGGTTTGTGAGCGCACAGACCGATAGAAAGGTTCGTCATTGAGAGTAGGAACGACTGCCTGTCCCGACTTTTCGGGGAAGCAATCTTAAAGCGATCGTGGTAAGATTGCTTCGGGCCTCGCAATGACGTGAATTAATAAAACCCCTAACCAAATGAAAAAAATAATTTACCGTCTTGGTTCGTGTCTGCACGAAACAAAAAAAGCAAAAAAGATAGTCTATCTATTGCTATTGGTAACAGCGTTCAATACCGCCTGTAAAAAAACATCAACAGATAGCGGTTTGGATCCTTCGCCAACAAACCAAACAGCAGCTTTACCAGCGGGAGCCAAAGATGGGGTGGTATTTATCAATAACGGAACATCGGCTATTGTAACCCTATATGCACCGGGCAAAAAATCAGTTTCCCTCATTGGCGAATTTAACGATTGGTCTGCAGCAACAACACCAATGAAAAATACACCTGATGGCAGTTATTGGTGGGTTCAGGTAGATCATTTAAACCCGAATACAGAATATGCCTACCAGTTTTATGTAGATGGTAACTTAAAGGTTGCCGATCCTTATTGTGAGAAAATACTCGATCCGAACAATGATCAATACATTACTGCCGCGACCTATCCAAACTTAAAAGCCTATCCAGCAGGTAAAACCACAGGTATTGTAAGTGTCATGCAGGCAAATCAGCCAACTTACACCTGGAAAAATGCCAGTTTTGTCCGTCCGGCTAAAGATAACCTGGTCATTTACGAATTGCTCATCCGCGATTTTACCACCGAGCATAATTATACCTCAACCTTAGCCAAACTCGATTATTTAACCGCTTTGGGGATCAATGCCATAGAGCTGATGCCGGTAACCGAATTTGAAGGTAATTTAAGCTGGGGTTATAATCCGTCATTTTATTTTGCACCTGATAAATATTACGGTACCAAAACGGCCTTGCAAAATTTTATCGATGAATGCCATGGCCGTGGCATTGCCGTGATTATGGACATGGTATTGAACCATTCCTTTGGCCAATCGCCTATGGTGCAATTGTATTTCGATGGCTCAAAACCTACTGCAAATAGCCCATGGTTTAATGTTGAGGCTAAACATCCATTTAATGTAGGTTATGATTTTAACCACGAGCATTTAGCGACCAAAAAATTCTCGAAAGATGTGATGAAGTTTTGGATGCAGCAATATAAAATTGATGGTTTCCGTTTCGATCTTTCGAAAGGATTTACGCAAAAGCAATCAACTGATGATGGACAGTTTAGGTTATATGATGCTGGCCGGATTGCGACCTGGAAAGACTATAATGGCTATATCAAAAGTATTGATCCGAATTTCTACGTGATTTTAGAGCATTTTGCTGAAGAATCAGAAGAAAAGGTATTGGCCGATGACGGTATGATGCTGTGGAACAACATGAATTACAACATGAACGAGGCTACAATGGGCTGGTTAGATGGCTCTAATTTTCAATGGGGTTTTTATGCCAATCATGGTTTTACGAAGTCTGAAAATTTGGTTGGTTATGGTGAGAGTCACGATGAAGAGCGGTTGAATTTTAAAAACATCAGCTATGGTAATGCTTCGGGCAGTTATGTAATTAAAGGAAACTTGGCTACTTCGTTAAAAAGAGAAGAACTGGTTGCTGCTTTTCTATTTAGTATCCCCGGACCAAAAATGATCTGGCAGTTTGGTGAATTGGGTTATGATATCAGCATCGATTTTAATGGAAGAACAGGTGAAAAACCAATTAAATGGGATTATTATACCGATCCGAACCGTAAAGCTTTGTACGATGCCTATGCTAAATTGATCAGGTTGAAAAAGAATAACAGCATTTTTAATTCAACAAACTCAAGTTATAACCTGGCTGGTGGAATCAAGTATATTAAACTAATAGAGGGTGCAAATACGGTAGTGGTGGTTGGAAATTTTGATGTGGTAAGCCAGACGGCCAATATTGATTTTGGTTCATCGGGCATTTGGGTCGATGCGGTTGGAAGCAGTATTGACCTTTCATCAAATAGCTATAACAGAACTTTGGCCCCTGGTGAATATCATATTTTCAGCAAAACGGCTTTAAAATAATATTCAAACCTATCAGGTTTTCGAAACCTGATAGGTTTTTTTAATTGATCGAAATCTGTACGTAATAATCTTGTTGTTTTTAGTTAATATTGTGATAACAACTAACAATTTTAATGGATAACAAATTAGCGCATCACTTATTATGGGAACGATTACGGGTTGGCGATAAAGATGCGTTTTTTGATCTCTATGCGGCACTTTATTACCCGCTTGTAAATTTCGGGATCAGGGTTTGTGCCGATGCAGATACTTCCAGTGAAGCTACGGACCTTGTATTTACCACCATTTGGGAGAAACACGAAAGCCTAAGCCGTGTTGATCATGTTGAAGCCTATCTGCGTACCTTCCTTAAACGCAAACTGCTCAGGATTTTAGAAAGGAAGCGCAAAATTAACGATGCACTTTTTAATGCTGGCGCCGATGGTGAGTGGATGGAAATGAGTTACGAAGAGTTTATTGTTAAAGTACAAAGTGATGAACTGGTGCAACATCAGCTTAAAAATGCCCTCGAAAAACTGACCTTTCGCCAAAAACAGCTTATCCATTTGAAGTTTTTTGATGGATTAAGTTATGAACAGATCGCCGAGCAAAGTAATCAGACAATAAAAACAGCCTACAATACCATTTACGATGCGCTTAAAATCCTGAGAAAAGAATTTAATGCGTAAATCTCCGCATTTCGTCATCTCGATTGCAGCGCAGCGGAATGGAGAGATCTTTTGCAGTTAGTTCAATTCCTTTATAAACTTCTGATTTGGGCAGAAAATCTGCGTTAACGATAGGAGCGGCATCCTTTTGGTGATCCTGAGCCAGTTGAAGGAAAGCCAAAAGATACAGCGGATAGCGTGTTAAAACGCCCCAAAAATTAATAACTTAAATTTCTGAAGTCTTTCTATTCTCACAGTCTGCCAGTTTGAGATAGTGGTTTTTATATTTTGAAAACGAACATCCCTGTCTCCGTGGGTGCTATAGTCCCGATATACACTCCAATCTTTTTATTGCAAATAAACGTTATAGTTAAATATGGTTGTAAGCAATAAAAAGGATTTCCGTTTCTACCGCCTGCCTGCTGCAGGCAGGGGTTTAGGAACAACGGGCTGGTGCTACTTGGCGGCTTCCCGTGCAATTGCTTTCCAAAAAACATAAAAACTACTTAAACCTTGAGCGGATCAACTCCTTTGTGTTTCTTAAGCTGCATTCCTGCAAATTAAATTTCTTCATTTAATCTGCTTTCAGCGCATATATTCGGCTGTGTTAAAAAAAAGTTAAAATTTCCTTAGGAAAAAGTAAAGCTTTTGGGCACTGATATATAAAAGGCAAATTAGAATGGTTGATAGAAGTAAATTCAATGCAGAAGATTTTCTTGTCGATAGCACTTTTCAGCAATATTGCGCTGGAACCGACAAGCTTTGCATTGGATATTGGGAGAAGTACGTTAATGCCCACCCCGAGCAGGCTGCAGTAATTGCAGAAGCAAAAAAACTTTATCTGATATTGAGTGGCAATAAACGCCCCTTAACTAAACAGACGGAAAGTTTGAAGGAAAGTATGTTTCCTGAAGAAAAGGTAGTTAAACTGAACCGTTATTTATGGCTTAAAATTGCAGCCGCATTGGTTTTTGTGCTGGGCTCGGTTTTGGTTTACAATAGCTACTTTAATAACAGTAATACCAAAAACGTGGTGCAGGAGGTTTATACTTTTACTACAAAAAGTGGTGAACGTAAAAAAATTAAGCTTCAGGATGGAACATCGGTACTCTTAAACGCAAAAAGTTCTTTATCTGTTACCAAAGGTTTTAACGATCAGTGCAGAGAGGTGACCTTAACAGGCGAGGCTTTTTTTGATGTAGCCCATGATAAAAATAAACCTTTTAAAGTACATACAAGTGATTTTAACATCAATGTACTGGGTACTGCTTTTAATGTGAAAGCTTATCCTGATGAAACAACGTCAGAAGCCACTTTAATTCGTGGCTTAATTACCATGGAGGCGATAAATGGAAATGGCGGAACCATTACTTTAAAACCAAGTCAGAAAGTTACTTTTTACAAAAATGTTGCGCCGCAACAAAAAAGTAAATTGCTTAAGCCTACAGCCTTACAGCCCGAAATTACGATCAATCATTACACCAAGATTAAAGATAGCACCATTGTAGAAACCGCATGGACGCAGAACCGGATCGAAATATACGATCAGGATTTTGATGAGATTAAGAATGTTTTAGAAAAATGGTATAACGTAGAAATTAAGTTTACAGATCCTTCAATAGAAAAATACCGTTTTACGGCAACCATCACCAACGAAAGTATTGAAGAAGTTTTACACGCCTTAAAAGCAACTGAAAATAATTTTAAATATGAGATAAAAGGAAAACAGGTAACCATCTCGAAATAGGAAGATAAAAAGGACGGTGTTGGAGCACCGCCCTTAACAATTTCTCTTTTGATTAATTAATGGCAGTTTATGCGCAAACAGATTGCTGCCAAGAACTTTATGCAACCAAAAAAACAAAAATATGATTTATTATTACTTACTGCAAGGGCGCCCAAAATATAAAGCGCTTCTAAAATTCATTATGCTAATGAAACTAGCCTGTATTATGGTTTTCATTACCTGTCTTAATGTTTCGGCATCGGTTTTTTCTCAGGAAAAAATTTCTTTAGATGTTAAGAAAACAAAGCTAGCCAGGGTATTACAGATTATTGAGCAGCAAAGCAGTTACCATTTTGTTTACAGCTCTTCTTACGTTCCCGTAAATAAGGATGTAAGCATTACTGTAACCAATACTTTGGTTACTGACGTATTGGCTGCCATTTTAAACAGAACGAACCTGAAATATTCTGTTTCTGATGGTGGCTTGATTGTCATTAGCAAAAATAAAGAAGTCCCGATTTCGGGAACAGTTAAAGATGCACTTGGAGGTGCTTTACCTGGTGCAAGCGTTAGGGTTAAAGGAACAGGTATTGGTACTTCTACCGATGTAAACGGTAAATTTGCTTTAAATGCTCCTGAAAATGCTACGCTGGTTATTTCTTATGCTGGTTTTCAAACCAGGGAAATTGCTATCGGTTCACAAACCAATATCGATGTTGTACTCTCAGAAGATACCAAACAGCTTACTGATGTGGTGGTTACGGCTTTAGGCATCAAAAAAGAAAGAAGGGCCCTGGGTTATTCGGTAACACAGATTGGTGGTGAAACCTTAACACAGGCCCGCGAAAATAACATTACCAACTCTTTGGTGGGTAAAGTAGCAGGTTTGGATATCGCCGGTACTTCTGGAGGTGCAGGGGCAGCCACCAATGTGACTATCCGTGGTGTTTCCAGTTTAGGCCCATCAAGTCAGCCATTGTATGTGGTAAATGGTATTCCAATGGAAAGTGCACCGGTTGGTTTTGGAAGCACCATTGGTATTGGTAATAATGGAGGTCAATACGATAATGCACCAGATTTAGGCGATGCGATTAGCAACTTAAATCCTGATGATATTGAGAGTATTTCGGTATTGAAGGGCGCTGCAGCTTCTGCACTTTATGGTAATAGGGCCAAAGCAGGTGTAATTTTGATTACCACCAAAAGTGGAAAAGGGAACAATATTGAGTTTAGCAGTAATTATGTTGCCGAGCAGGTGATGGATAGAACCAACTGGCAATATATATACGGACAAGGTGTAAACGGCCAGAAACCAGCTACGCAACTGGCTGCTGCTTCTACCGGAAGTTCGAGCTGGGGTGCCAGGTTAGATGGTTCTAATGTGGTTCAGTTTGACGGGGTAAGCAGACCTTATTCTGCTCAGGAGGATAACATTGAAGATTTTTACAGAACAGGAGGAACTTTTACCAACACCCTGGCCTTAAACAAATCGTTTACGGGTGGAGTAATGCGCTTATCGGCAAGCGATTTAACCAATAGGTCGGTTGTACCTAACTCGGGTTTAAACAGACAAAATTTTACCCTCTCTGGTACTTTCGATCCAATCAAGAACCTGGTGATTGATGCCCGTTTCAACTATATTTTAGAACAGGCCAAAAACAGGCCGATGGTTTCAGATGGTGCAGGTAATGCCAATTATAATGCCGCATTTTTGCCAACTAGTGTAAATATTGAAACACTAAAGCCGGGTAAAAAACCTGATGGAACGGAGCTTTCATACAATACCGGTAATACCTATGCAACCAATCCCTGGTTTGCAGCTTATGATTTTATACACAATACCAAAAGAGAACGTTTATTAAGCTCTATCAGTGCAAAATATACCTTCGATAACGGATTGTTTTTACAGGCGCGTGCAGGTAGAGATTCTTACAACGATAATTACGTTGCGGTTACGCCGTCTGGTACAGCTTATGATGCTGACGGAGGTTACACCGAACAGATCAGTAAATTCTCCGATATCAATGTAGATGCATTAATTGGTAAATCTTTTAAAATAGATGATTTCTCCATTACCCCTAATTTTGGAGCAAGTTATCGTCGTACCAAAGGTTCAGGAACCACCAATACCGGCGGATCTTTCCAGATTTTTGGCGTTTATAATTTAGCCAATACCGGAGGTAAAGCAGTTGCTGTTTATCAGACCGATCAGGAAACTCAATCGGTTTATGGAACGTTAGAAGTAACCTATAAAGATATTTTATATTTAACAGGAAGCGCACGTAACGATTGGTTTTCTACATTGGCAACACCGGGAAGAGATAATAAATTAAATACGATTTATCCATCCATAAGTGGTTCATTCGTTTTCACCGAATTATGGAAACCTTCTTTCTTAAGCTTTGGTAAATTAAGGGCGGGTTATGCAAACGTTGGGCAGGCAACTACCCCTTTCCAAACACAGCTTTATTATAATTTACGTAGTGAAACCATTAATGGTAGCTCGCTCGGAAATATTGTAAATGCTGCAATCCCGAATGCTACTTTAAAAGCATCTAGTGCCAGTGAGCTGGAAGTTGGTACGGAAATGAGGTTTTTTGGCGATCGCCTTAGTGTAGATTTTACCTGGTACAATAAAAAATCGAAAGATGAAATCCTTGCTGTTCCTACTTCAACTACAACCGGTTATAACGGCGCATTTTTAAATATTGGTAAGTTGCAAAACCGTGGGGTTGAAGCCTTAGTGTCAGGCGTTGTTTTAAAAAATAAAGATTTCAGCTGGACCTCAACCATAAATGGTTCATATAACGATAACAAGGTAATTACATTGGCACCAGGTACCGCCTCGCAACCTTTGGCAACCTCCAGAAGTAATGTTGGTTTCTTACAAAACCTGGAAGGACTGGCTATTGCACAGATAATGGCTTACGATTATAAATATGATGCCAATGGCAATATTATAAAAGATACCAACGGTATTCCGGAAAGAGGAGACTTGAAACCTTATGGCTCAGCCTATAACAAGTGGACTGCTGGTTGGAACAACGAGTTTAACTATAAAGGCATTAACTTTTCATTCCTGATAGATGGTAAATGGGGCGGTAAAATTTTCTCTGCAACTGATTATTATGGTTATGTGTTTGGCTTGCACCAGGCTACGCTGGAAAACCGCGATGCTCTAGGCATAAATGCAGCAAATTATTACAGCACTTTCGCCAATAATGTATCAAAACAGTTTGTTCAGGATGCCAGTTTTATCAAATTCAGACAGGTTATTCTGGGTTATAATTTCCCTGGAAAACTGTTCAATAATAAGATTAAAGGTTTAAATGTGAGTTTTGTTGGTCGTAATTTATTCATCCTGATGAAGAAAACAGACAACATCGATCCCGAGTCGAGCTATAATGCAACCATTCCGGGTATGGAGCTGGGCGGAGTACCACCGGTGCGCACCTACGGTTTAAATTTAAGTGTTAAGTTATAATCCTTTAAACGAATTGAAAATGAAAACGATCATAAAATTATACGTACCACTTTTATTATCTGGATTAGCCCTGATAGCTGGTTGTACCAAAGACTTTGAAAAAATTAATACAGATCCAACCTCAGTTGGACAAGAGCAATACAATCCGAACTTTCTTTTATCTACAGCCCAGTTAAATTATACCGGAAGCATCGATTTTGCTTACGAAACCTGGCGGGGAAATTTAATCTATGCTTCTACCATGATGCAGGGCATGTCGTCGGTAATTGGTTATTGGGCAGGTGATAAATATATGCTTAATGAAGGTTACACAGCAGCTTATTGGGAGAAAGCTTATCCTGATCAGGTTAAATATGCTGCAGATTTAGTGGAGTTTACCAAAGGAAAAAACCAATATAATAACGTTTATCAGATGGGTAGAATCTGGAAAGCCCTGATTTTTGAGCGATTAACAGACTTATATGGCGATATACCTTATTTTGATGCAGGAAGAGGCTATTATACGGCAAATTTATATCCTAAATATGATGCACAACAAGCCATTTATACCGATCTGTTAAAAGAGGTTGATGAAGCGAGTACTGCCTTAAATGCCAGTGGTGATAAAGTAACAGGCGATCTTGTTTTCGCCGGCGACATTGCAAAGTGGAAACGTTTTGGAAATAGTTTGATGTTACGTATGGCCATGAGGTTAACCAAGGCTGATGCTACTCTGGCCCAGACCTACATCAATAAAGCAGTTGGTAAAACCATGACAGGCGATGCAGATAATGCTTTATTTAAACATGATAGCAATGGTGCCCGTGTAACACAGAACAGAAATGCACAGGTTTTATTGGGCGATGGTGGTCAGGAGAATTATTACACCAGGTGGAGCAGTACCTTCATCAATTATTTAAAAACAAATAACGACCCACGTTTAGGCAAGGTAGCGGTAACCAAGTTATATTTAACGGATGGGACCAAGGATCAGAACCCTGCTTTCGTTACGAATCCTGCGGTGCAAAAAGGAATGCCTAATGGTAAAGATTTAAGTGGTATTGCAGGAAGAGATGTTCGTCAGGATCCTTCTTACACTGATTTTACAGATTATTCTTCTCCAAATCCAGGTATGTTAAAAAGAGATGGCAACACTTTTATCCTCACCTATGCCGAAACAGAACTGCTATGGGCAGAGGCGGCACAACGTTATGGTATTGGTGGTTCGGCAGCTACACATTATAATGCTGGTGTAACTTCTGCAATGACCTATCTTTCTCAATATGATGCATCAATGGCTATAAGTGGAACCGATGCTGCGGCTTATTTAACCGCCCATCCATATGTAGCGGCCAATGGTTTAGAGATGATTGGCACCCAATACTGGGCGCATACCATTACCATGCTCGATTTTTATGAAGCCTGGTCGAACTGGAGAAGAACAGGTATCCCTGCGCTGGTACCTATTGTATATCCGAACACCAACACGGGCGGTTCAATTCCACGTCGTTTTCCTTACCCACTTTTCGAAGGGGTTACCAATGCCGTAAACTATAAAGCGGCATCAGCAGCTGTTCCGGGAGGCGATAAGCTGGTGGGAAAAGTATGGTGGGATAAATAAAATAATTAATATCATCCCGATTTTTACCAGCCGATATTGCATTTTGCAATGTCGGCTTTTTTTATGGTCTGTATTTTAGGCCCATCCATTTGCGATAATGATCAACTTGTTAAAGTTCTATATTCATCAAACGTTTGCGCGAAACTTGCTTGAGCGTATCAAAAAGTTTAGTTTATCTTTAACTCACATGAGCACCATCTTCAGCATTAAAACTGTGATCTGCTCAACAGAATAAGCTAAACGCTAATAATATTAATTCAGTATTTACACATGAAAAGCATGCTATTTACGGTTGGTTTCATTATCACCGCTCAAAGTCTTTTATTCGGTCAAACCGACAGCACGGTTATTAAATCAGTGCCTAATATTAAAGAACTAAAAGCCGGCGATAAGAAAGTTGTTTTCCCCGAAAGCCCGAAAGGTTATTCGCTGGTATTCAAAGGAAGTAACCGCACCCCGATTATCGATGAATCTGGAAGCATAACCACGCCTTTGGTGGCAACAAATGTCAACTTGTACTTCCAGCTGGTTAGTCAGGTAAGCGATTCGATAAAATATGATGTATCCAGGCAGGTTGTTGTTCCAGGCAAATTCTCTGATTCGGGTGTTAACCCACAACCCTTTGTAATTCCTGCCTTGCGCGAATGGCATGGCGGCAAGGGTGAGTTATTTTTAACGGCCACCAGCAGAATTGTTTTAAATGCAGCGAATGAAAAACAATTGCAAAACGCTGCCAATATTTTAAAACAAGAACTGAAAGATCAGTTAGGTTTTAACCTGTTAATTGTGAAAGGTAAGCCTAAAAAGGGAGATGTTTTTTTAACCTTAAACGCAAATGATAAAAGCATTGGCGAAGAAGGTTATTACTTTGATACAGATGAATATGTTACCATCAGTGCAGTAAAATATCAAGGATTATTCTGGGGAACGAGAACTTTATTACAGTTATTGGAGCAGAAAAATGCCATTCCAAAAGGATTAGCAAGAGATTATCCAGAGTTTAAAGTCCGCGGATTTGTACTCGATGTAGGCCGTAAGTTCTTTAGCCTTCAGTTTTTAAGAGATTATGTGAAATTCATGTCGTATTACAAATTGAACGATTTTCAGATTCATTTGAATGATAATGGCTTTAAAAAATATTTCAACGATAACTGGGCCGATACCTATTCGGCTTTCCGTTTAGAAAATACAACCTATCCGGGGTTAACCGCAAAAGACGGTTCCTATACCAAAAAGGAATTTATAGCATTACAACAACTGGCCGATCAGTATGCTGTTCGCATTATTCCAGAAATTGATGCACCAGCACATGCACTGGCCTTTACCAAAGTGGTTCCCGAAATTGGCAGTAAAGCATATGGTATGGACCATCTCGATCTCCATAATCCACTTAGTTATACGGTTATGGAAAATGTGTTTAAAGAATATATTTCTGGTAGCACACCCGTGTTTACCGGTAAAGCAGTTCACATTGGTACCGATGAATATGCTAAAAAAGATGCCGAAGTTTTTAGGGCTTTTACCGATCGCATGATTAAATACGTAGAAGGTTTTGGGAAAGATGTAAGGCTTTGGGGAGCGTTAACCCATGCAAAGGGTACTACTCCTGTTAAAGTAGAAAATGTGGTGATGAATACCTGGTACAATGGTTATGCAAATCCTATTGAAATGAAGAAACTGGGCTATAAGCAAATTAGTACGCCTGATGGATGGTTGTATATTGTACCGGCAGCGGGCTACTACTACGATTACCTGAATATTAAAAATCTTTATAATAAATGGACGCCTTCGATGATTGGAAACGTTCAGTTCCCATCAGGCGATCCGACCATATTAGGTGGTTCTTTTGCCGTATGGAATGATATTGTAGGCAACGGAATTACAGAGAAGGATGTACACGACAGGGTATTCCCGGCAATGCAGGTGTTAGCACAAAAAATGTGGGGAGGCAGTAATACCACTTTAAAGTTCGATGATTTTAATGTGTTGAGCAAAAAGATAGGAGAAGGACCCTCGTTAAATATAAGTGGAAAGTTATCTAAAAACGATGTGCCATTTACAGCTCAATTTAATTTTGATAAAAAGGATAATCAGATCAAAACCACTGGCGCGGCATATGCAGAAGGATATGCAAAAAATGCGTTATCATTTTCAGGAAAGGATAGTTACGCCAGGTTGCCTTACACTGAAATAGGATATAACTATACGGTTTCTTTTTGGGTAAATCCTGCAAATAACAATGCAGATGGTGCAGTGTTATTCAAATCGCCTAATGCAACTGTAAAATTAAAACAAACAGGTACCGGTAAACTTGGCTTTTCAAGGGAGGGTTATGATATCGATTTCGGATATGTTTTACCTGAAAATAGCTGGACCCACGTAGTGATAACCGGAACCAATAAGGGTACTAGTCTTTATGTAAATGGCAAACTTGAAAAACGCTTGTACGATAACTGGATCACGTTTACGGATAAAGACAAAACGAAAGTACGTAAATCGGAAACTTTGTTTTTTCCGCTTCAAACCGTAGGTGGATTTAAAGGGAAGATAGATGAATTACAGGTTTGGAACAAGGTATTATCAGATGAAGAGATCCTGGCCTTAAAATGATAAAAAAGAATTAAACAATACCCGTCTCGATTAAATTAGTTTTTACCAGCCGATACCGCATTTGCGGTATCGGCTTTTTTGTTCTGCATATTTCGGATAACATTTTAGGCAAACGTTTGTGCTGTACCAATTTCCGGCTTTATTTTCTGATGCTTAAACCCTATCTAAACTGTAATATTAAACAGTCGCAGGTGTTTGATTTGGTTGTATTTTTTGATTTTGTATCCTCTTATTAATCAAACGTTTGCGCGTTGATTCGGAAAAATATCTTCGCTGCAAACCATTATCTTTAATTAACAGGCTGCGATATCACCACGTAATTTAATGTTTGTTCATTTTAACTACCTTGGTAAGATTGTAGTTGTATTTTCTGGCGCAATACACAAATGATTTTTAATTAATATTTAACCAATTTAAACCAAAGAAAATGAAAAAAACAATTGCTTTACTAGTCGCTACCTTAGCTTTTACCGTTTGTCTGTTTAGTAGTTTTACGCCCGAAAAAGTAGCCCTTGCTCCAAAAAAGGTGATGCGTAGAGGTGTAGTTACGGTTACTAAAAATTTTACCACCAGTAATGGACTGGCTGCTGTGGCAACACTTCAGTATACTACAGGTCAGGTATATAACAGCATCACCGTAACCATACAGGGAGAAGGTAACGTTCCGTTAACTTCGGTATCACATTCCTCAGGCCCGATTTATGCCGATACTTTTGAAGGTTACAAAGCCGGATCTTATTATGAATATTTTGTAGATGTATTGGTTACCGGAAACCAAACTATAGGCTGGCAAATTGCAGATGCAAGCGCCGAAGCGGTTGTTATTTAAATTGTAAGCCTAAATAAAGAGTCTACTGCTTCATAGCAGCAGTTTTTTGCAGAACCGGCATTGCCAAAAGCAGTGCTGGTTTTTTTATGGTAACATTTCTAATGCGCTTTTTGATAAACGCCACAATAGTTTGATATTTAGGAACCAAACCAAAACGATGAAATTCAGATTTATACTTGCTACATTTTTAAGCGTAAGCGCTTTTGCCTATGCACAACAGGGGCCAAGAAAAAGCCAATCTAAAGAAACTGTAACCACCACCCAGGTTACCGTTAAAGACGAGCCAAAATCTTCGGCAAACGAAAGAACCATTAAAGTGGAGAGCTCGGTAGTTACCAATCACGCGGTAACCATTGATGGTAAATCCGTTCCGTATAAGGCTACAACAGGTACGCTGCCCGTTTGGGATGAAGACGGAAAACCGATTGCAGGTTTGTTTTATACTTATTACGAACGCAGCGATGTGCAAAATCGTGATAAGCGACCTTTAGTCATCTCTTTTAACGGTGGCCCGGGCTCGGCTTCAGTGTGGATGCATATTGCCTATACGGGTCCTGTGGTTTTGAATATTGATGATGAAGGTTATCCTGTACAACCTTATGGTTATAAAGAAAATCCATATTCTATTTTAGATGTTGCCGATATTATCTACATCGATCCGGTTAACACCGGCTATTCGAGAGCAGTAAGTAAAGATATTCCCACCAATAAGTTTTTTGGGGTGCGTGCCGATATCAAATACCTGGCCGAGTGGATCAATACTTTTGTAACGCGCAACAACCGATGGGCCTCTCCAAAATTTTTAATTGGCGAAAGTTATGGTACCACACGTGTTTCGGGCTTGGCTTTAGAGCTGCAGAACAGCCAGTGGATGTATTTAAATGGTGTGGTATTGGTTTCGCCAACCGAACTCGGTATTGAACGGAGCGGTCCTGTTGATGCGGCTTTGCGTTTGCCGTATTTTGCTGCTACAGCCTGGTACCATAAAGCTTTGGCCGCCGATTTACAAGCTAAAGATTTAACGGCGATGCTTCCGGAAGTGGAAAGTTTTACCATTAATGAATTGATCCCCGCTATTTCGCAGGGTGGAATGTTGAGCGCCGATAAAAAGAAAGCCATTGCCGTGAAAATGGCCCGTTACGCTGGGCTTTCAGAAAAAGTGATATTAGATTATAACCTCAATGTACCAACCGATTTCTTTTGGAAAGAATTGTTGAGGGATAAAGGTTTTACGGTGGGCAGGTTAGATTCGCGCTACCGTGGTATCGACAAAATGAGTGCCGGCGAAGGACCGGATTATAATGCAGAACTAACTTCCTGGCTGCATTCATTTACGCCAGCCATCAATATGTACATCCGTAATGAGCTGAATTATAAAACCGATTTGAAATACAATATGTTTGGCTCAGTTTATCCATGGGATCAAACTGGCAATCAAACCGGCGATAACCTCCGTCAGGCCATGGCACAGAATCCATATCTGCATTTATTGGTGCAATCGGGTTATTACGACGGGGCCTGCGATTATTTCAACGCGAAATACAGCATGTGGCAGTTAGATGCTGCGGGTAAGTTGCAGGATAGAATGAAATGGGAAGGTTACCGTAGCGGCCATATGATGTACCTACGTAAGGATGACCTGAAAACGGCTAATAACCATATCCGTGAGTTTATTAAAAAAGCATTACCAAAGCCTGGCGAAGCCGCTAAGTTCTAAGATTTTAGAGTTGACAACTTTTAATAGCAATGTGTATAGGAAGTTGTCAACTCTCTTAGCCAAAGCTCTTACCTAAGAGACTCTTTTTTTTGGAGCGCAGAGGCAGTACAATAATTAACGTTCGTCCTGCTTTGCGCTTCGATCTTTTTTGCCCTTTCACTTCGTCCAGGCTGACAAAAAAGGATCTCCGCTTCAATCAGGGCTAGATGGGTTGGGCCGGGGGCACGGAAAACCCTCATCGATGCAAGAACAGGTGTAATCTAAACCTGACAGCCGCGATAGCCCAGATTTAAGCACGGTCTGTTGTTTTTATGGTGTGCTTGCTTATTTCACAGGTTTCATCTGGGCTAAAGCAAATGGCAGGACTGTTCTAACCGAAGCGCTACAGGAATTGCTTTCCAAACCCTAATTTAAAGTGTATAAATTCTTTTAATGTGTCAACACTTTTTGATTAATTTGAAGCGCAGCTGCAGCATAAATATTATCGTTTGTCCTGCTTTGCGCTCCGATCTTTTTTGCAGTTCCACTCTGCTCAGGCTGACAAAAAAGGATCTCCGCTTCAATCAGGGCTAGATGGGTTGGGCAGTGGCATGGAAAACCCTCATCGGTGCAAAAACAGGTGTAATCTAAACCTGATCGTACGGATGCCGATTTTTCGTCGGCAGTAGGAAGAGCAGGACGGAACCTAACCCAATAACCACTGAAACTGCTTTCCAAAAAAAATAAATCATATATATAGCGTTCTTTTATCGGCCTTGCTAAAGCGATTTATTCCCTCCAAAAATGCAAACGAAAAACTGTTGGTTACAAACTAAAAATAATTACTTATTTTTGTGGTTCAATTATGCAGCAAATAAAAACATCATTCGATTTTGAAAAACCTATTGCCGATTTAGTTCAGCAGATAGAAAAGGTTAAGCAAGTTGCCGAAAAAACTAAGGTAGATATGTCTGCCACGTTAGACGAGCTTGATGGTAAATTAGATGAAACTACCAATAACTTATATAAAAATTTAACCGGTTGGAACAAGGTTCAGATGAGCCGTCACCCTGATCGCCCGCAAACCCTTGATTATATCAATATGATCTGTGATGATTTTATTGAAATGCATGGCGATAGAACGGTTAAAGATGATAAGGCAATTATTGGCGGTTTTGCTTCTATAAATGGTCAAACGGTAATGGTTATCGGTCACCAGAAAGGTAAAAATACCAAAGAGCGTCAGTTTCGCAATTTCGGTATGGCCAACCCTGAAGGTTATCGTAAAGCATTACGTTTAATGCGCTTGGCAGAAAAATTTAATAAACCGGTTGTTTCTTTTATCGATACGATGGGTGCTTACCCTGGTTTAGAGGCAGAAGAACGCGGACAGGGTGAGGCGATTGCCAGAAACTTACTGGAAATGTCTATTCTACGAGTACCCATTATCTGTATCGTTGTAGGCGAAGGTGCTTCCGGAGGTGCTTTAGGTATCGGTATCGGCGATAAGGTTTATATGTTAGAACACACTTGGTACTCGGTAATTTCTCCTGAATCTTGTTCATCTATTTTATGGAGAAGCTGGGATTTTAAAGAGAAAGCTGCTGAATGTTTGAAATTAACTTCTGATGATATGTTTGGCAACAAGCTAATCGATGGCATTATTCCAGAACCGCTTGGAGGTGCACACCAGGATCCGGAGTTAATGGGCCGAACTTTAAAAGATTACCTTGTTAAAGATTTAGCGGCATTGGGTAAATTAAAAACGGATAAACTGATTGAACAAAGAATTGAAAAATTCTGTGCAATGGGTGTAGTAAACGAATAATCATTAACTAAAATAAATTTGAATCCTGTTTGGCCATGCTGAACAGGATTTTTTTTGTTACTGAAATCCATCTATAAACACCACATATATTTAGCCCCGTCATGCTGAATTTATTTCAGCATCTATCAATGCGGTAAAGACCCTGAAATAAATTCAGGGTGACGTATCTCGCGATATCTTAAACCTATCAGGTTTTTAAAACCTGATAGGTTTGGTCAACAAAAAAGCAGCTACAAATTAATGCAGCTGCTTTGTAAGTTATTGTTCAGATTCGTTTACTGTTGCGGTCCCTGTTGTGGGAAGAACATCGACAAACGACTTTCTAAACTGTTAAATGTTTTCTGCAGCTTATCGCTCAATTTATCCTGACCTGCAGCTTTACTGGTTTTAATCATTCTGTCCAGGTAGTATAATCCGGTTTGAATGTTCTGCGAGCCGGTTAAACCTTTTGATTGTGAAATATCAGCCAGGTAGTTTAATTCCTTGTTGATATAATCGCCAGATTTGTCTAAAATATCATTGGCTCGGGCAGTTTCGCCTAGTTTATATAAGTTTTCAGCCATGTAGAATTTCACTACAACTGTACGGATGCCGAAGAATTTATCAGGCATTACCGCAAAATATTTATCGACTACTTTTTTGGCATCAGCAATTTTACCTTCTTTAATTAAGCTGTTGGTTAAGCTACTGAAGATATTAGTGAAAATGAAAGTATCGTCTGATGATTGCGGATCTAAATATTTAGCGGTTTTCATATTTCCCCACTTAAATTTAGTCATCACATTATTATACAGAACAGGCGTATTCAATTGCTCTGGTCTATCTTCCGATGCCGTAGTGTCGGCTTTAAGCGGCAATAAACGCATTGCTAAACCTTCGCTGTATAAATACTTATCTAAGCCATTATATTGCTCAGAAGGCACGGTAGAAGCAAAATAAATCGGGCGTTTCCAGTTGTTATGTGCCAGGATATCGAACATAGCCAAAGTTCCTTTAGTTACATAACCCTTATTAAACTTCCAATCCATTGTGGTTGTGATTTTTGAAGCATCGGCTGCAGGTACTGTTCCTGTACTGATTACTTGCTGTGGATCTACCGTAATTTTAAGGTTTTTAGTTGGCAGGAAGTTAGATTTTGATCCATCCTGCATCGGTACTTTATCGCTCTCATCGTTTGATAACAATAAATCAACTACGTTTTTAAGCTCAATACTACCTGCAATTTTGTAATCATCGTATGGCATTACATCCCTTTCGCCCTGTACATACTGCTCAGGTTTCATCGAAATTGGCAATGGAGCCGATTCATTTTGTTTTTGTCTCAGGCCATTGATGTACCAATCTGTATCGAATAAACTTAAGTTTACGATACGTACATCAGGACGAACATTTTCTACCTCCTGGATATACCAAAGTGGGTAGGTATCATTATCGCCGTAAGTAAATAAGATGGCATTTGGCGCACAAGATTGTAAATAATCTAAAGCAATATCGTGTGGAACCAGTTTCGTAGAACGGTCATGGTCATCCCATCCCTGCTCGGCCATAATTACCGGTGCAGCTAATAATCCAATCACCGTGGCACCAATGGCACCGGCAGTTGGGGTTAGTTTTTTAAACAGCCATTCTTTAATGGCGAGTGCACCAAGTCCGATCCATATCGCAAAGGCATAGAACGATCCAACATAAGCATAATCCCTTTCGCGGGGCTCTAATGGCTTCTGATTTAAGTATAATACAATGGCAATACCCGTGAAGAAGAATAATAAGGCCACTACTCCGGCATCTTTCTGGTTGCGTTTGAAATGCCACAGGGCACCAATAACACCTAAAATTAATGGTAGAAAGAAGAAGCGGTTATATGCTTTATTATCAACTGTTGAAGGCGGCAGATTGGTTTGGTTACCTCTCAACATGGCATCAATTGGTTTAATGCCGCTAATCCAGGTGCCCTCATGTCCGCTACCCTGACCTTGCTCATCATTCTGACGGCCGGCAAAATTCCACATGAAATAACGCATGTACATGTAGCCAATCTGATAGCTAAACAAGAAACCGACGTTATCCACCAGATTAGGGTTTTTAGAATCGTCTAAGCGCATCCATTCTTTATAAAAAGCGGCATGTTTAGGGTCATCGCTATACATACGTGGCAACAAAGTATTGTTGTTATACTCGTAGTCGGTTTTTTTACCCGCTACCTCGTACTTGTCTTTTCCTTTTCTCCAGATGGTTTTACCTTCAGTTACACCTACTCTTTCAGAGTTATAATTCGGGCCATAACCCAATGGCCTGTCGCCATATTGCTCACGGTTTAGGTAACTTAAGAAAGAGAAAGCATCTTTAGGTGCGCTGTTATTTAAGTTCGGGTCTGCCTTTGCCCTGATGATGATCATCGAGAAAGATGCATAACCGAAAATGATTAATACGGTAGAGATTAAACCTAAGTTTAATAATTTCTTTTGGTGTTGGATCGAATAGCGGATTCCCCAAACCAGGGCGCCGATTAATAAAATGGCGAAGAATAAAACACCCGTTCCAAAACCCAGACCTAATGTATTTACAAAGAATAAATCGAAATAAGCACCGAATGAAACCAGGTATTGGATAATACCATATTGGATTACCGCTAAGATTAAAATACCAACAACAAGGGTTTTGATAATTCCGGTTGGGGTTGCTTTATCGGTTCTTTTGAAATAATAAATGAAAGCAAGTGCCGGGATGGTTAACAAGTTTAACAAGTGGATACCAATTGATAAACCCATAATATAGGCAATAAACAATAACCAGCGATCGGCACGTGGCTCATCGGCATGTGCTTCCCATTTAAGGATAGCCCAGAATACAATCGCCGTGAATAATGATGATTGTGCATAAACCTCCGATTCTACTGCCGAAAACCAAAAACTATCAGAGAAAGTATAAGCCAGCGCACCAACGGCACCTGCACCCATAATACTGATTAATTTGCCGGTCGTTAATTCCTCACCAGCTTTCAACACTGTTTTTTTAGCCAATGCGGTGATGGTCCAAAATAAGAATAAGATAGTTGCCCCGCTCGAAACAGCCGAACCTACATTCATCCAGTAAGCGATTTTGGTCAAATCTCCAGCTGCAAAAATGGAGAAGAAACGTTGGATCATTAAGAATAGAGGCGCACCAGGCTGGTGAACCACCTGCATTCTAAATGCCGATGCGATAAATTCACCGCAATCCCAAAAACTGGCAGAAGGCTCTAAGGTTAAAACGTAAGTTAGTGTAGCAATTAAAAAGCAGATCCAGCCTACTATATTATTAACTTTTGAATAATTCATTGGTTTGTTTAATGATATTAAAAATTGTTTTCACATAAAAATGCTGCCGAAATTAACTATTCTAGTCGATAAAACAGGTAAATTTTTGGATTGATTTAACAATTTTTAACGGCTTAAGGCCTTTAACATAAAGGATTTTAATTTATATGGGAAGCAAAAACCCATAAGCAGAAAGATGAAATCTGCCTATGGGTTAAAATTTAGTATGTTTTTTGCTTAGCCTGCTGCAAAAGGGGTAAACCTTGTAATCAGGTTGTTGTATTGTTTTTCCAGGCTTTTGCTCAGCCCCACCTGTTTAAATACCTCGGTTAATTTTACCATTTGTCCTAAATAGCCTAGATAAAAACGCACATCCTGCTCTGATGATAGCTGGTTTTTGCTTTCTGAAACATCAGCCAGGTGGGTCAATTCCTTACCTACATAATCGGCCGTTTTTTTGATCATGGCATTTGCACGGTTTAAATCATTTAAACGATATAGACTTTCGGTGAAATAATAAGTGCTCATTACCTGGCGCATACTGTAAAATTTAGCTGGAATCACCTCGTAATATTTGTCAGCCACTTTTTTGCTCTCGGTAATTTTACCTTCGTTTATTAAACCAGTTAATAAACCGTTAAACATATTGGAGAACATGGTGACATCATCAGCAGACTGCCTGTCTAAATGATTGGCATTTTTAATGTTGCCGAAGCCATACACGTTCATTAGGTTGTTGTACATCGGTTTTAGGTTAACCCGGTCAAAATCCTGTGTGATTGCGGTATCTGGTTTTAAGGGGAGTAACCTTTTGTTGAGGCCTTCTGAATAGAGGTATTTGTTAAGCCCGATGTATTGCTCATTTGGCATGGCGCCGCTGAAATAAATCGGTCGTTCCCAGTTATTATGTGTTAAAATATCAAATAAAGCTAAGGTGCCTTTGGTTACAAAATTAGAATTGTAGGTCCATTCCATGCTGCTTGCAATTTTGCCTGCATCTTCTTTGGGTACAGTGCCGGTATCTAAAACCTGTTGCGGACTTACGGCCATTTTAAGGTTTTTGGTAGGCAGTACGTTGTATTTGGATCCATCCGTCATGGTTACCTTATCTTCATCATGATCGGATAGGAGCACGTCTAAAATTTCCTGTAACTCGATATGTTGCGCAATCTTATAATCCTGATAGTACATGATATCCCTTGTACCTTCAACATATTGCTCGTGTTTTAAGGTAATGGGTAGGGGAGCCGATTCATTTTGTTTTTTCCGCATCCCATCGATGTACCAATCGGCTGTAAATAAACTTAAATTTACCACCCGCACATCCGGACGGATATTTTCTACCTCTTGTGCATACCACACCGGATAGGTATCATTATCACCATAGGTGAATAAGATGGCGTTAGGGGCGCAGGATTTTAGATAATTAACCGACATATCCCGCGCCAGGTGACTGTCAGAGCGGTCATGATCATCCCAGCCCTGATTGGCCATAATTATCGGAGCACCCAATAAAGCAATAACCGAAGCAAAAACACTCGCCCGCAGTGGCGTTAATTTTTGGAAAACCCAATCCTTTAACCCAAATACACCTAAACCTATCCAAATGGCAAAAGCATAAAACGACCCTACGTAGGCATAATCCCTTTCGCGTGGCTCCACAGGAACAGAGTTAAGGTAAACTACAATAGCCACACCGGTAAAAACAAAGAGTAGACCGATAATGCCCGCATCTTTCTGGTTTCGCTTAAAATGCCAGACAGCACCAATTAAACCGATAATTAATGGCAGGAAGAAAAATCTATTGTATGCTTTATTTTCTACAATGGAAGGTGGCAGATTTTGTTGACTACCAAGCCTGATGGCATCCAACGGTTTTACACCACTAAGCCAATTACCATCTTTTCCGCCAAACTGCCCATCTTCATTATCCTGCCTGCCAACAAAATTCCACATAAAATAACGCATGTACATTTGCCCGGTCTGGAAAGAGAACATGTATTTTAGGTTATCCATTAAGGTAGGTTTGTGCTCATCATCAAAACCCATATAACTTTTGTAAAAGTTAATGTGTTCGGGTTTATCACTGTACATGCGGGGCAGCAAAGTTTTATCGGCAAAAACATATGCCGATTTTGTGCCCGCAAGTTCATATTTCTTGTCGCCTTTACGGATAATTTTGCCGGTCTCTTTAATGTCGGTTTTTTCTGAATTGTAGTTCTCCCCGTAAAATAGTGGCCTGTCGCCATACTGGTCGCGACCAACATACCTCGAAAAAGAATATACATTATCTACATTATAGTTGTTTAGGTTTGGTTTTGCCTGCGCCCTGATAATAAGCAGTGCGAAAGAGCTGTATCCGAAAAGTAGTAAAACAGTAAATAACATGGCCAGGTTTAAAACCCGTTTATTTTTCAGGATGGAATAACGGATACCATAAACCAAACTCCCAATAAGAAGTACGGTGAAGAACAGTATGCCTGTTCCAAAGCCTAAACCCATGGTGTTTACAAAAAAGTAGTCGAAATTTGCCGCAAAAGATATAACATACTGAATGATACCAAATTGCACCACCGCCAGTACAGCAATCGAAATCATAAATACTTTTAAAACGCTTTGCCAATTGGGTGACGGGTTCTTTTTAAAATAATAAACAAATATTAAGGCAGGTATGGTAAGCAGGTTTAAAATGTGTACACCAATAGAAATCCCCATGATGTAAGCCACAAAAAGTAACCAACGTTCTGACTTTGGTTCATCAGCCTGCGATTCCCATTTTAATATGCCCCAAAATACAATCGCACTACAAAGCGACGACATGGCGTAAACCTCTGCTTCTACGGCCGAAAACCAAAAGCTATCAGAAAAGGCATAAGCTAAAGCCCCAACAAAACCTGCACCCATAATACCGATGATTTTTTGGTTGGTAATTTCTTCTCCTTTTTTAATAATCGTTTTCCTGGCCAGTGCTGTAATGGTCCAGAATAAAAAGAGAATGGTACCTGCACTTGCCAGCGCCGAAGAGATATTAACAAAATAGGCTACTTTGGTTTTATCGCCAAAAGCAAGCGCCGAAAATAACCTTTGGATCATGGAGACTATTGGAGCACCTGGCTGGTGAACCACCTCCATTCGGAAGGCTGAAGAAATAAATTCGCCACAGTCCCAGAAACTTACAGATTGATCTAAAGTTAAGATGTACGTGAGCGCGGCAACGATAAAACAGAGCCAGCCTCCAATGGTGTTGATCCTTGAGTAATTCATAGTTTAATTTTAGTCTTTGATAATAAATGATTTAAGTGGTTCGTAGTAAAAAAAGTCGCATAAAAAAAGAAAATGTTGCACGCTATATGATGATTTTTTTATCTTTGCATCGCAAACAGGAACAGCAGGAAAGAAATTAAAAATATTTTAAAATCACTCTTGCATATTTAAAATAAGGTTCCTACATTTGCATTCCCTTTCGAGGAGAATATCCTTGAGAAGTTTTTGTCCGATAGTATAAGGGTAGTACAACGGTTTTTGGTACCGTTTGTCTTGGTTCGAATCCAGGTCGGACAACGAAAATTTAACGTCGGATCATGTTTTAAATAGACATGATCCGATTTTTTTTAACCGTAAACTACACGAACCCATGCCATTGCAGTTTAACCCGGTAAAACTTTTTTCCGGAACAGGTTCTAGGGGATTATCACTTAAGATTGCCGAACATTACGGCAAGCCACTTGGTAGCGTAACCATTCACAAATTCAGTGATGGAGAGTTTCAGCCTTCCTTTGATGAGTCAATTCGTGGTAGTGATGTTTTTCTAATCCAGTCTACTTATCAGCCCAGCGATAATTTAATGGAACTTTTGTTAATGGTTGATGCTGCTAAAAGAGCATCGGCACATTATATTACAGCAGTAGTTCCTTATTATGGTTTAGCCCGTCAGGATAGAAAAGATAAACCGCGTGTAGCAATCGGTGCCAAATTGGTGGCGAACTTATTAAAATCAGCAGGTATCCACCGCATTATGACGATGGATTTGCATGCTGCACAGATACAGGGTTTCTTCGATATTCCGGTTGATCACTTAGATGGATCGGTAATCTTTGTACCTTATATCAAAAGCTTAGGCTTAAAAAACTTAACTATTGCATCGCCAGATATGGGCGGTTCGTACAGGGCACGTACTTTTGCCAAGTTTTTTAATGCTGAGGTAATTATTTGCGATAAACGCCGTAAACGTGCCAACGAAATCGAATCAATGTCGATTATTGGTGATGTGACCGGACAGGATGTGGTATTGATCGATGATATTTGCGATACTGCCGGAACCTTATCAAAAGCTGCGGCTTTGATTATGGAAAACGGTGCAGCAAGTGTAAGAGCGGTTTGTACACATGCGGTATTATCAGGCAAAGCAATTGAAACGGTAGAAAATTCGGTATTAACCGAATTAATCGTAACGGATACCATTCCATTAAAACAGGAAAGTCCAAAAATCAGGGTGCTAAGTACAGCCGGTTTATTTGCGAGGGCAATTGCCAATGTAAACGAGCATGGTTCGATTAGTGATCTGTTTAGAGTATAAATAAGGTTGAAGGTAGAGGGTTAAAGGCTTAAGGTCTTGATACTCGACACTTAATACTGATTACTAATAAATAAGGCGGTAGGTAGAGGGTTAAAGGCTTAAGGTCTTGATACTCGATACTTAATACTAACTACTAATAAATAAGGTGAAAGGTAAAGGGTTAAAGGCTTAAGGTCTTGATACCCGATACTTAAACTTGATACTAATAATTAAATAAAAATAAAATGAAAACAATCGCAATTAGCGGTTCTCCAAGAGAGAACGTAGGGAAACGCGATGCCAAGGAACTTCGTTACGAAGGTAAAGTTCCGGCGGTATTGTATGGTGGAAAAGAGCAACAACACTTCGCTGTAGTTATTGCTGACTTAAGAGATGTTATTTATACCCCGGATGTAAACTTTGTGGAGATTGATGTGAACGGTACTAAAACTAAAGCTATCGTAAAAGACACTCAATTTCACCCACTTACCGACGTATTAATGCACATCGATTTTCTTCAGTTATTCGACGAGAAAGAAATCGTTATGGAGATCCCGGTTAAATTAACAGGAACTTCTCCAGGTGTTAAAATGGGGGGTAAATTAATCCAGAAATTACGTAAACTACGTGTTAAAGCATTACCAGCTGATATGCCACAAAACGTAGAAGTAAGCTTAGAGAAATTAGAAGTAGGTAGTTTATTCCGTGTTCGTGACCTTAAAGGTGATAAATACGTAATCACTAACACTCCTGAAGATACTATCGTTTCTGTTGCAATGTCTAGAGCATTAAAACAAGCAGAAACTGAAGCTGCTAAAGGTAAAAAATAATCAGGATTCTTAGGGTTTCTTGATTTCAAGATGAAGCGTTTCGATTTAGTTCGGAACGCTTTTTTTATTTACACCAGGATTAATCCGCTATCCGCCTCACGCTATCCGTTACAACCTGTCTGGAAATGAATGAATTAATTCGTAGTATAGACTCCCGACTTCGGACTCCGGACTTCGGACTTTTTTTTATCTTTGCGCCATGAAATATCTTATAGTTGGCTTAGGAAATATCGGACCAGATTATGCGCACACCCGGCATAACATTGGTTTTGATATTGCTGATGAACTGGTTAAAAATTTAGATGGAAGTTTCGAGAATATCCGCCTGGCTTATTATTCGGAAGTGAGCTTTAAAGGACGTAAACTCCACGTTATTAAACCAACCACTTTTATGAACTTAAGTGGTAAAGCGGTAAACTATTGGATGAAAGAGCTAAAAATAGCACCAGAAAATGTTTTGGTTATTGTTGACGACCTTGCATTACCGCTGGGTAAGCTAAGGTTAAAGCTGCAGGGCTCCAGCGCTGGCCATAATGGTTTAAAAAGCATCGAAGAGGTTTGTGGCGGACAAAACTACGCGCGTCTCCGCTTTGGCATTGGCAGCGATTATCCGAAAGGCAGGCAGGTCGATTTCGTTTTGGGTTTGTTTGATAAGAATGAACAATTGGAGCTTCCTGCATTGATTGATAAGAGCGTTGAGCTGATTAAAAGTTATGTAACCGTTGGGCCTGCCCACACCATGACGGCTTTTAATAAGTAATGGTTAATTGGTTAACTGTTCTTGCTGTCATCCTGAATGCAGCAAGGAATCTTTTATGACGAAGGAATTCCCTCGAGGGATAAAACAAATTTAACCTTATATGTTCCTCATTGCCTTATGTGGTAATAAGTGGCAAGGTTCCGTTAGAAAGGATAATTTGGAAAGCAATTGCAGAGGCTCTTTTTATTGTTCGTCCTGCTTTTCATTGCAAGTCCTCACCCGATAAAGGATCGGGCTCCGGGCTTTCCATTTCAATCAGGTTTATAGGGCAGTGTCTTTGCTGCTGTTAAAGATTGAATCGCATGGTTTTATAGATGTTCTTTTCTGCACCATGTAATTTCAAATAGTATTGCTGGCCGCGCCACCTAAACCCGATTACAGCGAACATCCCGATTTTAAGCACTGTTTTTTTTGCTTTTTATGGTGTGCTTGCTTGTTTCACAGGTTTCATCGGGATAAAGCGTAAAGCGGGGCCATCTCATCAAAAAAATAGCTGCCCCTGATTTTCAGAAAAACAATGATTATTAGAATAGCTCGTCTATCGTTAGGCGCGCAACCCAATACAGAAATAGATTTGTCATGTTGAGCCTGTCGAAGGATCTGCTATAATACATCGCAAAGCGTTTCGACAGGCTCAACATGACAGATCCGAACAGATATCAATCTTTTGAAACTGCCTTAAAGACCGATTGATGAATATTCAATAAACAAAAAAAGACCATCTTTCGATGATCTTTTCCTAAATATGTTTTAGTTAATGATTATTTAACTTTTTCCTGAGCTCTTGCAATGTAAGCATCAATTAATTGTGCTTCTGCGCTCTCCGGATATTGAGTTTTTACTTTAGTATAAGCTTCAACAGCACCTTTGAAATCATTTTGGCTTTCGTTAACCAAACCTAATTTCTTTAGGAACATTGGTGAAGTAAATTTACTTGCTTTATCTGCCGCTTTTTTATAGTAAGTAGCTGCTTGTTTGTAGTCTTTCAATTCGCTGTAAGCATCACCTAATAAACCTAAAGCCAATGGATCTGCAACCGGGCTGCCAGTAGCGCTATATTTACCTAATGATTCAATCGCTTGTTTGTACTCGCCTTTACGCAAATAAATACCACCCAAATAAAGGTTCGCTAAGTTTGCCGATTTTGTGTTATCGTATTCTTTAGCAATCTGCTCTAAGCCTGGGTAGCCACCTTCGCCTTTAACCGCTTTGTTCGATAATGAATCTACGCCAACAAATTGCTCTGCTTTGTACATTTTGCTAGCGGCTTCTTCAGCACGACCTTTTAAATACACGCCTTGATACCAAAGATATATTAAAACTAATAAAACTACAGCACCTGCAATAAACAGTAAGCTCTTATTATTCTCTTGTAAAAATGAACCTTTTTTAGTTGGTTGAATTGTCTGGTTATCTGTTGTAGACATGTTTGTTTAAAAAATTTAAGATTGCAAAAATACATTTTTCAATCAAAGTATCAATCTTTATTTTGAAGTATTTGATTAAACATTAGTTATTTAGGCGTGCAGATTGTAAAATCGTGATGAACATTAGCGTAACAAGCTAATTAATGTATTAAACCAGGTTTGGTTATCACTAAAAATACCGGTGTGGTTAATCACCAAATAGATCGTTTGACTTTCAGAGCGGCTCAACGTTGATCTAATTCGGATGGGTTGCCAGAATGCGCCGAAGTTTTTGGCCGAGGAAGCCGGAAATAAATCGTCGAAGCCCATATAAACCTCTTCTATATGGGATAATGGGAGTTCTAATTGTTCATCCCCGGTAATAAAAAGGCCGTTAGAGGCCAGCAGGATATTGCCCTCGTGATTATGAATTGGCTTTAAAAACGAAAATAAACCTGCTATTTTTTTAATCCAGCCTGAGCTTTTCTCATTGGTAAGTTCATGATCGTAAGACCACAGAACATTCCCTTCTAACATTTTTTGTGCAACCATCTAATTTTCCTTGCTATGAAAGTACAATTTTTTTAAGTGTTATTAACGTTTATTTTAAACAATGGGTGTTAAGAGGCTAAAAAACGGTAAATTTGTGACATATTTATGTGGTTAAAAAATATTACCCTTCTAAATTTTAAGAACTATACCGATGCAGATCTCCATTTCTCGGAAACTGTGAACGTTTTTACGGGTAATAATGGCTCAGGTAAAACGAATATGCTCGATGCCATTCACTATCTCTGTCTATGTAAAAGTTACTTTAACCCCATCGATAGCCAGCAGATTAAAACCAATGAAGAGGTTTTTATGATCCAGGGCGATTTTGACCGCAATGAAAAAAATGAAAAAATTTCCTGCGGTGTAAAACGTAATCAGAAAAAACAGTTCAAACGCAATAAAAAAGAATACGAGAAACTGGCCGATCATGTTGGGCTTTTTCCGGTGGTGATGGTTTCGCCTTATGATGTAAACCTGATTATGGAAGGCAGCGAGGAACGGAGAAAGTTTATTGATAATGTGATTTCGCAAACCGATGCACATTACCTCGATCAGCTGATTACCTATAACCGCATTCTGTTAAACCGGAATGCTTTGCTAAAACAGATTGCGATTACCAGAAAGTACGATCCTACGCTGCTCGAAATTTTGGACGAACAACTGGTTTTTGCCGGCAATAAGATATTCGCTATCCGTAAAGCGTTTATGGATGAGTTTATTCCGCTGTTTAACCAATATTATACCTACCTTACCGAAAACAAGGAAATTGTTGAGCTGAATTATCAGTCGCAATTAAATGAGGCTACTTTCGAAGAACTGTTAAAAAAATCAGTAGAAAAAGACCGTGTACTGGAGCGGACCACAACCGGTATCCATAAAGATGAACTGGCTTTTGTGATCAGCGATATGCCTTTAAAGAAGTTTGGCTCACAGGGTCAGCAAAAATCATTTTTAATTGCTTTGAAGATTGCTCAATACGCTTACCTTGCCAAAAACAAAGGATTTAAGCCTTTGCTTTTGCTGGATGATATTTTTGATAAGCTGGATGATAACCGCGTTCAAAAACTTATGCAAATGGTTTCCCACCATGATTTTGGGCAGATATTTATTACAGATACAGGAAGAGAAAGAGTAAAATCAATTTTTGAAAAAATAGAAGTTGATGTAACTTTGTTCGAAGTAGATAACGGAACTATACAAAATGCGTAAACCCAATGATGTTACTGTAAAAGATGCCATCAGCAAAATGCTGGATGTATACCGTTTGCGCCGTAAATTCGACGAAACTTCCATCTTGTCTATCTGGCCGGAAATTATGGGCACCGCTATAGCCAACAGGACCAAACAGATTTACATCCACGATAAAAAACTATTTTTACGTATCGAATCTTCAGTCATTAAAAATGAATTGGTGATGGTACGCCAGGGCATTATCCAGAAACTGAATGAACATGCCGGTAGTGTGGTCATCACCGAAATGATTTTTTTATAGGTATAAAGACCTGTAGGATTAATATATCATTGTCATCCGGAGGGATAATTATTCTATAAAAACCAATATAAATTGATTTTTTTGCAGATAGGCTTCGAGGTAGCGTCATTCCCAACTCGATTAGGAATCGTAATGCAAGTGCACTAAGATTCCCGCCTGTGTGGGAATGACGATCAGGTCATTAAAATCCTGTCAAAGGTAACTTGTCGATGGACCTGCTTAAATGTAGTTTCAAGTGCTTTGACGACCTGTGCCGATTCATCGGCAGGCGCTATGTGACAGGTAGAAAAATTAACCCCTTCCTCCAAATACCTTCGATAAAATCCAGATGAGCAGTGCAACCACTACCACTACAATAATAATACCCGACCAAACGCCGGCTTTAAATATACCTTCTACGAGTTCACAACTGCTTAAGGTGCTGCATAAAAATGCGATCAGTGCTAAAGGGAATGCTCTTTTCATATTCATGTTAATTTGTAATAGCTAACATCGAATAAGAGAGAAAGTTTTGGTAAACGTCAAGATTCGTCCTGCCGAACTTGTTTCAGCATCCCAATTTGCTAACATCTAATTGCACATTTATGGCTATAGCCGTTCGGTAATAAACCCGACAAAGCGGCATAGCCCGCATCCCGATATTTCATCGGGAGAGGACTATAAGCGGTGGCAGGGCTACACTGGCCACCTAGCATTAACATTGTTTTCCAAAAAAAAAGCCTGCTCAATAAATAAGCAGGCATCTTCACTATAATTTTTAAAGATTGTTATTTTCCGTTCACTTTTAACAATTCCACCTCGAAAATTAAAGTGCTGTATGGCGGAATATCCTGTCCTGCGCCACGTTCGCCGTAAGCCAGGTTGTAAGGAATAAAGAATTTATATTTCGAACCCGCAGGCATTAACTGTACGCCTTCTGTCCAGCCTTTAATTACCTGGTTTAAAGGAAAGGAAATCGGTTCACCTCTGTCGTAAGAGCTGTCGAATTGTTTTCCGTTTAATAATGTTCCTTTATAATGAACCAGTACCGAATCGGTTGCCAATGGTTTAACGCCAGAGCCAGCCGTTAAAACCTCGTATTGTAAACCGCTTGCAGTTGTTTGTACACCTGCACGTTTTTTGTTCTGTTCTAAGAAATCTTGTCCTTCTTTCATAATTGGTGCGTATTTAATTTTATTTGCGGCTTCTTCAGCTTTGTTTTTTACTGATGATGCCTTGGCTAATGCCTCGTTAATACATTGTTGTGCCTGTTGTTGCGTTAAAATAACCTTACCTCCTGTAAAGGCATCTTTTAGTCCTTTTAACAGTACTTCGTAATTTAGGGTAGAAAGGCCGGTTGTTTTTAAACCTGCGCCGATGGAAGTACCAAAAGCATAACTGGTAGAATCTAAGGTAGATTTTAAACCTGCAGTAGTGCTTGATGTTTTACTTGCAGCTGTGGTCGGTTTTTGGGCAACAGGTTTCTTTGCTGTTGTTTTGGTTTGTGCATAAGATGCAACAGCGATACCGGATAGACATACCGCTAAAAAAATTCTTTTCATTGATTATTTTATGTGTAATTAATTCCAACAGGTTTAAAATGGTGGATGATATTTTAAGGCCGAAAGATACAAAATAGATAAAACAATAAAACCCCGAATGTTCGGGGTTTTATTGTAAGTTTTTTGTGTTGGGAACTAGAAACGTTCGTCTGCTTTGAAGAAGAAGTTACCTTCAATTTCTGCATTCTCATCAGAATCTGAACCGTGAACCGCATTTGCATCGATTGATTTTGCATATTTCTGACGGATAGTACCTTCTGCAGCCTCAGCCGGGTTAGTCGCACCGATCAGTTTTCTGAAATCTTCAATGGCGTTGTCTTTTTCTAAAATAGCAGCAACAATAGGTCCTGAAGACATAAAGCTTACTAAATCTTTGTAAAAAGGACGCTCAGCGTGAACAGCATAAAACTGACCAGCAGTTTCGTCTGTAAGTTTAGTATATTTTAATGCGATGATTTTGAAACCTGCATTAGTAATGTCGTTAATGATTGATCCGATATGGCCGTTTGCTACTGCATCAGGCTTAATCATGGTAAAAGTTCTGTTAGTGCTCATTGTGTTTTTGATATCAAATTTTTTGCAAAAATACGTTTTAATTGATGAATAATCAATAAACATTGTTTTTCAGTCGCGAATCGAGGTTAGTAATGGATAATTAGGCTTAAAATGGCTAACTGAGCTTTTTTATGCTGTATAATCCTGTTAATCTCCATCTCTTTTAAAACTATGATCCTACTAATCCTAAAATCCTTTAATCCTAATCTAAATTTACTTAGCTTTGCAGCGCAAAAAATATATGCTTACACTAACTGAATTAAAAACATTATTGGCTACGCCACAACGAATTGTGATCACTACGCATCACAAACCCGACGGCGATGCGATGGGTTCATCTTTAGGTTTATATGGATATTTAATTCAAAAGGGCCATCATGTTAAGGTAGTCACACCCACAGATTATCCTACCTTTTTGCATTGGATGCCTAATAATGGCGATGTTATTATTTTTACGGAGCAGCAAGAAGAAGCAGCCAGGTTAGTGGATGAAGCTTCGGTTATTTTCTGCCTTGATTTTAATACCCTAAGCCGCATTAATGAGTTAGGCGAATTGGTTAGGGCAGCGGGCGCAAAAAAAATCATGATCGATCATCACCTCGAACCTGAGGATTTTGATGATTACCGTCACTGGGATATCAATGCCTGTGCTGCTGCGCAGTTGGTTTACGATTTTATTGTTAACCAATTGGAAGATAAAGCTGGGATCAATAAAGATGTTGCTGCTTGTTTGTATACCGGTATTATGACCGATTCGGGATCTTTTCGTTTCCCATCCGCAACAGCGGAGGTTTATCGTATTGCAGCAGATTTGATCGATCTGGGTGCAGAGCATTGGAAAATCCATCAATTGGTATACGATAACGCGAGCGAAAATCGTTTACGCTTTTTGGGTTATTGCCTGTCAAACAAGTTAGAGGTAATCAGAGAATACAATACGGCCATTATTTCAGTTACCAAAGAAGAACTGGCACAATACCATAGCGCAACCGGCGATACGGAGGGCGTGGTGAACTATGCTTTATCAATTAACGGGATCCGTTTAGCCGCATTAATTGTTGAGCGTCCGGATAAGGTTAAATTATCGGTGAGATCAACAGGCGATTTTCCAGCCAACGAAATCTGTAAAAAGTATTTTAATGGCGGTGGGCACAGAAATGCAGCAGGTGGTGCAGCAGAAAAACCTTTAGCTGATGTAATAACCGAATTTAAATCGATATTAGCAGAATATAAAGAACAATTGATTGCTTAGAAACAAGAAATAAAAACAATAAAAACTTAAAAAAGTCAAATTAAATAAATGAAAAAGGGAATTATTATTCTAGCAGCAGCCACTTTAGGTTTAGCGGCATGTAACAAAGAGAAAAAGGGAGCTGGTGGGTTATTGTATACCATCCACCACTCTGCAGGTAACGAGAAAATTAAAGAAGGCGATATCGTTAAAATGAATTTTATTCAGAAAAACGATAAAGATTCAGTTTTATCAAGCACTTTCGATAGCGAAACTCCTGCAGTATTTCCTGCACAGAAAAAAATGTATGCTGGTGATATGAACGATGTTTTAACATTGTTTGGAGAAGGCGATAGCGCTACTTTTAAAGTAAACTTAGATACTATGGCACTTCATAGTAAACAACCTAAGCCAGAGCAGTTCAAAAATGATAAATACATCACTTTTACAGTAAAAATCGAAAAAGTATTCAAGAAAAAAACTGGCGAAGCTGATTCTACTTTTAACAAAAGAGCACAGGAATATTTCCAGGCTGATTATAAAGCTACTACAGAAAAAAGAAAAGCTGCTGAACCTGCTAAACTTAAAGCATATTTAGAAGATACTAAACTGGCTACCAAAACTACTGCAAGTGGATTACATTACATTATAGAACAAGCAGGTAGTGCAGAAAAACCAGCTTTAGGCGATACTGTATTAATTGATTATACTGGTAGAGTAACTAAAAAAGGTAAAGATGATAAATACAAAATCTTCGATACAAGTGATGAGAAACTGGCTAAAGCAGAAAACGAATTTAAGCCAGGTAAACCTTACGGTCCTCAAAAAATGCCAGTTGGCGGTACAATCCCAGGATTTACTGAAGCTTTACAGTTAATTGGTAAAGGTGGTAAAATTAAAGTGATTATCCCTTCTAACTTAGGTTATGGAGAGCAAGGTGCACCACAAGTAGGTATTATGCCTTTCAGCCCAATTGCTTTCGATTTAGAAATCAAAGATATTATCAAAGGAAAACCAGCTCCAGCGGCTCCAGTTGCTCCGGTAGTTAAAAAATAATTTCTTAACCAATATTTTAAAATCCTGCTTATTTATTTAGGCAGGATTTTTTTTTGCCCGTATTTTTTTGATACTGAACCAGGAAATAAAACATTTCAAAGATTTATAAAAACTTATTATAACCTATCTTTGTAGTGATCTAATAAAATAGCAGGTATTTTGAAAAAGGATAGTCCAGCTGTTTTTAAATAAATAAAACTTAAATGAAGAACAGAATTATTATTCTCTTGGCAGCAGCATTAGGCCTGTCTGCCTGTAACAAATTCGAAAAGGGTGAAGGAGATATGACTTACAAGATCTATAAAAGTGATGGTAAGCCAAAAATTCAGGATGGCGATTATGTAAAGTTAAACGGCGTTCAAACGGTTGAAACCAATACTAATCCCGATTCGGTAATGGTAAATACCTATGATAATGAACGCCCTGCTTTCTTTGCCATTAGTAAATCGATGTTTAAAGGCGATTTAGCCTCGGGCTTAAAACTGCTTGGCGAAGGAGATAGTGCTGTTTTTAAATTGAACCTGGATTCGATGGAGAAATATTCAGGTCAGCCTAAACCAAAAGGACTAAAATCAAACATTGCTTCTTTTACGATTAAAATTGAGAAGGTGTTGCACAAAGGGAAAGATCCCGATTCGATTTTCGAAGCGAAGAAACGACTTTTCTTTGAATCGGAATACAAAGCACTAAATGAAAAAAATAAAGTAGTAGAGCCTGCTAAAATTGCCAAATATATTGCCGAGAACGATTTAAAGGTAACTACTGCGCCATCTGGATTGCAATATGTGATTTCTGCTCCGGGAAACTCGGAAAGAGCAACTTTAACCGATACGGTATTAATGGACTACACGGGCCAGTTTACCAACAAAAAATCGAACGGAACATTGAACGTTTTTGATACTTCGAATGCTAAAATTGCAAAAGAAGCCGGGATTTTCTCTGAAAGTGTTCAATATGTGCCACGTAGCTTACCCTTAGGCCAATTGCCACAAGGCGTTATCCAGGGTATTCAGCTTATTGGTGTTGGCGGTAAAATCAAAATGATTTTGCCATCAAGACTGGGTTTTGGTGAAAATGGCGGCGGACCAATTAATCCATTTACCCCACTGGTATTTGATGTAGAACTGAAAGGCATTATTAAACCAAATGTAGCAGTACCGCTAGCGAAGTAAAATATTTACCATCACAAAAAAAAGCGCAAGGATCAGTAAATTATCATACTGGGCTTGCGCTTTTTTTATATTAAGAAATTGATAATTATAGTAGCAAAATAAAATTTTTGTTTAAATTAGATTAACAAAACAATTAATCATCCCTATTATCACTATGCGCTCAAACAGTACTACGATGTTTCTGGGCCTGAAATTAATGCTGTTTAGCATATTTTTCAATCTTTTTATAAAGGATGGATATTGTAGACAGGTAATGGCTTTATATCATTACCCAAAGTGCCGTAAAAATAACCACCGTATTTCCAAATCGCTTCACTCAACCGCTATGCAAAGGCAGGATGTTAATTTATTGGAAAATACTGAAAACAAATTGCTACTTACCTTAGTTAAAAACATAAAATTTAAAGCTTTTGATAGGATATTGGGTAGATTTTGAAAGAAGTTAAACTTAATTTAAAATCTCTTCAAATTTTTTGCCCAAAATGCTGGTGAAAAAGGATTAACGTTTTAAAACTAAACTTTATGGAAAAGATCAAGGTCTTTTTAATTCACGATTATGATGCATTAATGGATAGTGTTGAATCCATTCTGAGTGATTCTGAAAGTATTGTTGTTGTTGGTAAGGCCAATTCTGCCGCGCTTGCCGAGCGATTGATTAGAACTAAAACGCCAGATATTGTGGTTGCCGATGTTAGTGTTTGCGAGAAGATCGGAGCTGATTTAACTAAATTGATTAAAAGAGAATTTCCGAAAATTAAAGTTATTGTGCTTTCTATGCAGGATGATTTTATCAATATTTCGAAAATGATCAAGTCGGGGGCGACCGGTTATTTATTAAAAAATGTAAAGTTTCAAGAATTGCATAAAGCCATTAATAAAGTGATGCTTGGCGAAACTTATATACAAAATTCCATTACAGCTAAATTTATTAATGGTTACCAGCGGGAAAATCATACTGAAGAAGTAAATATTTTGTCGCCGCGTGAAATAGAGGTTATCAGGTTGATTGCTAAAGAATATACTTCGGCAGATATTGGCCGGATGCTGTTTATTTCTGAGCATACCGTAGAAACCCATCGTAAAAACATCTGGCGCAAAACCGGTGTAAAATCAATTGTTGGTTTACTGAATTTTGCGCACGAACATCAGCTGATTTAATTATAAAACAGACCTCACAGGTTACAGCAACCTGCGAGATCCGTTCGCATTTTTAAGCTTGTGCTTCCAGATACTGGGCATAACAATAGCCTTCTTCGCCATCGTTGGTGCGAACCAGCCACCATAAATCGTTGCTTCTGTTTACGAGGGTAATTACCTCGCCATGGGCAGCTTTACCTACAATGGGTTGATCCGTTCCCGGGCCGTTACGGATATTTAAATTACTGCTCTGCGTAATCACTTTGGCATGGGTAACGGCGGCATCAATAGCCACATTTACATTCAGAACCAGATCGCCAGACGTAAAGTTTGGATCAATCTGATTATAAACTTCCCAAAGGTGATCTTTAGTTGCGCCATCGGCAGCAGTCCCGTCGATGTATAAAATCCCGTCCTGTTCCCTTACTGCTAAATCTGCTATGCCTGCCGCAGTTGCTGCGTCAGTTAATGCTTTGTATTTATCTGCTAATGCCATGGTCGGTTTTATTTAACGGTTAATTTATTATCGATTTTTTTAGGGTTTAATGCACTCAAATGTTGCATCAAAGTAATTAACGAGGCCTTTTTAATTTCGCCTGTCAGGAGAATCACACCATCTTTAACTTCGGCTTTTACCGTCGGAAAATCTTTGGTAGCGTCAGCAACATTTTTAATTAAAACGGGGTCTTCGGCAATTACGACAGGCAAATCTGCTGGTTTAACCGTTAAGTTGTTGATTACAGATTTCACGCCTTTTTCTGCCTTTGCAATTTCTTCTGCTTTGGTTTTTGTAGCTTCATCGTCAACCTGTCCCGTTAAAGTTACTTCGCCTTTAGTAACAGCCACGGTAATACCTGCTGCTTCTTTCGCTTGAATTGCAGCCTGGATTGCCGCATCTTTTGGTTTACAGCCTACAAAAAATAGTGTAGTTGCAATAACCATGCTTAGTAATAATTTAGTTGTTTTCATCCTTTTGGTTTTATATTGATATTATTTGATAATACAATGCTTAGAAATTAAAATAATTTCCGCTTTACCGGTGGGATGATTTCGATAAAGCTAATATATGAAATGCGTTTAACTAGAAAGTGAAATCTATTAATTATTTATAAAAAAGGCGCTGGATATAAAAAGACCTCACAGGTTTTCAAACTTGCAAGGTCTATAGGTTGTACTAAATCCAGTCTTTAAATGGCTTTACCGTTAAATTGGAATTGTAATATTTTTCTTCTTCGGTAACTTCTTTGCTTACCCAATCCGGGACGTCGAATATTTCGTCTTCACTTTCAAGTTCAATTTCGGCAACAATCAAGCCTTTGTTATCACCTAAAAATACATCTATCTCCCAAACTTTACCGTTAACCGTAATTTCATAGCGTGTTTTCGAAAGTTCAGATGAAGCGAAATTATCCAATAATTCTGTGGCCTCAGCAACCGGGATTTCATATTCATATTCCATCCTGGTGGCACCAATCGTTTGGCCTTTTATCGTTAAAAAACCTGTGGTTTCGGTTGCCCTTACGCGCACCGTTTTGTCTTTATCGCTCAGTAAATAACCTTGTCTAAAAAGTTTTCCTGCTGGTTTGCTTAGGTTATCCCACTTCTGCTGATTGATCAAAAATTTACGTTCTATTTCTTTACCCATTAAGTTTTCTTCTTTGATCAATTCTTTTTTAGTTTTTCATAAACCTGTTCAAGGTCATCTTTTGCCGTAGTATATTTAAAATATTGCGGCATATATAGAATAGAATTATAGTATATCTTCTGGCCCTCTTCTTTTCCTTTTAATTGAGTTGTGGCTACAAATTGCACCATAAGCGTATTATACAAATTATTAACATGAACAACATTGTAATGTTCTGGTTTATCATACCCAGTCCATTCGAAATCATCGTAGCCAAAATCTTTATAGTGGAAATATGGTTTATTGTTGAAAGTCGGCATCTTATTATAAAATTCTAAGATTTTAGCATTATTCTTCATCATACTAAGAACTTTAAAGCGTTTTCCGATTAGTTCATCTACTATGCTTAAGAAAAATATTCCCTTTTCAGCGTTGTTTTTTAAGCCAAAACTTTCAATATCAATATTTATATCGCTCAGGTCATGATTATTAAACAACATTGCTATACCACCATGTAAGCGGTAATAATAGTTGTCCAACAATAGTTTTTCATCAATTTTGGTGTTTAATGTTTCATTGGCTATAGTTAAAGAAGGCCTGTCCGTTTTGGTTTTGCCGCTGTTATTGTAGTGTATCTCCCGAAGCACGTACCACATCATCAATTCATCATTGTCAGGTCGTTTTAAATGTGCCAAGATTTCTTTTCTGCCTTTACCAACTTCCAGTAATACATCGACAAGATGAGATAACTTTGGTGTTCGTAATGATTCAATTGACTTTGCAAATTCATCACCTGTTGCATTTACATTTGCCGAATAGATTTCTGAAATGGCAACAAGATTTGTTAAATCTTTAGCTTCCAGTTTTATTTGGGCACTGCCGAAAATGCTAAAAAAGCTTAAGATCAATGTGAGCGTTATTTTCATTTTAATTGGATTTTTATCTCGCCCTTTTCTGTAAATCAGCAATAGGGATACTAATCAGTCTTCCAATCGGTTGTTTCCCGCGATAAGTGATTACACGTAACATACTGGCATCTTTTGGCACCTGTAGTGCGGCTGTGTATTTCGGGTAAAAGCGGTCGGGAGTAGAGTTGTCAAAGCTGTAATAAATGTCTAAACCGTCTATTTCCGGGGTTAATTCAACCATTAATTGTTTGTCGGCACTGCGTTTTACCGTAAAAATTGGATCGTAAATGGCAGGTGAATATTTAATCTCAGCAAAATCTAATCTTTTGAAATGCTGTTGCGTACGATCAACAAAATTGGTCCAGTTTTTCTTTTCAATCGGACTCCATATGGATTCAGCAATAGCAAATGCACGTGGATAAACCATATATTCTACCTGGCGGAAGGTAAATACCTGTTCTGTCCAAAGATTGGCCTGTGCACCAATAACATATTGTGCGTTTACGCCCGCCGGAACAGGATTAAACTGATAGGCTTTATTTAACCTGAGCGAAGCATAAACTTTTGGCTCGGTAATGGCATCAGCCTGCATATAATCTAAATAAGCAAAATCAGTCGGGCTCATTACCACGTTGTGTTTTTCGTTCGCCGCCTCAATACCATATTTCATCCCCCTCCAGCTCATTACGGCTGCTGTTGGCGATACACCTCCTTCAAGAATTTCGTCCCAACCCATAAACTTTTTGCCTTTTGAAATGACAATTTGCTCTACCCGTTTTTCAAAATAGGCCTGTACCTGAGGTATGGTTTTTAAACCTTCGCGTTGCATCAAAGCTTTAACCTGGTCATTCTTTTCCCAGAAATTATGCGGGGCTTCGTCGCCACCCATATGAATGTATCCGAAAGGGAAAAGTTTAGCCACCTGGGTAAGTACCGAGTCTAAGAACACATAAACTTTCTCATTTGCCGGGCAAAGGGTATTATCAACCAAAGCTGTTGGCGGTGCACCACGGCTCCAATCCATTATTTTCTCGCCTGAGCGAACTTTATAATTAACGGCGTCAGGCGTGCACGATAATTCCGGGTAAGAGGCGATAACAGCTAAACTATGCCCCGGAACATCGATTTCCGGTAATATGTTTACAAAACGTTCTTGTGCATACTGAACAAGCTCTTTAATATCTTCCTGGGTATAAAAACCACCATAGGTGCGGGGCTCATCAGCAGCAGGGGGGATGAAATCGCCGAAAGTTCCGGTTTTCTTAACGCTCCAGGCACCTATTTCAGTTAATTTAGGTAAGCCTTTAATTTCAATTCTCCAACCTTCATCATCTACTAGGTGCAAATGCAGGAGGTTAAATTTATAACGTACCATATCGTCGATAAACTGCTTTACCTCCTGTTTAGTGAAAAAGTGACGGGCAACATCGAACATTAAACCCCTCCAGCCCAATTTTGGATAATCTACAACATCAACACAAGGTGCTTTCCATTTGATGCCGCTTACCTGTTCTTTACTTTCTATCTCGGCCGGGAAAAGCTGAAGTAGCGATTGGACACCATAAAAAATACCTGCAGGCTGATTGGCGGTGATGACCACCTGGGTTGGATTAACATTTAATTTGTAACCTTCTTTACCCAGTTGCGCATCTTCCTGCGTGTTTAAGATCAGTTTGATTGTAGGATGGCTCGAATTGCTTACAGTGCTTACGAATTTGCCTGTAGCTGTAGTAATCCGGTCAGAAAGGTATGCGATTGATTGTTTTAATTCTCCACTTTTAAGCGTCTGGATCGTTACATTTTCAGGCAAGGTGAAAGTACCTGCCTTTTTCATTAAAGATACCGGCTCTGGTATAATGGCAATTGGTGTTGGTGACACTGCGCTTTCAGCATCGCCGATTTCAGTTTCTGTAACAATAGATTGAGCGAAAGTATTGGCTGCGAAAAAACAGCAGGAGATAATCAGGAATAATTTTTTCATTAAAATAATTAAAACGGGTTAACCGGATAAGTATAATCCGCAATTTATTAAAAAAGATTTTAATTGAGTAAATTTCAGCATAGAGAAATGAGCAGAGGGAGTAGAAGACTAACTACAGCGCTGTGGGATTGATTAAAGCCATTCATTGCCCTTTTCTTCTCATTAATATGGTTTGGACAACGCTGTACAAAACTCTGGTATTCCAATCATCTAGGTAGCTGTAACCTTTATTGATAATTGATGGGGCTTGTTTCGAAAAGATAGCAAAATAGGTTTGGTAATCTCTGGTGCCTACATCAATCCAGGACAACGACTTTTCTTCTTCTTTAATAAAGTTTACGGATTTAATTTTAATGCCAAATTCATCAAATCCCACATTAGCCAAAGTAAACGGTGTTTTTTGTTCGAAAAGTGCCAGATATTGATCAACTAAGCCATCGAAATAGCTTCGCCACAATTGGTTTAATATTTCGATATATTGGTTAAACAATGGAATTTTATTTATGCCATAATAAGAACCAAAGCTTATTTTGATCATTTCGCTATCTCCGTTCTTAATAAATAGCTGGTACTTTCTCCCAACGGTAAATTCAAATCCTCTGATCCATTTAATACCAAAACGATATTGTATTGGCTCTTCTTTTGATAGGTCGATTGCTATAGGTAATGCTAATTTTTGATTGCCGAACTCAATTGATTGGGATTTAAATAACAGTGTTTTTGGCTGCCGGTCAAAATAACCTTTTTTTATTAACCAGGTATTTACATGATTTTTCGGAATGCTCATGTTTCTAAATTTTTTGCTGTTATACTATTATGGGAGTTGAAAACTACTTTTTATACAGCGTATCTGCCAATTTAATGGCCTGATCGATATTCTGTCTTAAATTTAAAATAGACTTTTGGTTTGGCAGGTTTTCTTTCTGGTATTTTTTGATCAGTGGGAATGTTCTGGAGATTTTTAAAGCCAGCTCAAGGTCGTTTAAAGAAACCATTCTGGTATTTACCGTTTTAACCAGTTCTCGATGCGATGAAACCTTGTTGTTATATTCTTCGAGATTTTTGGCTATCAGTGCGGTTAAACTTTTTCTTAATAGAGAATCTTTGATCTCTTTTACATGGTAATTGGCAGAAGTGAAGTAATCGTGGTTTTTTCCCTCATAAATATCAAACTTCTTTAGCGAATCAGTTTTTCCATCCCTGATTTCATTGACACTTTCATCTAATTTCTTTAGCGCAGAATCTTTACTTACCGCATCGGCATATAAACTTTCTATTAAATCGCTACTACCTCTTTTAGAAATGATGTTGTACGATTTGTCGTCCTGCAGTGCAGCAGGTGTTTCTTTATTATCGGTTTGTTTTTCTGCATCCCTGCACGAAAATGCCGTGCAGAGCATAATGCCGTAAATAATATTTTTTTTCATGGAGCGCTAATATATTAGTAATACTTAATGATACAAATAACAGTTTATTTATAAAAACTGTGTTAACCATGCCCTGGCTTTCTCATCATCAGTAAAAGATTTAATCGGGATAGGTGGGTTTTGAAATTTAAACAGGATCTTCATAATCAATTGTGCTAAACCAGGTTTCGACACCATGGCCATCGCGGTATAAATCTGAGGCAACTGCTCAGTAGAAAACTTTCGTGTTTCTTTGTCCGGAACAGGAGAATTTTTTAAGTAAATTAACAATGGAACCTTTTTGTTATTGGTAATTTTCTTCACCAGTGCCACATTGGCCGAAATATTTTCTACTGTACGTAAAATACTTTTACTGTAAGAAATCAGTATCCCATCATCTGTCAATAAATAATCGGCAATTTCGCCTTCGATAAGTTGTTTGTCGCTGTCGTTTTCCATTTATTACCTCCTTAAATGATAGCCCTTTGGTTTGGTAAAAGCCCTTATGCCCTGATGGGATAGGGTCGCGCCAATACCCGAATATTTTCTTCCACTCCAGGGTAGGGCTGCGCTTACCCGATCGCAGCAATTCCAGTAACCCGAACCGGCATCTAACTGGGCCAATATTTTTTCGGCCCTTTCCTGGCTGGCAGTATAAACCGATGCTGTTAAACCATAATCTGTATCTTTCATCATCTTTAAAGCTTCGGCATCATCTTTCACTTTCATGATGCCGATAATTGGTCCGAAACTTTCTTCCTGCATCACCAGCATATCATTGGTAACATCGGTTAACACGGTTGGTTCAAAATAATAACCCTTTCCCTCAACAGCTTTACCGCCTGTTAATAATTTTGCACCTTTATTTAAGGCATCTTTAACCTGATTTTCCAATACCGAAATTTGTTCTTTCCGTGTTAAGGCACCAATGTATACACCCTCGGCGGTGGGTATGCCGGTTTTCCAGCTTTTAACCTCGGTAACGAAAGCGTTGCAATAATCATCGTAGTTTTTCTCCTGCACATAAATACGTTCTACAGCACAGCAGCTTTGTCCGTTATTGTAAAAAGCACCATCGGCAGTACCAATAGCCGCCGCAGCAACATCGGTTACATCGTCGGTAATGTACAATGGATCTTTTCCACCTAATTCCAATTGACAGGGAACCATTTTTGCCGCTACTTTTTCGTAGATCAATTTCCCGGTTTTGTAGGATCCTGTGAAGAAATAACCATTAAAGTCCATGTTTAATAAAGCTGATCCTGTTTCTTTTGCGCCAATGGCGATATGGAAGACATCATCAGGTACACCTGCTTTTTTTAATAACTTTTCAATCTCGATGCCGGTTAAAGTAGCATATTCGGATGGTTTATACATTACGGTATTGCCACTGAGTAAAGCTGGAATGAATACATTTACACCAACCAGATAAGGGTAGTTCCACGCTGAGATATTACAAACTACACCTAATGGTTCGTATTTAATGATTTCTTTGATCCCTGGTTCATCTGTCATTACTTCATCGGCCAGGTATTTTTCGGCATTGGCCAACATCCATTTGATGCGGGCCCTTGCACCATTAATTTCGTTGCGCGATTGCTGTAGCGGTTTACCCACTTCGGAGGTTAACACTGAGGCGAGCTTTTCTATTTCAACTTCCAGTAAATCACTAAAATGAGTGATCACAGCAATCCTTTCCTGAAGGGTTTTACCTGCCCATTGTGGCTGTGCTTTTTGTAAAGCATCAAATTTTAGCTGAAGTGTGGATAAATTATCCTCTTCTAAACTGGTGATGATTTCTGCTGTTGCTGGGTTGATGATTTGCATCTTTTATGTGATTTGCAGATTAAAGTGATTACACAGAATTAACTTTAATTTATTTGTTTTGGATCTTGAAATCCAATCATCCGTTAATCCTAATTGAATTTATAAATGCATCGTGTATGTTTTTGCTAAAAGGGCCCTGCTGGTTTTTTAACCTTTCGGGATGCCATTGTACAAATAACAAAAATGATTTTCCTTCGGGCTCTATCCGCTCCATGGCTTCAGTAACACCATCTGGCGAGATTGCACTCACCACCAGGCCTTTCCCTGTTTTATCAGTACTTTGGTGGTGGTTACTGTTTACTAAGCCTTTATCGGTATTTACGATCTGGTTTAGCCACGAGGAAGGATTGACCATAATTTCATGATAGCGGTCTGATTTATCGTGCATTTTGGAATGATCAAATTTTCCCCAGGTTGGAATATCAGGGATCAAAGTCCCTCCAAAAAATACATTGCCTACCTGCATACCGCGGCAAATGCCCAAAACGGGAACAGAATGGGCTTCAGTATAGGTTAGAACCTTAAATTCAAACTCATCACGTTTCTCATCAATATCATCCTCATAACAGTAAGGATAATATTCGGGATGGTTGTAAAAGCGGGGGTGAACGTCTTCACCACCGGTTAAAACAATGCCATCACATTTTTTGATTTCTTCGAAATTGTTGAGCTTGTACCCGAGCTGGATTACCTCCACACTTTTGTTGTAAGACAAAACCCAATCGCGATAGATGTCGAATTTGCTACAGTCACTAACTCCAATTATTATTTTATCAGACATATTAATTAATTACACTGATTTATCTTCTTTTTCCTTCGGAATGATTACACCGATTCTTTTAATCCTGATCTATAGTGCAGTTAAATACAATTGTTTAAAATCTGCCCTGCTTACCGGTTTAGGATTGTTCGGATGTGCAAAATCTGCAAAGGCTAAATCGGCAAGTGTTTCGATGTGTTCATTTTTAACGCCAATATCACTCAATTTATGCGGAATATTCACCTTTGTGTTTAAATCGAACAGATATTTTACAACAGCTTCGCCATTTTCATCTTTAAGGTCTAACGTTCGGGCAATTTTTTTAAAACGGTCTTCAAAACCTGCAATATTAAACTGCATGCCATAAGGAATATTCACTGCATTGGCCAAACCATGATGGGTATCTAACAATGACGAAAGCGGATGCGCCAGTGAATGCACTACGCCCAAACCTTTTTGAAAGGCGATGGCGCCCATCATCGAAGCCATTAACATTTTACTGCGGCTCTCTAAATCAGGATTGTTGGTTGCCCGTTCCAAAGCATCTTTGATCAATGAAATGCCCTCCAGTGCGATTCCATCACACATGGGGTGGAAATTTTTGGCCAGATAAGCTTCCATGTTATGCGTCAGCGCATCCATACCTGTTGCGGCAGTGATAAAGGGCGGTAAATCCATGGTTAACTCTGGGTCTGCAAATACAATCTGCGCCATTAATTTTGGCGAGAACAGGATTTTTTTCTGATGGGTTTCATCATCGGCAATAATGGCACTGCGGCCTACCTCGCTTCCGGTACCCGACGTGGTTGGGATGGTGATGAAATGTGGAACATCGTTCGTTACATAAATATCGCCACCAATTAAATCATCATATTTGAATAAGTCTTCGCGGTGGTTAACGCGGAGTACAATTGCGCGGGCAACATCTAAAGCAGCACCACCGCCAATCCCAATAATACTATCGCGGTTGGTGGCATCCCAAACTTCGGTTCCTTTGTAAACATCGCTCTTTACGGGGTTTTTGTGGATGTCGCTAAAAACTTCTACAGCAATACCCTTTGCCTTTAAATCTTCAGCAATTCTTTTGAAAAACGGAAGTTGTGCGATGGTAGGGTCGGTAACAATTAATGGCGCCTTTAAATTGTGCTCGCTTAAATAGGCCGGCAATTCTTTTACCGCCCCTGCACCAAAACGGATGGTTGTAGGGAAATTAAACTGATGGATTTTATCAAATATCATGACAATTAATTTATCTTTTGTTTCTCAAGTTTACGTCATGCTGAATTTATTTCAGCATCTATTCTGCAAAAGATTCTGAACCAAGTTCAGAATGACGACTATTAATGTTCAGCATGACGGTTCTACTAAATAATCTCTAAATACCTTTTCAGCTCCCAATCGGTTACCACTTTGGCATATTGTTTACATTCCCATTCGCGGGTCATGGTAAAATGATCAACGAAATCTTTGCCCAATAATGTTGCGGCTAAGTCAGAATTTTTCATCTTTTGTGTCGCCTCGAATAAATTTCGCGATAACACGCCATTCGATAGATCTGTATATCCATTTCCCTTCGTGGCGGCTTGGTTCAATTTAAGTTTGTTTTTAACGCCAAACATTCCGGCAGCTAAACAAGCCGAGAGCGCCAGATATGGATTGGTATCTGAACCCACAATCCGGGTTTCTAAACGAGAAGCCTTTTTGCTCCCCGGTAGTGCGCGTAAGGCGGTTGTGCGGTTATCAATTCCCCAGGTTACTGTAGTGGGTGCCCATGCACCTTCAACTAAACGTTTGTAACTGTTTATGGTAGGGGCAATCATAGGTAACAGGTATGGGAGACAGTGCAGCTGACCAGCGATATAACTTTTCATTGTATCGCTCATTTGAGCTGCATCTTTTTCATCGTAGAATAAGTTGGTTTTTTTGTCCGCATCCCACAAGCTTTGATGCACATGACCACTACATCCTGGTAAATTTTCGCTTATTTTAGCCATAAATGTGGCGAGGATACCATGTTTATAAGCGATTTCTTTTACGGCGGTTTTAAATAATATCGCCTGATCGGCAGCTTGTAAAGCCGGAGCATATTTGATGGCTGCTTCGTAAACCCCCGGTCCGGTTTCAGTATGTAAACCTTCAATCGGGATATCGAATTTGTTCAGCAGATCGAACAGATCGCTCATAAACTCATTTCGGTAGGTGCTTCTTAAAATGGAATAGCCAAACATACCCGGACTTAAAGGTTTTAAATTGGCAAAACCTTTCTCGTGGATGCTTTCTGGTGTTTCCGAAAAATTAAACCATTCAAACTCCTGTGCAAATAATGGAGAGAAGCCTTCGTTTTCACATTCGGTAATCACTTTTTTTAGCAACTGCCTCGGACATACAGCATTTGGCTGATCCTGATCGTTAATAAAATCGCCCAAAAAGAAGGGTACCTCATTTTCCCAGGGAATTTTTCGGAAGGTAGTCAGGTCGATTTTAACCTGTGCATCGGGATAGCCAGTATGCCAGCCTGTATATTTTCCGTTTTCGTAAGCCACATCACCCGCATCCCAACCAAAGGTAACGTCACAAAAACCCAGGCGGCCTTCAACCAGTGATGCAAATTTTTCGGCAGCTACATATTTTCCCCTTAAAATACCGTCGATATCGGCAACCGCTAATTTTACTTTTCCAGAGGGATGATTTTTAACGTAATCCAGAATTTCTTTGCTCGTACTCATTAATCTGCCTTTTTAAAGATTTTGTATAGAAGAAATATGCCTAAAACAATGCCCGAATAAATTAAACCTAATTTAAGATTATAAATCAGCATTGCGATGAAAGAAACGCATGAAATAATCAGGGCAATGATGGGAAACAACGGATAAACAGGGGTTTTGAAAGGTCTTGCCATTTCAGGTTTATTTTTCCGCAGTACCATAACCGAAATCATGGAAATGATGTATAAGGTTAATGCGCCAAAAACAGAAATGATAATAATTTCTGCAGTTTTACCTGATAAAAGCGCAATGATACCAATTACCATATTGCCAATTAATGCATTTGCAGGGGTTTGAAATTTTGGTGAGATTTTACCTAAAATAGCTGGAATGCTTTTCACCCGTCCCATCTCGTAAGTAGAGCGTCCTGCAGACAAAACCAAGCCATGGAAGGAGGCCACCAAGCCAAATAAGCCCACGGTAATCAGTAAGTGATACATCAGGTGATTATCGCCTGTGATCATCGAAAGTGCAAGCGGTAGAGGCGAATCAGAGGTTTCGCCCGATTTACCATTTTTATATACAATGGCTTCCCAGCCGCCAATACCAATGGTGGAAATAAAAACAAGCACACATAAAACAACCAACGTAAATATGCCCCAGCCAAAACCTTTACTGATATCGCGCTGCGGATTTTTGGTTTCTTCAGCTACATTTGCAACGCCTTCTATACCCAGAAAAAACCAGATGGCAAATGGAATAGCGGCAAAAACACCACTCCAGCCATTTGGGAAATTATTGTGGATCAGGTTTTCTGCATGAAATTTAGGTAGGGTAATTCCAGAGAACAAAAGCAGTTCGCCAACGGCCAAAACGGTAATAATCACTTCGAACGAAGCAGCAGCTTTTACGCCATATACATTTAGGGCAGTAAAGATAAAGTAGACCGCAATTGCACTGGTAAGAATGGGGACCTGTGGAAAGAAAGCATTAAAATAAGCACCAATGGCAAAGGCAATGGCAGGTGGCGCAAATATAAATTCGACCATTTGGGCAATACCTGCAATAAAACCGATGTTTTTACCCAGGGCGGTATTGGCATAATCGAAAACACCACCGGCTTTTGGTATTGCACAGGCGAGTTCGGCATAGCTGAAACTAAAAGTAACATACATTACCATAATGGCAACCGTAGCGATGGCCATACCCAGTGTGCCGCCTTTTTCAAGACCTAAGTTCCAACCGAAATACATCCCCGAAATCACATATCCTACACCAAGCCCCCACAGCATAAAGGGCGTAAGGGTTTTCTTTAAGCTATCTTTTTGTTCCATTGACAGGATGATAAGATTAAAATAGGTTTATATTAATTGCTCGAAAATGATAAACTATTAGCCTCGGTATCTGGTGTTTAAAGTAGTAATTATTTTCGAATCATTTCACTACCACTGGCAATTGCTGCAATAATTTATTGTTATTTTTTTTGCAGCGCTTTTAACCGTTTACCAGTTTTGTTATATTGCGTAACCAAACAATATTTTTATGCACGAAAACGCTCTCCAGCCATCTGCAAATTTTAAAAAGATGGCGGCCAAGTCTGTACAGGCTATTTGGCTATTTGTATTAACCTACCTTATATTAGTTTCTGCAGCCGTTGGTTTAACGGTACTTTCTGCAATTGCAGGCCTTATGCTAATTGCAGCCAAACCAATGTTTCTTACGATTATGCTGGGTGGCGGCTTGATCTGCTTTGGTGTGTTAATTTTAATTTTCCTGGTAAAGTTTATATTCAAGATTAACAAAATAGACCGTTCTCATTTAACGCAGGTTACAAAAGCAGAACAGCCTGAGCTTTTTAAAATGATTGATGAAATTGTGGCTGAAGTAGGTACTGATTTTCCTAAAAAGGTTTACTTTTCTTCTGAAGTTAATGCATCTGTATTCTATGATTCCAGTTTCTGGAGCATGTTTCTTCCGGTAAGAAAAAACCTGCATATTGGCTTAGGACTTATGAATACCATATCAATTGATGAGCTAAAGGCGATTCTTGCGCATGAGTTTGGTCATTTTTCACAAAAAAGTATGCGTACCGGGAGTTATGTGTACAATGTTAATCAAGTAATCTACAATACACTCTACGAAAACGAAGGTTATGGTAATTTTGCACAAAAGTTAGCGGGTATAAGCAATTACTTCGCCATTTTTGTTGTTTTAGCTGGTAAGATAATTAGTGGAATCCAGTTCATCCTAAAGAAGATTTATGATGTTGTTAACCTGAATCATTTGGCACTCTCCAGAGAAATGGAATTCCATGCGGATACAGTGGCTGCAAGTGTTGCTGGCTCTGATGCTTTAATTACAGCTCTTCACCGCTTACACCTCGCCGACCATTCTTTAAACAACGTGTTTAATTATTATAACGATAAAATAAAGGATAAGGAAAAAACCAATAACATTTTTCCGCAGCAAAAATTTGTAATGGATTTTTATGCCGGTCTTCAACATATCAAAACAGAACACAATCTTCCAATTGTATCAGATGAACATTACAACAAATTCAACAAAAGTAAACTCGTTCTGAAAGATCAATGGTCTTCACATCCAAGTACCGCAGATCGGGTAGCACATCTCCGACAATTGAATTTCCCGTTGAAGAGTTATGGGGCCGGTATAGCAATAGATTTATTGGTGAATAAAGATGCGGTTCTTGAAGAGGTCACAAAAAAACTCTTCGATGCAATAGATTATGGTGATTCTCCTATAGTTTCAGACGCAGGCAAGTTTGAAGAAGATTTTTTTGAAAATCAGCGGGAAAATGCTTTTCATCAGTTATACAATGGCTATTTTGATTTCAGAAACCCGCTAAATGAGCTGGATTCAGATGCCTTTGAAAAACCGGAATTCTCCATTCAGGTACAGGCCAGTGATTTTTTTAGTGATGAAAATTTAAGTTTGATATATCTTCAGGATGGTATTAACGACGATTTAAATATACTAAAACAGATCGAGGATAAGACTTTTGAAGTTAAAACCTTTGATTATGACGGAAAAAGGTACACACGAGAGGATTGTTCGGAGTTGATTAAACGTTTAGAAAGTGAATCTAAAGAATTGGATGATCAGTTGAAAAAATTAGATCAACGGATTTTTGAATATTATTTATGCCTTGCCTACGAGCAAGGACGAAATGAGGAATTTGTAAATTTTTACGGTCATTACAAAACCATTCATTCACTTTTAGAAAGTCAGACTAAATGCCATAATAAAATCAGTCAGGTTACTTCCTTTATGCATATGCGCACAGCGGTTGAAACCATTGAACAACAGATGTACCTGGTTAAGGATGAAGAAATAATCTTTAAAGAAGAATTTTTAAAGTTACTGACAAACCCTTTATATGATGAACAGATCTCTGTGGAAGAGAAAGAACTGATTGAAAAATTTATGGCCTCAGATTATAAGTATTTTGCAGGCGGCAGCTATTTTAATTTCCAGGTAGACGAACTTTTTGAATCGATCCAGTTATTTGCAAAGATTATTAACGTTACAAATTTTAAATCAAAAAAGAAATTGCTTGATTTTCAGGTCGAATTAGAAAATATGAATCTGAGCAAAACTGATAAGCTACTTGTGGGTTAATCTATGCTTAAATAAAAAAGCCAGTAATTAATTTTACTGGCTTAAATGCTTATTCCGAATCGCGGTTCTTATTCGCAATCTGGCTGTCTCTCGTATTCTTCTGCACCGTAATGGCGCCAAACAGCGAGAGTAAAAAGGCAAAGGCATAAAATCCTTTTTCGCTGGGCAGCAGCGTAGCATTCCACAAACCAATTACCAGTAAGGTGATGGTTAATAAGGTAGAAAACCAACTGATGCCATAATAAATTTCAGTAACCGGAATTCCTTCCAATTTATCGCGAACAGCTTTTTGTAAAGAGATTACGGCAAAAAGGCCAAACATCAATACGGTAAAATAATATCCTTTTTCATTGAGAAGCATATCAGAACGCCACAAGCCTACAATAAAGCCGATCATTCCGATACCTAATGCAAGCCAGGCAGCAGCCACGAATGCATTCGATGGTTTTTGATTCATTGTTTTGAGATTTAATTTAATTCAATAGACAACGCTAAAGATTGGCAAAAGGTATAAAAATTAAAAGATAGTATTTTAAATTATTTTGGAAAACGAACACCTTAGCGTGTAATGAACCAAACAAAATCCAGGTCTTTTGCATTGTAGCTGTATAATCTTATCTTAGTTATATGCGAACATTGCTTACCTCTGCCCAAATGCGCAGTGCCGATCAGTTTACCATTGCCAATAAACCCATTGCATCCATCGATCTGATGGAAAAGGCTGCACGTGCTTTTGTTCAGCATTTTTTAAGAAACGAATTCGATACTAATAAAAGTGTTGCCATTTTTTGTGGCAAGGGAAATAATGGTGGAGATGGACTGGCCATTGCCCACTTGCTTATTGCTAATGGATATGAAAATATAAAAGTTTACATCATCAATTTCAGTAAAAAACAAAGCGACGATTTTGCCATCAACCTGCAACGGATTGAGGAAACACGCTGCAAAAAAACAATCATTAACCAGGCTTCCGATCTAAAGAATCTGAAAGCCGATTTAATTATCGACGCCATTTTAGGATCTGGTTTAAATAAACCTTTAAGCGGAGAATTTGAACAGCTGGTGCAGGCCATTAACAAGTTGAATAAAAAAGTATATGCAGTTGATGTACCCACCGGTTTTTTTGCCGAAGGTAAGCTGCCTAAACATTACAATGGTATAAAAGCCTATAAAACAATTTGTTTCCAACGGCCGAAGATTAGTTTTTTCTTCCCTGAGTCGGCCCTGGCAACTGAAAAATATGAGGTGGTTGATATTGATCTGGATGAGGCTTTTATCCAAAAACAGGATTCCGACTTTTATTTGGTGGAAGAAAGTGATATCGAAAACATCCTGCAGCCCCGAAAATTGTTTAGCCATAAAGGCACCTATGGCCACGCACTAATTATCGCAGGAAATACCAATACCATGGGTGCGGCTTTGCTTTCTTCGATGGCCTGTTTGCATGCGGGTGCCGGATTAACTACGGCCTGTATCCCATCAAGTGGATTAATCGCTTTAAATACCTCCTTGCCAGAAGTAATGGCGCTGCCAAGAGATGAATACACGAGAATAGAAAACCCAAAGAAATATCAGGCAATCGCTATTGGTCCGGGTTTAGCTACCGGGCCTGAAAATGAAAAACTGCTCGAAAGCCTGATTTTGGCCAACCAGGCCATGATCATTGATGCAGATGCTGTAAATATTTTGGGCGAACGGCCTGATCTCATCGATAAGCTAGCCGCAAATACCATTATTACCCCACACATGAAAGAGTTCGATCGCTTATTCGGTGAGCACGACAGCTGGTGGGACAGGGTGCAAACAGCTAAAGAACAAGCCCAAAAGCTTAAGATGGTGATCGTGCTTAAAAATCAATATACTTTTATTTGCTTGCCAACAGGTAAGGTGCTCATCAATCCCACTGGTAATCCAGCAATGGCGCAAGGGGGAATGGGCGATATTCTTACTGGTATTATTGCAGGCTTTATTGCGCAGCAATATTCGGCCACAGATGCTGCTGTTTTAGCTTGCTACATTCATGGAAAAACAGGCGATTATTTAGCGCACGAACACTTTGTAGTTACGGCCTCACAGGTTGCTGAGAGGGTGTCAAAAGAGATTAAATTGCTCATTTCCAAATAGTTTTTGCCGTGTAGTTAACCACAATTGTGGAAAAAAAAGCGGAAATAATCTACTATGCTTCTAGTTTATAATTTATAGCTTAAAGGAATTTAAAATAACAGATATCTTAAAAACGGAAAACTAATTATTATGGCACAAAAAGAGTATACGCTGAATGAATTAATTCAGGAATCGGCAGAAAACCCAAATGAAAACGATTTTTTCGAATTAGAAAAACCCGCCATGCTGGAGGTAAATCTAAAAAATCAAAAAATATTGGCTAAAGCGGGTTCGATGGTGGCTTACATTGGAAATATAGACTTTAAAAGAGAAGGACTATTGAGCAAAGGTTTAGGCGGTTTATTAAAAAAAGCCATATCTGGTGAAGGGACTTCGCTGATGCACGCCACAGGTACAGGCAAACTATATCTGGCCGATGAAGGCAAAAAAGTAAAGATCATCAAGCTCCAAAATGAAGCCGTTTTTGTAAACGGTAATGATGTGCTGGCTTTAGAAGAGAATATCAAAAACGAAATAAAAATGCTCAAAAGCATTGCAGGTATGATGAGCGGTGGTTTATTTCAGGTTAAATTATCGGGCAGCGGTTATATTGCCATTACCACCCATGGCGAACCTATTTTGCTAAGGGTTACGGGTAATCAACCCGTGTATACCGATCCTAATGCTACGGTGGCCTGGTCTGAAAACTTAACGCCAAACATTAAAACCAATTTAACTTTTGGTTCTTTTATCGGAAGAGGCAGTGGCGAATCTTTCCAATTAGAGTTTTTTGGTGAGGGATGGGTATTGGTACAACCTTACGAAGAAGTGAAGTACGCCGCGAAATCTTAATCGCCGAATCGTCATCTCGACTGCAGTGGAGAGATCTTTGTGATAAGGTCTCTCTGCATGTGTTAATCATATATTGTGCTTCTTTCAAAGAATATTTATTCGCTTTTTTGGAAAGCACGTCCAGAAGCATTTAGGCAACGATAGTCCTGCCATCCGCTTTATCCCGACTTTACGTCGGGATGTTCGCTATTGTCAGGTTTAAATGGCGCGGCCATTCATGCTATTATGGGCTGCAGGGCGTAAAACTATTGCCTACAAAGGGCATTCTAAAGGCCAAAATCCACAGCCCATTGTTCCTAAACCCCTGCCTGCAGCAGGCAGGCGGTAGTAACGGAAATCCTTTTTATTGCTTAAAATGGATTAGACTAAACATATAGCCTGACGTATTGAATTTGCAATAAAAAGATTGGAGTGTATAACGGGACTGCAGTACCTACAGAGCCTGGAACGCTCGTTTTCAGATTAAGCTTAAATAACCTGGATAACTAGTTATTTTTCTGGAAAGCAATTGCAGAAGCATTTAGGCAATTGCCTTAAAGGCTATCCTCTTATTTGCAAGCGGCAATCGGTTTTGGTGCGGTCGTATGTGGAAGTAAAGTATGCGGCGAAATCTTAATATAGTAGCATCGTCATTCCCAACTTGATTGGGAATCGTAATGCAATAGGCTTTAAGATTCCCGCCTGCGCGGGAATGACGGTGTACTGCTTGCAAAAAAAAAATCCCAGCATTTCTCAATGTCAGGATTTAATATTTTGATTAAATAATTTCTACTTAAACACCACCCATTACGGTAAGTTTATCCATTGTTGGATTAACACTTCCGCCCATAGGCTCTATCGTAACTGCAAATGCCTGTGCTTCCTGAATGGCCTGCATTTTTACCAATGCCTCGTTATTGGTCGAATCAGTTTTGCCAAATACGCCTAAACTTACCGGTTTTCCATTTACCAAAGCCCAAAGCTGATATTGATGTGCTGCATCGGTTTTTGGTAAATCCATGGCCACGTAGTTAATCAGCACACTTTTATCTTTCTTGTTCCAGTAAACTTTCATTTTCGAGGTTGGGCTAAAAGCCTGACCAGCCATTCTGATGGTTGCCCATTCTTTACTATCGGCCATTGCAGCCATATTACCTAGGCCCTGGTTTTCAAACTCTAACTTGCTCACTACGCCAGCAAATTTTTGTTTATCCAGATTCAAACTCGCAATTTGATCATGTGCGGCATTTAACTTGTTGTAGGTAATAAACAATGCCGCGGTACTAACTACCAATAAAGCTATACAGGCAACTAAGGCGTAACGCAAAGTTCTTACTTTGGCATCACTTCCATCTAAACGTATAATTCTTGGTTCTTCTGTATAAATTGGTTCGGGTTGAACATTCACCTGCTCTCCAACTTCACTTAAACCCAACTTTTCGAATAATCTTGTTTCTACATCTGCAGATGGTTCTACAGCATTTTGCATAGCATATTGTTCCATAGCTTGCTCAATAGCAGCTATTTCATCTCTTACCTCAGGGTGTTGAGATGCCATTTCCTCAACCTGCAACGCTTCTTCAGGTGATAAATCACCTAAAACGTACAGTTCAAGTACTCCAGATTCGATATATGCTTTTAAATTTTCCACGCTCAATTAAAATTCCTTCTCAATTCAATAATAGCCAAACGGATCCGGGTTTTCACCGTACCTAATGGCAGATCTAACTTTTCTGCGGCTTCCACATGGGTGAAACCCTTGTAATAAACTAAATCAAGAACTGCTTGTAAATCCGGTTTAAGGTTGTCTACAAGTTGCTTAACTCCAAGGATATCAGGATTAAACGTAACCTTGTTTTGTTCATCAACGAAACTTACGTTATTTTCTATATCTTGGTTTTTGAGTGAATTCTTAAAATCTTTAGAACGTAGTTTATCGATTGATAAATTGCGGGCAATGTTCATCATCCACGTAAACAAACGTCCTTTGGTATTGTCATAGTGTGCAGCAGACTGCCAAATTTTTACAAAAGTTTCTTGTAGTACATCTTCAGCAAGCTCAGTGTGTGTGATAATCCGCGAAATAACGCCATAAAGCGCTGACGAATACATGCTGTACAGTGTTTTTAGAACCGCGGGATCTTTCGATTGCAGTGCTTGAACAAGTTCAGGCTCAGTTAGGGTTAATTTTTTTAATGCAGTCACTATTGGTTACTAAGATACAGTACAGAACAGTAAAAGCAAAAAAATGTTTTATAAATGCATTCCGTTAAGGAATAAATCAATAAAACATTTTAATTCACTGCTTAAATAAGTGAATTATGCAATTCCCTCAATCGGGAAAAGGTGTTTCTCTGCATGATAAGATGAACGTACCAGCGGACCACTTTCTACATATTTCAAGCCTTTTGCTAAACCAGCTTCTTTATACATGGCAAAGGTATCAGGGTGGATCCAATCTACAACCGGATGGTGGTTGCGCGTAGGTTGTAAGTACTGTCCTAAAGTTAAAATGTGAACACCATTGGCAACCAAATCGTCCATGGCTTCGAAAATATCTTCTTCGGTTTCGCCCAATCCAAGCATAATGCCTGTTTTTGTTCTTAGGCCAAATTCTGAAATTCTTTTTAGCGCTTCTAAACTTCTGTCGTATTTAGCCTGGATGCGTACTTGTTTGGTTAAACGCTTAACCGTTTCCATATTGTGCGAAACCACTTCTGGTCTTTCTTCTAATACGCGGTATAAATTATCCCACTGACCTTTAAAATCGGGGATTAAGGTTTCTAAAGTGGTAATCGGGCTTTCTCTGCGGATGGCCTGTAAGGTTTCTGCCCAGATGATTGAGCCGCCATCTTTTAAATCATCACGATCTACCGAAGTAATTACACAATGTTTAACGCCCATTAACCTTACCGAATCGGCAATTCGGTTAGGCTCATCAACATCAACCGCTAAAGGGCGGCCGGTTGCCACTGCACAGAAAGAACAGCTGCGCGTACAGATGTTTCCTAAAATCATGAATGTTGCCGTACCTGCACCCCAACATTCGCCCATATTAGGACAATTGCCACTTTCGCAAATGGTATGGAGCTTGTGTGTATCGACTAAACTGCGAACCTGTGCATATTCTTTGCCCACGGGTAATTTAACACGTAACCAATCTGGTTTACGTTTTACTTCAGTCACAGCAGGTACTACCGGTAAATCAATCATGCCACAAAGTTAATGAATAGGATTGAAATGTTACAATATTGAAATGTTTGAGGGTTGTAATAATTGATGGGTTAATTGTTTAAAATGGTTAATCGGTTAACTGTGGTTAACTTAAATAGCCGGCGCAGGCCCTTTTTAGCGGTCTAAAGGTCTGTTTCAAATGCGACCTGCCGTTTATTTTCTTTAAAGCCAACGCGTTCGTAAAACTTATGACTTTCGGTGCGTTTGGTGTTACACCTTACCTTTAGTTTTTTTACCTGATGCGCTTTCGCCCAAAGGTTAACATGCTCAATCAGTTGCTTTCCGATTTTTAAGTTTCGGTAGGTTTCATCCACAATCAGGCCGCCAATTTCGACAAACGGATCGGATTCTATTCTTAAGGTATAAAAACCGTGGATCCAGCCTGCTACTTTGTCGTCAATTAAAGCAACAAATGCACAGTTGGTATTGCTGTTATTCGCGATGAGTTTGATTCTGGCCGACGTTTGCCTGATGTCACTGTCGTAACCCAATTGTGTAGATAGTTTGGCAACACCTTCGGCATCTTTTTCCGAAATTTCTCTGATCTGAACCATTTATTGATGTTTGATAGGTAAAGCTAAAATAAGGATTTAAAATTAGCACAGGTTTTACAAGCCAAAAGCACTGCAATAACCAACCTAAACCCTATTGAAGCGGCAGCCTGAGCCCACTTCGGCGAAGCTACAGCGGAAAGAGGGGCTGCCCTAACCGATGAGCAGCAATTACCTTTTTAAATGTTAAAGAAAACTGTAAGCTGGTAACAGACTGTATTAAATCATTTAAAGGCCTTTCGACAGGCTCAGGATGACAAACTATAGGATAGTAATTGCCTTTTAAAATGTTAGCTAAAAATCATAACCGTAACATTGCAACTTTTAACGTTTTAACTTTCTAACTAAATCTTACATTTGCAATATGAATACTGGCTTACAGCTTTATAATACGCTTTCGCGCAAAAAAGAACTTTTTCAACCCTTAAATGCACCCAATGTTGGGATGTATGTTTGCGGTCCTACTGTTTATAGTGATGTGCACCTGGGGAATTGCCGCACATTTATTTCTTTCGATTTAATTTTCAGGTACCTTAAATATGCTGGTTATAAAGTGCGTTATGTACGTAATATTACCGATGCCGGCCATCTGGAAGGAGACCGGGATGAGGGTGACGATAAGTTTGCGAAACGTGCCAAATTAGAGCAGCTTGAGCCGATGGAAATTGTACAGAAGTATACTTTAGGTTTCCATGATGTATTGCGCATGTTCAACACGCTGCCGCCAAGTATCGAACCTACGGCTACGGGCCATATTATTGAGCAGATCGAAATGATCAAAATAATTATAGCCAACGGTTATGGTTATGAAGTTGATGGCAACGTATATTTTGATGTAGAAAAATATAGTAAGGAATATAATTATACCATTTTAACCAACCGCAATCTCGAAGATATGCTGAACAATACCCGCGAACTGGGTGGGCAGGATGAGAAACATGGTCGGTTAGATTTTGCGCTTTGGATAAAAGCAAAACCAGAAACCCTGATGCAATGGCAATCGCCATGGGGTATGGGCTTTCCGGGCTGGCACATTGAATGTTCGGCCATGAGTGCTAAATATTTAGGAGCCGAATTTGATATTCATGGTGGTGGAATGGATTTGGCGGCAACGCACCATACCAACGAAATTGCACAGTCTGAGGCTTGCAGCCATAAACAACCTGCCCGTTACTGGATGCATACCAATATGCTCACGGTAAACGGTACGCGGATGTCTAAATCGGCGGGAAATGGTTTTCTTCCTTTAGAGTTATTTACTGGCGATCACCCTTTACTGAAAAAAGGCTTTAGCCCGATGACGGTTAAGTTTTTCATGCTGCAGGCACATTACCGCAGTACTTTAGATTTCTCGAATGAAGCTTTGGATGCTTCGGAAAAAGGATTCCGCCGCTTAATGGCTGCTATTGGTTTGTTAGATAAATTAACTGCTGCTGAACAGAGTGATTTTGATATCGATGCACTGAAAGAAAAATGCATCCATGCGATGAACGACGATTTTAACAGTCCGATTCTAATTGCCGAATTGTTTGAAGCGGTAAGAATTATCAATACTGTTTACGATGGTAAGGCTAAAATCTCTGCAGAAGCTTTAGAAAAGTTAAAGCAATTGATTAACGATTTCGTATTCGATATATTAGGGCTTAAAGATGAAGATGCCGGCGGTAATGATTTAAACGGCGTTTTGGACATGGTAATTAATTTGAGGACGGAAGCAAAAGCAAATAAAGATTATGCAACCTCTGATCGTATCCGTATTGGTTTACAGGAGTTGGGGATCCAGCTTAAGGATGGTAAAGAAGGTACTACCTGGAGTAAGGCGTAGTTAGTACTGGAGTAAGGTGATTATAAGCCTCTTCAAAGGGCCACGGAATTAAGCGCTAGGAAAATACATTTGTGAATTTTATTTTTAAGTACAGATCCATTCCCCCTTCAAAAGGGCAAGGGGGATGAAAAATGGATAAGATACGCTTATGAACAACAACTATAATCCTAAACTAAAAACTTTTGCCAGGGCTCATCGAAATGATAGTACCAAAGCAGAGATAAGAATGTGGTGCGAATTGTTGAGGAATAAAAAAATGCTGGGATATTCTTTTTTAAGACAGCGGCCGATCGCGAATTATATTGCAGATTTTTTCTCAAAGGATTTAAAGTTGGTTATCGAGGTTGATGGACTTAGTCATGAGCGGGAAGGCCAATTTGAAAAAGATCGAGCGCGTGAAAACGTTTTGAAAGCATTGGGTTTTCAGGTGCTGAGGTTTAGAGATGATGAGGTAATGAACGATATCGAGAATGTGAATAGGACAATTCAGCATTTTATTGCAGAATGGGAGCAAGATCATACTCGGGCTCGTTGAAAGGGAAGATTTTTTCATAGGGTCATCCCCCAGCCCCCTTCAAAGGGGGAATGGACTATTTCCTAGCAATTAATTCGTCCCCCTTTGAAGGGGGCAAGGGGGATGAAATAGTAAGAATACCAATACCTAACCCATTACACTACTTCAAACAATTTTCCGTTAGATTAAACAATGAATAAAAAACTTTTAATACTGCCTTTATTCGCATTAATCGCTTTTCAGGCATGTCAGAATAAAACAAACCAAAATGCTGATGAAAGCGGGGAAAAACCACTGCTTTTAGCCTCTCCGGATTTTAATGCCGATAGTGCTTATGCCTATACCAAAGCACAGGTAGATTTTGGGCCAAGGATTCCAGGGACGCAAGCACACCAGAAATGTGCAGCTTATCTGGTGGCAAAATTAAAATCGTTCGGTGCTGAGGTAAGTATCCAGGGCGAGCGAACGCAAACTTATGATGGGAAAAGCTTTCAGCTGAAAAACATTGTTGCTGCCTTTCAGCCAGGTCAAAAGAAAAGGGTTTTAATTACGGCACATTGGGATGCCCGTCCGTTTTCTGACCAGGATACCGATCCTGCAAACCATGCTAAACCTTTCGATGCCGCCAACGATGGAGCCAGCGGGGTAGCGGTAATTTTGGAAATGGCTCGTCAGATCCAGCAAAAACAGCCAGGTGTTGGTGTCGATTTCGTGTTGTGGGATTTAGAAGATTATGGTAAAGCCAATGATGAAACACCAGACGAAACTACCTGGTGTTTAGGCTCTCAGTACTGGGCTAAAAAAGCTATTGCGTCAGGATATAAGGCTTTGTATGGCATTAACCTCGATATGGTTGGTGGCGGTAGTGCACAGTTTACGCAGGATGAAATCTCCCGTCAGGCTGCTCCAAACATTGTGAATCAGGTTTGGGATATTGGCAATGAAATTGGCTATGCTTCTTACTTTACGAAAATTCCAAGCGGAAAATTGGTGGACGATCATTTTTGGATGAACAAAGCCGGTATTCCTTCTATTGATATTATCCATTATAGTGATAACAGTGGCTTTTATATCAATTGGCACACACAGTTGGATAACTTAGCCAATATTGATAAAAATACTTTGAAGGCTACCGGACAAACGGTTTTAGAAACTATTTACAGAGAAAAATAATTAGCCTTAATGTGTAATTGTTAATTACTTTTAAGACCATAGATCAAAGAAAATTTTATATTCGCCAAACATATTATCTTAATTAATAATGAAACAATTATTTTCAACTGCAATAGCTTCGCTTTTAGCCTTAGGTGCTTTTGCCCAAAAAAGCGACGGTACAACCAAATCTTTAGTAAATGCTGAGAAGGATTTTGCTAAGTCAATTGCCAAAAATGGAGATAAAGAAGCTTTTATAGACTATTCATCAACGAGCACTTTAGTGTTCAGGCCAAATCCGGTTAATGCCAAAACTTTTTACGCGGGTAAAGCCAATGCTGAAAACGATGTAACATGGACACCAAACCTGGCCAAAGTATCACGTAGCGGCGATTTAGGTTTTACTACCGGGCCATATGAAGTTGGAACTTCAGAGAAAAAATACGGTCAATACTTATCGATCTGGAAACCAGAAAACGGCAGATGGAAATTAGCCATTGATTTAGGAACAGAAAGTAATAAACCTTTAGCTAAAGTGAGCCCACAGTTTATTGAACCGAAAGATCATGTGGCACCAAAGTTCTTAAATGAAAAAGAAATCAAGGCTGGTAAAGAAATTATCTTAACTACTGAGAAAACATTAAATACTTTGTTAAAAACACATGGAATTGCAGCGTTTGGAGGTTTTTTAACCAACGATGCACGTTTACTTTTCCCGGGCAACGAAGCCATTGACGGAAAAGGAAAAATTATTACATTCTATAACGGAATGATCAGCAAAATTAATTTGAAAACAACAGGCGTAGATAAGGCAATCGGCAGCGATTTGGCTTATACCTATGGTGTTGCAACGATTGATTACAAGGCCGATTTACGCGAAAGTTTTAACTATGTTTTCGTTTATGAAAAGGGAGCTGACGCAAGCTGGAACTTAATTGTACAAGCCTTTGTACCAGCAGAAAGATAAATAACAAATGTGAATTAAAGAGGGCTCTCCATAAAAAGAAGCCCTTTTTTTATTTCTTTACTTGCAGTTAAGGCCTAATTTAGCCCCGATTGAAACGGCATCCTTGTAGCGCAGCGGAAAGGATATAGTGGAAAGCGGGGACAAGCATTAAATAAAAGCACTGTTTTTGCGCTCCAAAAATTATTACCACAAATAAAACTATACATTTTACGTTTAAAATTCATGCATAAAAAAGTACTTCTATTATCTGCTCTCGCTTTACTGGTCTTTAACGTTTCGGCTCAAAAGAAAAAATTCGATGTACAGGGTAAAGCTGGTGCACGCGGTATTATGCCCGAAAATACCATCGAGGGTATGTTAAAAGCGATCGATTTAGGCGTAACCACTTTAGAAATGGATGCTGTGATTTCGAAAGATAAACAAGTGGTGCTTTCGCAGGAGCCCTACTTCAATAACGAGATTTCTTTACAACCCAACGGGAAGCCGATTACACTCAAAGATCAGAAGAATTATAACATCTACAAGATGGATTATGAGGAGATTAAAAAGTTTGATGTAGGCAGCAAAGTTCACAGCCGCTTTCCCGGACAGATGAAGTTTAAAGCTTACAAACCGCTGCTTTCTGAGACAATAGATTCGGTAGAGGCTTATGTTAAAGAACACAAACTCGCTAAACCTGTATATAGTATCGAAACAAAAACAATTAAAAAGGGCGACAATGAATTTCATCCGGAGCCTGCAGAATTTGTAGAGTTGATTATGGATGTTATTAATTCGAAAAAACTTGCCAAAAGAGTGATTATCGAATCGTTTGATATGCGTACGCTGCAATACCTGCACGAGAAATACCCAAAAATACAAACCTCATTATTGATTGATGAAAAAGAGCCTTTTGAGGATTATATTGAGAAATTAGGATTTAAACCAACCATTTATAGTCCTTACTCGGTTCTGGTAGGTAAAGGTTTGGTAGATCGCTGCCACGAAATGGGCATCAAAATTATCCCCTGGACGGTTAATACGGTAAAGGAGGTGAATTATTTTATGAGTCTGGGTGTAGATGGCATCATTACGGATTTTCCCAACATTATGGGCCAGCTTAAATAATGAATATAACTGGTATAAAAAAAGCGTCCTGATTTTACATTGGGACGCTTTTTTTATGCTTTATAACCGGGAAGCTCCTAGTGGTGTGCTTCTGGTTTTTCGTGCGCTGCTTCAGTTTTTTCATGGTGAGCAGATGCTTCTTCGTGGTTAAAGATTGGCCTGGTGAAATAAACAACCAATAATAAAACCAGAATCCATGCCGTTAATGGTAAAGCCCAAATGCCTTTTGTTTGCTGAACCGGTGCGTGTGAATCGTGAGCTGACATATCGAATATTTTTGATTTAAAGATTTATGCTTTGTAATTGTGCGGTAAAGATAGTAACAAAATTAAAATAACAAGGGTAATTTGGCGAATAGTATTTTAAGATCGCCCAGGCTTTAAAAAGGATAAAAGGCAGCGCCTTTTATCCCTGTAAATCGTAAATCATTGTTTTTGTGCTATTCATTTTGCTCTTGATACGGTTTTGATGCTCCAGAATCGTGCTTTGCTCATCCTGAACGGCGTTAAACAGTTCTGCTTTTTTAAAATGGTTTGCTGCTTCTGCAAAATTTTGCTGTTGCTCGGCATGCAAACCTAAACATTCGTAAATGTGCGCTTCGCAAACACCAGGTACAAGCAAAGCCTTTTCGGCAACCTGTTTTACCAGTTTATGCATTTTAAGCGTGATAACAAGTTCCAGATAGGGTTTGTAAACCTCAGGAAAATCGGCATCCAGCTCAATACAACGTTTGTAATAATAACCTGCGGTTTTATAATCTTTAAAATGGTTTTGATAAATATCGCCCAGCTGAAAATAAGCTCTTGCATAATCAGGGTCGAAAACAATAATTTCGTTAAAATACTGAAGTGCTTTGGGTAATTCGCCCCAGTGCAATTCTTCAATGGCCTGCAGATATTTTTCTTCTACAGTGGTATAAATGTCCATAACGGATATAATTAATTTTGATAAGCGGTTAAATGCCGATCAAATGCGTACTAAATTGATTTTTTAAATATGGGTTTTAGGGTATTTAAACTTAAAACCGCACTAAGGGTTGGGAAGGAAATTTAAGTCAATACCCAAGCCCTTTATGCCACAAGACGGGCTAAAGTTTAGTTGTTGGATATGTAGTTGACGTAGCATTTCTGTAAATTTTGATGCAAAGATATTTATTTCCAGCGAATTGCAAATTTTAAAATAAAATTTTTAATGGATTACATGTGCGAAATAGACGATGCAATAACTCAGTACGCAGAACAGGTTATTATAATTTAACGAATGGAAGAGATTTTCTAAACGTTGCTGTGTATCGATAATTTTGGCTGCTATTAACCAGAAAAGCAATGAAATGCCAATATCAAAAAAATCAAAATAGCCATTGGTAATGCGGAATAACTGAAACAATTCGAGTGCTACAACAAATACAAGTGGAATGAAAACACAATTAATGCGCTTTTTGAAAAGATCAAAATAAAATTCCTTTGAGGTTAAGGTGATGCAGAAAACCCATAAACCTTCAGGAAGTGAATAAATGATGTATTTGTTTAATGGCAAGCTTGCGGTAATGATGAGTTTGAGGTGCTGATAGGTTTTGAAAGAAACCAACTGAATAATCACCTGGTTCACCAGCGTTTTATCTGTCCGGTAAAACACATATATAAACAAGCTGACGATCAGCGCCAATAATATATACCAATAGTGCTTTTTCAAGATTTGGTGAAAATTAGAATTTTAAAATAGGAGAGTGGTTTTAAAGCGATTTCTTTTTCAAGTTTAAACCGATTTATCGCCTTAATATTCTCTATGTAAAATAATGATTTTAAATGAAATAAGCCAGAACCTAAATTGAATATACGATCTACATGTTTTAACCAATTGTTTGGGGTGAAGTGATTTAATATTAAGAGTTTTCCGCCTGGTTTTAAAACATGGTGGCATTGCATGAGTAAGTTTTCTGGCTGATCTGCAACAGCAATAATATGCGATAACACCACATAATCGAAGCTATCCGCCGCAAATTCGAGTTGTTCTCCATTCATCTGAAATAATTCAATTTCGCCACTTGAATTTTTTTTAGCGGCGTTGAGCATCGATGTAGAAATTTCTATGCCGGTAATTTTGTGATTTTTATAGAGCGGGAAATGCGAGCCGTTTCCCACACCGATTTCGAGCAGATTCCCATAGGGCAGTTGATTAATCTCATCGAAAAATTTTTTCTTTTGCGGTTTAAGAAAAATATCGACCAGTGGATATAAAAAAGAAAACCGGTTATAGAAATTGGTTTGAGCGCTCAAATTTTTAGTGTTAAGAATTAAATTGAATTAAAGCATTTTTAATCTGCCGCCTATGCCTTAAAATATGAACGATGGCATGCTCTAACATTTGTTCTACATCGTATTGCTGTCCCCACTTTGTATTTATCTTTTTGGTTTGATCGAACTCTTCCATGGTGATATCGGGGTTTCTGATGAAAAAGTCCTCATTATATTTAAGCGCTTCCCGAAGTCTTGAGATATAAGGAGCCACCTGATCAAACTGCAGTCGTGCTGGCCTTGTTGTTTGCAATCCGATGGCATTTTCGATATACACCGCATAACTGAACATGGCAGCGGTTACATGTGTCAAAATAGTTTGAATGGAAATACAATCGGTATTTGAACTTTCTGGCTCGATGGTTTTAATCAGTTGATGCGGGCTAATTGGTTCGATTACTGCAATAAGTTCGTCAATCGCCTTTTTATATTCATCCATCAGTGCGGCTATAGCACCGGTAAGTTTATTGGCACCCATCATAAAACAAATATAATTGTTTGGGATGAATTTTGTGTTGCGAGGCTCTTTGTCGGTCTGGATTTACAATCCGGATCTTTTGTATTTATAATCCACTAATAAAAGGATTGCAAATCCTTAGTTCATGAGTCAGAATTGAAAATCCTGACTAACAAAGTTTAAGTTAACAGATCGATTATTCCAATGTAGAGTGGTAAAGGAATCATTGCGGTAATCACAATGAATTCTTTTTTTGACCGGCCTTTACTCACCAGGGTGATGATCAAGAAAGTGACAAAGTAGATAAAAGTGAGAGATAGGATGCCTACAATCATACCAAAATCGGGCATGCCGCATCTTAGCTTTGTACTTACCGGCTGGGTATGAAAAAATATGAAAGTATATATCCAGCTAACGATATAAAGAACTAAGAATATTAATGAAATTATCCTTCGCCATATAAATGCAAGGATGGGATTTACGATTTCCATGTACCTCTTTTATTCTTAATGCCCGGAATGTAAAAAGGTAATCTTTGTTGGTCTGGATTTGCAATCCAGATCTTTTGTATTGTGGATTTATAATCCAAAATAAAAGGATTACAAATCCTTAGTTCATGGATATACTTTCTAGAGTTGACAACTTTAATAGCAAGCAGGCAAGAATTTGTCAACTCATTAATCTTTTTAACATGAGCCCAATTAATATTTTCTTTAATTTGTCCTTAAAGCATATGCAAGGCTAGGCGTTACGTCATGCTGAACTTGTTTCAGCATCTTTTTAGGCAGGCAAGACCCTGAATAAATTACCTTCGGTGAGCTCGCTAAGGCTCGGTTCAGGGTGACGATTCTGGTAGGTCGGGATTAGAAATTCCGATCAGCTATTACAATAAATCTTTAATAATTTTCTCGATCGATAAACCTTCAGCTTCGGCGCGATAGTTACGCACAATACGGTGGCGTAAAATAGGCTCAGCAACGGCTTTAACATCTTCGATATCCGGCGAGTATTTTCCACTTACTGCGGCATGGCATTTTGCACCCAGCACTAAAAACTGAGAGGCACGTGGCCCGGCACCCCAGCTGATGTATTTGTTAATGGCATCAGTTGCAAATTCACTGTTTGGACGGGTTTTAGCTGCTAATTTTACGGCATATTCTAAAACGTTATCGGTGATCGGAATATCGCGGATTAGTTTCTGGAAATATTGGATATCATCTGCATGGATAATTTTCTGCAGTTGAACGGTTTTATTGCTGGTGGTGTTTTTAACGATGTTCAATTCATCTGCAAAGGCAGGATAGTTTAATTGAATGTTGAACATGAAACGATCTAACTGAGCTTCGGGTAGGGGGTATGTTCCTTCCTGCTCAATAGGATTTTGGGTAGCCAAAACGAAAAAGGGTTTTGGTAAAATATGGGTCTGTCCAGCTGCGGTAACCGATTTCTCCTGCATAGCTTCTAACAAAGCAGCCTGGGTTTTTGGTGGGGTACGGTTAATCTCATCAGCCAGGATAATATTAGAAAAAACAGGCCCTTTTATAAATTTAAAGTGCCTGTCTTCTCCTAAAATCTCTGCGCCAATAATGTCGCTTGGCATTAAATCTGGTGTAAACTGGATCCGGTTAAAATCGAGGTCTAAAACTGAAGCTACTGTTTGTACAAGTAAAGTTTTGGCTAATCCTGGTACGCCAACCAACAGACAGTGTCCGTTACTAAAAATGGCGATTAAAACAGATTTTATGATGTCATCTTGTCCAACTACTACTTTGCTTATTTCGGCTTTAATGTTGTTGAAAGATTGATGAAGTGCATCAACAGCTTCTACTTCGTTCTTATACTGCATTGGTGTTATTTTGCGGCTGTGGTTTTAGTCCAGATTTTTAATTCATCACAGGTGTTAAATTCGTCGTCGATTTTAATGTAAGTGCTTTCGCGACGTTTTTCAAACCATTCGCTTAAAGTACGATTAATTTTATCACTTTGTGCGGCATCTCTGATTTTTGGGAAATCTTGCGCTAAGTTTGCTTTATGCGGAGGTATTTTAGATTTTAAATATAAAATGCGGTAACCTTGTTTTCCATCAGCTGCAGTAAATAAATCTGGTTTAGAAATACCGCCAATTTTCATGCTGTCGATTACCAAAAATACTGAAGGATCTAATTTATCAACCGGAATAAAGGTACTTCTTGCCTGAACGTTTTCGGCATTAAGCATCATACCACCATTGTATTTACTCTCTTTATTATCAGAATAAAGATTTGCAGCAGCAGCGAAACTTAATTTTTTACCAATAATGTTGTTGTAAATACTATCTGCATGCAATTTTAAACGGGTTAAACTTTCAGGTGTAGTTTTAGGCATAATTAAAATATGTCTAACGTGTACCTGCTCACCTCTACGCTCTAAAACCTGTAAAAAGTGGAAACCATAATCTGTTTCGAACACAGGCGAAATTTCTCCTGCTTTTAACTTAAATGCCCAGGCCGTAAATTCTTTAACCATGGTGTTTCTGTCGATAAAACCATAATCACCACCATCGGCAGCAGAACCCGGATCTTCAGAATAAGTTTTTGCTAAAACACCCATATCCTCACCACTTTTAACCCTTAAACGAAGGGCTTCAATTTTATCGCGGAATTTCTGTTTTTCTGCTCTGGTTAACTGTGGGTTTAAAATCACCTCACCAACTTCAACCTCAGTATTAAATTCAGGGATGCTATCACCTAAAGATTTGAAATATTTTTCAACCTCCATTGGCGTAACATTGATGTTTTCGGTGATTTTTTGCTGCATTTTCTGTGCAATCAACTCATCTTTTACTGATGGCCTGATTTCATCTTTGTATTGCAGAACCGATTTGTTTAAGAATTGCTCTAAACGCTCTTGTCCACCGGCACGTTGCATACTGTAACGCATACGCTTGTTTACCTCATCATCAACAGCACCATCTTCTACCATTACCGAATCGATTTCGGCTTGTTGTTTAAGCAGTTTCTGGGTTAAGGTTTGTTGTAATATTTTGCACTTAATATCATTATTGGGCTGGTTTCCCTGATAAAGATATTGCGTGTATTGTTGGTTTAAATCTGATAGCAGGATAATATTATTTCCTACAACAGCAGCAACTTTATCTACAGTGTGCTTTTGTGCGAAACTGTTTAGAAACAGGCAAATTAAAGCGGTTGCTACTAAAAAAACTTTCTTCATTCTATTTGTTATATTTTGCAAATTTAATACTTATGGTCAAAAAAAATCAGGCTTATAACCTGGCCAGCTTTTTCAGCTCGTTTTCATTGATTTTGATCTGATATTTTTGTTTCAGGCCTTTTAGCCATTTTTCCTCTAAACTCAGTTGGTAATCGGCAATTACCTCTCCTCTAACTTCGCTTAAAGGTTTATTGTAATTTTGTTGGTTTTTGCTGTAAAATTCATTTATCGCCTGTTCGTCTTCCTGTGCCTTGTTCCATATTTTTTGTTCAGAAACATTAAACATCAAAACCCCTTCACGGTATTCATTCAATAAGAAATCGTGATCTTTGCTACTCACCCCAACTTTTTTATGTGTGGCCAGTGCATCTTCATAGGTTTTAATTTCTTCCTGGTAACTGGCATTTTTATCCAATCCCATCTCCCGGGCATCTAAAACTTTAAGCTTAAAATTTATGTACAAGTTTAAATAGGCTTGTAAAGTATCGTAGGCCGCACTAACGCTGCCGTTATGGCTTTTTTTGTATGCCCACATAAATTCTTTGGCACTTATTGTTTTACCATTTACCACAGCAACGTTTTGTGCAAACGAAATGCTATAAATAAAGCTGAAAATAAATAAGCAGTAAGCTTTCCTCACGCAGAGCACTCTATAAATTTTAAGGGATAAAAGTAACAATTAGCGACGCTATTATAAGATATTTAACTAATTTTAACAGAAATTATTATCCAACAAAAATACGAATGGAAAACCAGGTTACCAACAATGCGAATGCTTTACGTTTATTTTTTACCGAAGAGGTTTTCCTGGTAAAGGATGAAAGCGTAGAAATTCTGCCTTTACGTAATCCAGAGCCAGTTTTGGCTGTCGAAAATGTTTCCCTTAATGAAGTAAAAGAACCAGTTTTAAAACCGGAAATAACACAAATTCCTGGGATTAATGCTACAAATGTGCCAAAAGTTTATCCGCAAGCGCCTGAAATTCCGCATATTGTGGCCGAACCAGCACCCGAAAAAACGTTTAAATTTTTAGGTGGAAATAAAAAATCGGTACTGATTTTGGTGAATGATAACCAGAACGATGTAAGTACCGAACAGGGTAGGGAACTGCTGCGGAAAATTGTAAAGGCGGTAGATTTGGGTACACCGGATTTTGCCATTTTAAACTATGCAAATTACAGTGGAACTGATTATGCAGAACTGCACCGGTTTTTTAAACCAGCCATTATGTTATCTTTTGGCGTAGCGATTGCAGATTTGAGACTAAACCTTACCTGGCAGAATGAAATCATCATTCATGAAACAACTAAAATAGTTTTCGCCCCTAATCTCCATCAGCTGGATAGTGATTTAACGGCTAAAAAAACGCTTTGGGGCCACCTCCAGAAAATTAAATAAGTCTGTAACAACGTAACGCCCGATCTTTCAAACCTACACCCTACACCCTACACCCTACACCCTACACCCTACACCCTACACCCTACACCTTAAACCTTTTACCCTTGTTACAATGAAAAAACTTGTATTTGCCACTAATAATCAACATAAAACCGAAGAAATACGCTCAGCGCTTGAAGGTAAATATGAAGTGTTAAATCTGGAAGATATTGGTTGTTTGGTTGATATCCCCGAGACGGCTGATACCTTTAAAGGAAATGCAACCTTAAAGAGCAGTTATGTGGTTGAACATTTTGGTTTAGATTGCTTTGCCGACGACAGTGGTTTAGAGGTTGATGCCTTGAATAACGAACCCGGCGTTTATTCTGCCCGATATTCGGGAAGCCGCGATAGTTTAGAAAATATTCAATTGGTTTTGGCTAAGCTTGAGGGAAACTCCAACAGAAAAGCGAGGTTTAAAACGGTAATCTCTTTAATGCAGGATGGTAAAAACCATATTTTTGAAGGTTTAATTGAGGGGACCATCAGAACAGCATTATCCGGTTCAAAAGGTTTTGGTTATGATCCTATTTTTCAGCCGGATGGTTATGATATTACCTTTGCTGAAATGGACATGGCCGAGAAGAATAAAATCAGCCACCGTGCCATTGCACTTAAAAAGATGATGAATTTTTTGAAGGAAGAGTTATAGAAATCTTTTTTTCTTCTTGCTGCTTTGCCGATTGTCTATAAAAGTTACGATTTCTAAAGTGTTGCTTTTTGGTTTAATTCGGTACACAACTGATATGTGTGGGATGATAAAACCTATATGTGTATTCTTTGTTTTATAGGTTTTTCTAGAAATTAATGGTTCCTCAGACAGGGTATCGAGATAGGCAAATACCCTTATAATAAATTTTTTTACTTCTACTTCTGTCCAATTTTCTTTTAGATAATCAATATTTTTTTGGAAAGTTTCGCCAGCTTTTTTAGACCAAATAATATCCATTAAACACTAAACCTTTTTTTAGCCTCTTCATGGCTAAAACTTTCACCCCGATCTAGTTGGTTTATTCCTTCCAGGACATCATCTTGTTGGCTGCTGTTTAATCCATCAAACCAATCAAAATCTCTTGCAGTAATCAGTGATTTAATATCTCTGATTAAACTTTCATCATCAGAATTAATGATCTGTTGAAGTACACTTAGTTTTTCTGATTGTAAATCCATGAATAAATTTAGCCATTAATTTAGTGAATAGCAAAAACTACATTTTACCAGCCACCTTTTTCACCTGAACAGAATCTTTTTTCGTTTGAACTGAATCCTTTTTTGGTAAAATAGGTTTGATGCCAAAATTGGCCGTATCTGCCGGTTTAGCTTGTGGCAATTTCTTATCCACGTTTAAACTGTCTTTTCCCAAGGTGATTTTCGGTTTAACCGCAGGTGCTGTTGTTGATGGTTTAGTTGCCGGATTTGTCGTTTTAGTGCCAGCTACGGTTTTACCCGCAACTGCCTTTGCCTTTACTTTGGGCTTTGCTTTGCCCGAAGAGCCAATGGCATCTTTCTTCGATTTTGGACGTTCGGTAGGTTTCCACGAAAAACCTTTTAATACATGATCTTTTGCAATCGTGTTTTCTGGATTTAAGGCTCCTTCTATTCCCTTGATATAAACAATTTCCTCAATGGCATTTTCCTTATCCTTAAAGATGAACTTTATCCTGCTACTCAAGGTTTGGTTCATTTCTTTATACACCTTTGTGCTATCATCCTGGGTATAATAAATACTTTCGGCGTTGCCATCCACATAGAGGTTCTTAAATTTCCCATTCGTAAAGAAGCCCGTCATTAACCTTCCTTTTATTTGGTTAAACCTTAACGAATCTTTTGGTGTATTAACTAAAAATGCATTTCTAAATGCCTGTAGATTATTCAGTTTTTTATTCTTGAACTGCACAAATATAGTGTCGCCAACCTGTTGAGAGCCTTCCGACCAGATGATCGGATTACTATAGCAACGTAAAGTAGAATCGGCACTGGTATAAAACAGACTATCGGTTTTCGCTTGTATGTTCGTTTTAAAAATCTTAACGCCGTGGTAAGCCTTGATAATACGGGTTTGAACGGTATCTGCCGGATTAAACTTGGCGGTATCAGTCTTTGCACCGGTTTTTAAATTTCCCAGAACTTTGGTTAAACTGTCTTTGGCGCCCGATTTTGTTATTTTCTTTTGCAGACTATCAATTTTCGTTTTTGAAATATCCTTTACAATTGGAGCAGCCTTATCGGTGATTTTCTTTTGCAGACTATCGACTTTAGTTTTCGATACATCTTTTACTATCGAATTGGCTTTTTCAGCCAGCTTTTTCAGGCTATCCGTTTTAATTTTAGGCAGGTTTTTGATAATGGAATCGGCTTTGTTCTTTAGAAGATTATTTTTCTGCAAACTATCAGGGTTAAGCCCGGGCAGATCTTTGCCAAGCGAATCTACTTTCGATTTTAAGCTGTCAATACTTTTATCCTTCAGGTTTAACGGATCTTCTGTCGTAGCATCACCCTTATTCTTTTTCTTCCTGTCAGCTCTGCTTATTTTTGTGGTATTGCGTTTATTCCTATCTTCTTTTGGAATACTCTGACTTTCTGGTTTCTCCTTTGCTTCAGTTTTTTCTTTTTTCTCGCCAGTTTCTTCATCATCCTCTCCAACCTGGTTATCTGCTTTGATGGAAATTTTGGGCACTAATTTTAAGGTTTTTTGCAATACCATCTGGGTTTCTAAGGTATCGGCGCCCAACCATAAACTGTCCGGTCTTTTTTTATTTTTCACCATTACCGAATCTTCGGTACCTATTCCTAAATAGGCATTTCGGGTAACCAAAGTCCGCTGATCTAGTTTATAGTAATAACCCAAATCGCCGAACATTTTCATTTTATCTTTCGTATCCGAAAAAACAATGTTTTTTACAGCTTTGCCAATGCCTTTCTTCCCGTAATAATACAAACTATCGCCTTTTAAAGATCTTGTACCTTGTGTATAAAGATTTTTCTTGCCAAAAAAGGCATCTTCTGTCATGGTGTTATACTGACCATTTTCGGTGTAAAGGTTATCGTCCTTTCCTTTGATGTTGGTTGGCCCGTAAAAAAAAGTCCATTTACTTTGTGTATTGTAGCTCATGGTATCCGATTTTATAGTCGACTGTGGTGTAACCACAACTACATCATATTTAAAATAGGCATCGTTTGAGTTGCTAAAATAATAGCCGTTTTTACTGGTCAGTGTAACTTCCTTATTTACAATTTTACCTCCGCTGGTGTAAGTTCCGATCTTGCTGAGGGTGTTATAATCTAAAATATTGGTGGTTAAAATCGATGTTGGATCGATCATTTTTACATTTCCGGTTAAATGCGCATGTTTTTTGTTTCCATCATACTCCAGTTGATCAGAATAAATATCAGTGGTAAGCTGGTTGATATGTACATTTTTAAAAGCTTCGAAATAGTTCCGTTCACTATAAAATACAGCGCTATCACAGGTTAAAGTTGCGTTGTCCTGTTGGAAAACCGGGTTACGCAAGTAGCTGATTTTTTTCTTGGTATCTCCGGTTATTTTGGAAAATGAAACGATTTTAATCTTCGAAGCGGGTTGCTGACCGAATAAAAATACCGGACTGATTAGCAGGAATAAAAAGACAAATAGTTTTTGCACACTACAAAGTTAGTTTTTTGTTCCGAACGTTCGGAATACCAGTTAAAATTAAATATTTTTGATGGATGTTACCCGTAAAACAATTTCAGGATTTTATTGAACAGCAACAGCTGTTTGTTCGGGCTAACAGGATTCTTTTGGCCGTAAGCGGAGGAAAAGATTCGGTATTAATGTTGCATTTGTTTAAAGCAATAGGCATTGATATTGGTGTGGCACATTGTAATTTTAATTTAAGGGCTGATGAAGCACAACGTGATGAAAGTTTTGTTGCGCTGTTAGCCAAAAATTTGGGATTACCTTTCTATGTAACGCATTTTGACACCAAAAAATATGCGGCCGAAAATAAAATTTCTACCCAGATGGCAGCACGCGATTTGCGTTATCACTGGTTTGAGGAAATCAGGCGTAAAGAGGGCTACGATTATATTGCGCTGGCCCAACACCAGAACGATGCGGTTGAAACCGTACTGATTAACCTTACGCGTGGTACCGGGATAAGTGGATTGCATGGCATTTTGCCAAAACGTGATTTATTGATCAGGCCTTTATTGTTTTTAAACCGACAACAAATTGATGAAATGGTACGGGCAAATCACCTCGATTTTGTAGAAGACAGTTCGAACGCCAGTACAAATTATACACGGAATAAAATCAGATTACAGGTTGTACCGCACTTGCAGGAAATTAACCCAAATCTCGAAAAAACATTTGCAGAGAACATTGCTCGTTTTGCAGAAATTGAGACTTTTTTAAATATACAGGTTCAAAAGCTTGAAAGTAAAATTTTAAATAAACGGACTGATGGAATTTATATTCCTCTAGAAGAGGTTTCGAAATTGAACCCACAAAAACTGTTGCTTTACGAGCTACTTAAGCCTTTTAATTTTGGTGAAAATGTGGTGCAGGAAATTTTAGACAGTTTAAAGGCTTTAAGTGGCACCCATTTTTTTAGCAGCACACATCAAGCCATCATCAACAGGAGTGATCTGGTTATTGTTGAAAAAAATACATCGGTTACGGCGAATCAGTTTATCCATCCAACAACAGAAAACATTGCTTTTGCCAATGATGAAATTTCATTGAAGTTTACAGAAGAATTGAAATTCGAAACGAATTTGAACAAAGCTTTTGTTAATGCCGATAAATTAATTTTTCCATTGGTGCTGAGGAATTGGCAAAACGGAGATAAGTTTATCCCATTGGGTATGCGAAACCCCAAAAAAGTGAGCGATTATTTTATCGACGAGAAAGTTCCCCTACATTTGAAAAGCGTTACACCCATTTTGGTTAACGGAAATGGCGAAATTGTCTGGATTGCGGGTATGCGCCAGGATAACCGATATAAATTAACTACTGCAACAAAAAAAGTTGCTATATTCGAACTCAAAATTAAATAAGTGGAAAGCAAATACGCCTATATCGAAAAACAATACATCGGCCGTGATTATGTTCGTATTTTCATTAGGCTGATTATGGCTGCATTTTGTTTTGCCGCCTACGTTTATGAGCGCGATCGCGACAATACGCAAGACCTATTCCTCGTGGTAGGTTTTGGGATTATCGGCGTTTCTATGCTTTTGCTTTTCCTGATTCAGTACAAAATTGTGGTCGATAATGGCAGCATGATCCTGGATGGCCTTTGGACAACCAAGCGCGTTAAGATTGATCTGAACAGCATTGTTGATGTGCGTAAGGCAACCTATAGTCGTTATTTTTTCAATAATCCGGTTTATAACCTGCATACAAAAGGTACAATCCGCTTTTATTCGTCGGGTAAGGATGCGGTTGTTTTAACCGATCGCGATGGTCTGGAATATTTTATCGGTACCCAAAGACCTAACGAACTTTTCCTTGTGATAAAAGAGGAAATGAGAAACCTAAAATAATTATTTAGGCAGAAATTTCCTCAATTTTCCTCATCTTATATTCTAGTGATTTCTATGTTACCTGTTATTAAAGGTTACATGAGGTTTTTTGATTTGGCATTTTAATTGAAAGTTCGCTGATGTAATGGAGGATGTTTTAGCCGCAGATTCGCAGATTAAATAAACTTATATTTATGGGAGATTCATATAGTGATATTGATTATCCTTTTCAGGAAGAATGTTATTTGTTAATTGGAATTACGATGGAAATACATCGTATTTTGGGGAAAGGGTTTTCAGAAATTGTCTACAAAGATGCGCTAGAATTCGAACTTAGGAATAGAAATATCAAGTACGAAAGAGAGAAAGAATTTTCTGTAAATTACAAAGGAACTATACTTAAACATAAATTTTATGCTGATTTTGTTGTCGATGATAAAGTTATTATCGAGGTGAAATCTAAATCTGAGTTGATAAATGAACATTATGCGCAAGTTTTGAATTATCTCGCTATATCAAAACTAGGAATAGGTTTGTTAATTAATTTTAATGAAAAATCTTTGCAGTACAAAAGAATCATTAGAAGCTATTAAGCTTCAATTTTCGAATTGAAATTAATCTGCTAATCTGCGGCAATTGTTCTCGAAAAGCTATCTGTTTTTATTGCAATAAGCCGACACGCAATATAGATTAAAATCGGGTACATTTGCGGTAACAACAATACATGTACAATGAAGATAGGAATTGTTTGCTACCCCACTTTTGGCGGTAGTGGAGTAGTTGCAACAGAACTTGGTAAGGCACTTGCTAACGAGGGTCATCAGGTTCACTTTATCACATATAGTCAGCCTGCCAGGCTGGATTTCTTTTCGGCTAATCTGTTTTATCATGAAGTTTCGGTAAGAGATTATCCACTCTTCGATTATGCCCCTTACGAATCGGCTTTGGCCAGTAAACTGGTAGATGTTGTCCGTTTCGAACAGCTTGATGTGTTACATGTTCATTACGCTATTCCACATGCTTCTGCAGCGTTTATGGCGAAGCAGATTCTGGCCAGCTATGGTATCAATATCCCTGTGGTAACTACTTTGCACGGTACCGATATTACTTTGGTAGGTAAAGATCCAACTTATAAACCTGTGGTTACCTTTTCTATTAATCAAAGCGATGGCGTAACTACAGTGTCGGAAGATTTAAAAGAAGATACCTATAACCATTTCGAGATTACAAAAGAAATTAAGGTAATCCCAAATTTTATAGATTTTTCGCGATTCAGTTTACAGGCAAAAGGGCATTTCAAAAAAGCAATTGCGCCGAATAACGAACGTATTTTAATTCACACCAGTAATTTCAGGAAAGTGAAACGTACCGCTGATGTGATCCGGATTTTCGAAAAAGTACAGGCTGTAATTCCTTCCAAATTGTTAATGGTAGGTGATGGACCTGAACGTGCTTACGATGAGCAATTATGCCGGTCATTGAATATTTGCGAAAATGTAAGGTTTTTAGGTAAGCAGGATGCGGTAGAAGAAATCCTATCGGTTTCAGATCTCTTCTTAATGCCGTCAGAATCTGAAAGCTTCGGTTTAGCAGCATTAGAAGCAATGGCCTGTAAAGTGCCTGCAATTACCACCAATGCCGGCGGTTTACCCGAGCTTAACGTTGATGGTTTTTGTGGCTACATGAGCAACGTTGGAGATGTAGACGCGATGGCCGCCCATGCCATTGAAATATTAAAAGATGATGAAACCCTGAATCGTTTCAAAGAAAATGCTTTTGCAAGGGCACAAGATTTTGACCTGAAAAAGATCCTCCCGGTTTATGTTAATTATTATAAGGAAGTAATCGAAAATTCGTTACAAGCTAAATATCAAAATTAGGCTTAAAATCAAGGGTTAGAAAAAAATTATTTGGCCATTCGATATAAATCGGATGGCTTTTTTGCGATATACATCAAGATAAATTGATTTGTAGATTTGATATTTTTCTTGCAGAGCATGAGATGTATATTTGATTCTTAAATATAAATCTATGCTTCATAATTTTTTTAAAAATATCTTTAAGAAAAAGTCATCTATTAAGCTTACCAAAAGCCAATACTGGAAAAAATTTGAACTCGTTGAGTTATTTGATGATTTATTCAAAGCGGAAAGATTGTTAAAAGATTTAATTCAAAGAAATATAGGTGGTGTTGAATTACAAAAATTTACTGATCTCTTTGTTGAAGAACTTTATTATATCCATGGTGATAATGTCCCTGACTTTACAAGTATTATGAATCTGTTTAGGCCTAATGGAGAATGGGATTCTTTTCAATTTTTGAAAGAATATAAGCTGGGAATAGAAATTTATAGTAGATCAAGTAGATGGAAGCGAAACCAGGGCTTTAAAGTGGGGTGCAAAGTATCATTAGAAGGCGAATTTGGTGTTGTATTAAACACTAACAATGGATATTGCGGATTAATTTGCTGGGATAGTGATGTTGAAGATGATACTGAAGATTGGAGGGGGATGTTCGAATCTTTTCAGGATATTGGCGGAGAGATAATTGATCCAGATTATAAATTCAAATTTATCAATGATGACGGCTCAAAAAAAAAGAGCTATTGAGAACACCTTAAAAAAGAAATACTTAGCAAAAGTAAACTTTCTCAAAATCAAATGATTATAAATCGTATCTTTGCGGCTTGAAACGGTTTGGCAGATAAAGATTCCTAAAATCATTTCAACAAAAAATAAAAAGAGGTTATCCCAAATGAAGAAAATAGTTGATTACAGAAAGCTTTTGAGCGTAGATAAAAATGCTGAGTTAAAAGAGCTTAAATCTGTGTACCGGACATTGATGAAAGATTGTCACCCTGATAAATTTCAGCAGGAAGAAGAGAAATTAGATGCAGAAGCCAGAAGTAAAGAAATTATCGAAGCTTACCATTTCCTGGTAAGTATTGCGCCAGAAACACGCGAACAGAATATCGAAACGTATACGCAAACAACAACATTATCGAATATTCAGGATTTCGAATACAAACAACAGGTTTTAAATATCCAGTTTTTTGATGGTAGTGCTTACGAATATTTCGATGTGCCAAAAGCAATCTACGTGAAATTGGTTAATGCCGATTCTCCGGGTCGTTTTGCCCGCAGACACATTTTTAACGAATTCCCTTACCGTAATGTTGCAAGGGTTGCAGAACCAGCATAAAATTGCTAAATACAATATTAGAATGGTCCCGGTGAAAATCGGGACCATTTTTTTGTTTTTTCGGGTCGTCATACAGATTTGTTTTAGCATCTATCATGCTATAAGATCCTGAGTTAAACTCAGGACGACGATCGGTTGGCAGGATTTTAATCTTGTTTAATCTATTCTTCACTGCTTCATGCTATTCTTGACTGCGTCATACTGAACTTGTTTCAGTATCTATCATGCTATGAAAGATCCTGAGATGAACTCAGGGACGATCGGTTGGCAGGATTTTAATCTTGTTTAATTTATTCTTCACTGCTTCATGCTATTCTTGACTGCGTCATACTGAACTTGTTTCAGTATCTATCATGCTAGGGAAGATCCTGAGATGAACTCAGGATGACGATCACGCAGGATTTAATCTTGGTTAATTTGTTCTTTACTGCGTCATGCTATTCTTGGTTGCGTCATACTGAACTTGTTTCAGTATCTATCATGCTAGGAAAGTCCGGAGTTAAACTGAGGACAGGAATCTTCTTTATTCAATGGTATTGAACAAATCGTCCCAATTAGGATTGCTTTGGTTAGTTAAATTTATCTTCCATGCCCTCCGCCAGTTTTTCAATTGCTTTTCTTTCGCAATGGCTTCCTCAATAGAATCGAACTGCTCATAATAAACGAGTCTATTACAATTGTATTTAGCTGTAAATGAATTAGGATGCTCCTTTTCTTTGTGCTCTACTATTCTGAAATATAAATCTGATGTTACGCCAATGTACAAAACTGTATGGGTATGATTCGTTAATATGTAAACGCAGCCACATCGTTCCATAACTTCTTTTGTTCTGTTTGATGCCGTAAAGATGCTGAAATAAATTAAGCATGACGACCGTGTAAGGGAACGGAACTTAATTTATTTACATGTTCTGTCATACTGAACGTGTTTCAGTCTACCACGTTAAGCTCAAATGTTCCGACCATTTTAATTCCTTCGGCAATAGCTGATTGCTGAATTCTAGATGAATCACCCTTCTTTTTTGGTTGTTTGTTGTTCTGTTCGAACTGTGTAAAAGAAGCGGTTTCATAATCATCACGCTGCCACTTGTTACATTGCAGCTCAGCTCTTTTTCTATGCTCCAGTCAATATTCTCCGGACGGTAAATGCCCTTGCTATGAGAGTTTGAAATTACTTTAAGTGCGCCGTTTTCTTCGTTGGTGTCGTCGAGATGAATGCGGATAGTAAAATTACTCTCCAGGATATTAAGCGGAGGTTGAACGGCAAACTGATTATGTTTCCTGGTGTAAGGTCCAAAGCCTGCTATTTCAGCCTTTTGATCAACTGAAATGGTTAAATCCTGGTGGTAGGATACAAACCAGTTTGAAGTTTCGGGTTTATCAAAATATATCGATTTAACAAGAAAATAATCTTCGCCAAAAATTTCTCTTATAATCTTTTTTAAGTTGTTGTTGAAGATTAAGCCAGTGCTGGCTGGAACTTCTTTTAAAAACTGACGTATCGCGAAAAGATCTTCCGATTTTCTAAAGGTTTCTTTAGTTGGATCTGTTTTGTCAATCGCCGCTAAGATATCTTCAATTTCCTGATCTGTAAATACATCATCTATCACCGAAAATCCTAATTCCTGAATTTCTCTTTCCTTCACCGCTAAATCCATCATCTCAATTATTCAGCATGGGTTTAAAGCGGTTATCCTTATTTCTTAAGTCCAGGCCACCTTCATAAACAGATTTTAGATTAACCAGATAGAAACTCCAGCCGTTGTGACAACCTAACCGAATGTTTCTTTTTGCCTGATCATTTAAAGGGATATTTTTTTGAGTCAACTCCACAATGGTGTATTCAAACTCTTCTCTAAGTTTAATATCAACCAAACATTCGCCAGCAAAAGTAAACTGAAGTTCATCTTTGCCATTGGCTTGGGTAATGCTGCCGGTTTCAATATCATCATACAGATACCAGATCCATTTGTATCGATCGCCCTTCAATACGTTTTGCGTTTTGTTGAGCAATACATTATTCTCGTCAGAAAATTCCGCCTCACTTAAAAACCATTTCTCAATTTCGTTGGCCTGTGTCCAGGCGTTATACAGGTCTTCAAGTTTTGCTTTAACGGCAATCCTGAGCGTGAATTTTGTCCAATCGAAGTTTTCCATTGGCTTAATTTTAGGTGATTAATTAAAAACCAAACAAACTGGCGCACCAACATCAATACGTTTACCGCTATCGCTTAATTTGCCTGTGGTTTTATTTCGCTTAAAAATAACGATGTTATTCGTGTATTGATGACCGATTAATAGAAATTTTCCGGTCGGATCGATGGTGAAGTTTCTTGGTCCTTTACCCAGTGTACTTACCGTTTCGATAAATTTCAATTTTCCTGTAGGCAGAACTGAAAAAGCAGAAATGCTATTGGCATCTCCACGGTTGGTTTCGTAAAGAAATTTTCCGTCAGCTGAAACATGGATATCAGCAGCATCAACTTTTCCAGTGAAATCTTTTGATGTAGTGCCAATCTCCTGGATTTTAGTTAAACTTCCGTTCGAATAAGCGAAAGCAGTTATACTCCCGTTAAATTCGTGCGCTAAATAGGCAAATTTTCCATTCGGGCTAAAAGTGATGTGCCTCGGGCCAGTACCTGCATTGGTTTTAATAACTGACTTAACGGTCAGAATATTTTCTTTTGCGGCAGGTTTGTAGTTGTAGATATAAATCCGATCTTCACCCAAATCGTTAACAATTAGGTGTTTATAATCTGGTGTGAATTTAACCATGTGTACGTGTGCGCTTTCTTGTCTGCCTTTTGGGTCGATACTTTTTCCGGTATGCTCGATGGTTTGTAAAGCTTCGGTTAAAGCCCCATCTGCTTTTCGTGAAAATATGGCCAAACTGCCGCCGCTATAATTGGCTACGATTACATTTTTGGCATCAACAGTAATAAAACATGGATCAGCGCCATGGCTATCTACCTTATTTAAAAAAGTTAAAGCGCCGCTTGCTGCGTTGTATTTAAAAGCACTTACGGTGCTGGTAGCCCCGGTTTCATTCACCACATAAACAAATTTCTGATCAGGAGAAACGGCCAGGTAACTCGGATTGGCCGTGTTTTTTGTAATGCTTTTTATCGTTGTGGCTGCAGTTGAAGCATTAAAATTATAGGTATATATCCCCTCGCTTTTTCCAGGTGCGGTATATGTACCAACAATGAGATTGTAATTAGCTTTTTGCGCAAATGTTAATGTTGACAATATAGAGAGTAGGAATAATGAACTAATTTTTTTCATGAAAAACGATATTGATTTTAGCAAATATGGGGAATTAAAATTTAATTCGCCACGGAGGCACAGAAGCGCCGAGAAATTTATTTATCGTTGTAGCGAGGCTCGTATTTGTAATGTGCAATACGTGACGATGCAATCGTCATGCTCAGTCATCCTCGTTTCAAACGAGGACGATAATGCTGAAGAACTAAAACAAAAAAGGCAACCATTAATGGATTCTAAATAATGGTCCTCATTCCCGCGCAGGCGGGAATCTTAATGTAGTCTACACGCCCTACCAAGGCATTACGATTCCCAATCAAGTTGGGAATGACGATACCTCGTATCCTGTTATATCCACTCCAACATTTTTCGGAAAAAAATGCTTGCTCACGATGAGATCTTGTTAGCAAGTAACAAAAAAGGCAACCATTGGTTGCCTCTTAAATTCTATTTTATTAAATGTTTAATCTGGATCAGTTCATGATCTTCAAGATAGCGCCATCTGCCACGAGGTAGGTCTTTCTTGGTTAAATTGCCATATACCACACGATCTAGTTTTTCTACATTGTAACCCAGGTGTTCGAAAATACGGCGAACAATTCTGTTTTTACCGCTGTGAATCTGGATGCCGATTTCTTTTTTGGTACCACCTGCCACATAAGAAATGTTATCAGGTTTAATCAATCCATCTTCCAGTTCTAAACCAAAAGCAATTTTGTTTAAATCGCCTTGTGATAAAGCCTTATCTAACTCAACATTATAAATTTTGGTGATACCGTTTTTAGGATGTGATAATTTATCCGCTAAATCACCATCGTTTGTCATTAATAATAAACCTGTGGTGTTGCGGTCTAAACGACCAACCGGATAAATACGCTCACGGCTTGCTTTGTCAACCAATTGCATTACTGTCCGGCGTTCCTGCGGATCGTCGGTAGTGGTGATGTAATCTTTTGGTTTGTTTAATAAAACGTAAACTTTTTTCTCGCGTTTCAATAACTCTCCGTTGTAACGCACTAAATCTTTTGCCGGGTCAACTTTATGCCCTAATTCGGTAATGGCTTCTCCGTTTACGGTAATAATGCCGGCAGCAATTAACTCATCGGCCTTACGGCGAGAGCAGATGCCTGCATTTGAAATATATCTGTTCAGGCGAATTAAGCCTTTATCTTCATTTGTTTTGCGGCCCTGGGTAATTACAGTCCGCTCCGGGCGGTTAAATTCTGTATCTCTTGGTTGGGCTTCCTCACGTTTTCTAAACGGACGGGTATCGCCTTCTCTCGGCTCTCTAGGCTTTACATCTCTTGAACTTCCAGCACTTGGCTTGAAATCATCTGATTTGCCCCTTGATTTGTACTCTTTGTAACCACCTTCTCTAGGTTTGAAATCTCTCGGTCCGCCATCTTTCGATTTGAAATCACGGTCGCCTGTTCTTGGCTTGTAATCTCTCGGTCCGCCTTCTCTGGATTTAAAGTCGCGGTCGCCAGTTCTCGGTTTAAAATCTCTCGAATCTCCATCCTTAGATTTGAAATCGCGTTCTCCTGTTCTTGGCTTATAATCTCTTGCACCACCTTCTCTTGGTTTAAAATCTCTGTCTCCTGTTCTTGGTTTGTAATCTCTCGCTCCGCCATCTCTCGATTTAAAATCACGGTCTCCGGTTCTTGGTTTATAATCTCTCGATCCACCTTCTCTGGATTTGAAGCTGCGGTCTTCTGATTTTGAGTTGTTATCTTTTGATTTAAATTCGCGGTCTCCAAATTTGAATCCTTTCGACTCTCCATCTTTCGATTTAAAATCACGGTCTCCTGTTCTTGGCCTGAAGTCTTTTTTGTCTCCGAAAGATTTTGATTTGAAATCTTTACCGTCTGCGCTTCTGGGTTTGAAGCCCTCTTTTGAATCGGATGATTTTTTGAATTTGCTGTCTTTGTCGTCTGATCTTCTTCTGTCAGACCCGGCCGAACTACTTCTGCCTTCTGTTTTTCGACTGCCTGGTTTGGACTTGTCATCCCGACTGTTCCTGTTGTTTTTATTTATCATGATACGCTTTTAACCACATTAAAAATGCGGGTTGCAAATTTATGAAAAATTGATGAACATAACAATTTTCAGAGCGGAAAAATTAGATAAAAAAATAGCCTCTAAAATAGAAAAATTCGCCTGAAAATCAAAATTTAAAATCCACGTTTAAAGTACTTTAAGGGCTGATTTTGGAGGGTATTTTTGTAACTGTTTGATAATGTGCTTATTATTTTTTACCTTTGCCAACGTTTTTATATAAGTTCACCAAAAAAAGGAGGAAAATGTTAAAGAAACACATCGTACCATTTGCGGTAGTGGCAACACTATTTATCTTGGCAAAAGTGTTCGCTTACCAAATGCCCTTAGCACAAAAAAGTCTTTTAAAAGAAGAAAAATTAAACACTACAATACCCAAATCTGATAGCCTGGAAGTTGAAAGCGCGCAAAAGCCGCTATCTTTAATGGCACAGTTAAATTTTGCAGAAGAAACCCTGCCCTTAGGCGATAAAAAGGTAGAACGCAAAATGAAAAAAATCCTTGCAGCACACAGTTACGGAAATACACAAACCAATCAATTGCATGCGAAAGCAGCAAAATGGTTTCCGGTAATTGAGCCTATTCTCGCTGCGTACGGAATTCCCAACGATTTTAAGTATTTGGCCCTGGTCGAATCTGGAATGGCGGAAGGAGTTTCTCCAAAAGGTGCAGCCGGAATCTGGCAGTTTATGCCTGGCACAGCCCGTACCTACGGATTAAGAGTAAACGGAAATGTTGATGAACGCTATAATCTGCGCAAATCGACAATTGCTGCCTGCAAATACATTAAAGAAATGTATAAAGGTTTAGAAAGCTGGACCTTGGTAGCTGCGGCTTACAATGTTGGCGACGGACGCCTGCGCAAGCAGATCAATAATCAAAATCAGGATAATTACTACAAAATGAAGCTGAACCGTGAAACGGGTGGCTATGTTTATAAAGTGATTTCTATGAAACAGATTATGGAGCACCCGAAACGTTACGGTTACGAAAAACCGAGATTATTATTGGCCTACAACGCCGAGTAATATAATTAAGATAAAGACAAGCATTTGGTAAGGCGTCCCGGTTTTAAATCGGGACGCTTTTTTTTTGGAAACTGATCACACAGATTGTCGGATTACATAGATTTGTTTTTTTACTAAACGCTAACCACTAATTTTTTTTAGAGCTATAGATTGATAGGAGAATTTTTCATGCATCACGCTAACTAATGAACCAATGACCAATGAACTAATGACCAATGAACCAATAAATATTTAGCCGCGGAGGCACGGATCAACACGAAATAGTTTTACCATATGAGGAATAGAAGGTCATTTAAGTGTATGTGTGTCTAGATGCATTGGTCATTTATTATATGCTTTTCATTATTATCAAACACAAAATATCAAATCAGTGTTTTTCCTAAACCCTAAACCCTAAACCCTAAACCCTAAACCCTAAACCCTAAACCCTA